>JAJTDK010000127.1 GCA_021300495.1 Limnohabitans sp. | reverse complement strand
CCACCACACCAACGCTTTTCAAAAGGCGTGGTGAGGTCAACCAATAATTTTCTAACTGCAAGTTCAGACATGAAATTCTTTCAATAGGACCGAGGGTTTTGGAGGGCTACTCGGTGAAGCATTATTTTGCTATATTTTCCATACATGGATGTATGTTTTTATGACATCCTTGTTTTTAAAGGGTTTTTCTCTGATTTAGAGCAAAGTCTTGAAGGTTTACCATTCAAGACTCTGAAACCCACCTACATGGGCCTCGCATGCTGAAGAAAATTGTCATTGTTTTTGGATTGTTCATTTCCGCCCTCGTCTTGCTGGTGGGCGGGCTTTATGTCAAAGGTGGCCAAGCAGAGATTCTCCTGTGGGTGGTCAAAATCTTCATCCGAGAAGAGCATGCACCTAACAGGGAAGTGACTTGGGCCATGCCAGCGGCTAAACCAGAAAGCTCTGAAGGCCGTGTTGGCGTCAAGCCACCCAATGTCATTTTGATTGTGGCCGACGACTTGGGCTTCAACGACATCAGCTTGAACGGCGGCGGCTTGGCCAAAGGCACCGTGCCCACCCCCTTTATCAACAGTTTGGCGCAGCAAGGTGCCAATTTTGAGACCAGCTATTCGGGCAATGCCACCTGTGCACCTTCACGTGCCGCCATGATGACCGGGCGTTATCCCACGCGTTTTGGCTATGAGTTCACGCCAACGCCTAAGCAGTTCATGAAAGTCATTGGCCACTACAAGGGCTCCAACCAAGTTCATGACGCCATCTATCACGCTGATCGTGAGAAGGATCTGATTCCTTATGAAACCATGGGGCTGCCACGCTCAGAAATTACGTTGGCCAAGTTGCTTCAAGGGCAAGGCTATCGAACCCTGCACGTGGGCAAGTGGCATTTGGGCGATGCACCACAATTTAGAGCTTACGAGCATGGCTTTGATGAGTCTTTGTCGTTTCCCCATGCTAGCTCTCTTTACTTGCCAGAGAACGATCCCAATGTGGTGAATGCGCAGCAATCGTTTGACATCATCGACAGATTTCAATGGGCTGCTGGTAGTTTTGGCATGCGCTTTAACAACAGCGAACTTTTCAAGCCTAAACGTTTCGTCACCGATTACCTGACGGACGAAGCCGAAAAAGCCATTGAGGCCAATCGCAATCAACCCTTCTTCCTTTACTTGGCCTACACCGCGCCGCACACACCCCTGCAAGCCACCAAAGAAGACTACGCAGCACTGTCGCACATTGAAAATCACACATTGCGAGTGTATGCCGCCATGGTTCGCAACCTAGATCGCAACATTGGTCGTGTGCTACAAACACTCAAGGACAAGGGCTTGGACGACAACACCATTGTGATTTTTACCAGCGACAACGGCGGTGCACATTACGTGGGCCTGGATGGTTTGAACACTCCTTACCGCGGCTGGAAGGCCACGTTTTTTGAAGGTGGCATTCGAGTTCCGATGTTCATGCGTTGGCCCGCAGGCATCCCCAAGGGTGTGAAGCCGCAATTGCCTGTTAACCACATTGACATCTTCACCACGGTTGCTGCAGCCACGGGCGCCAAGATGCCCACCGACAGACCCATGGATGGCATTAACTTGTTACCCCAAATCGCCAAGCCTGCCGACAAAGGGCCAGATCGCTCTTTGTTCTGGCGAACCGATACGTATCGGGTGATTCGAAAAGGCGACTGGAAATTGCAAGTGACGCAAAACCCAAGAAAAGACTGGCTCTACCACCTGGCGACAGACCCGACTGAAAAAGTGAATTTGGCCACGCAAGAGCCTGCCAGAGTGGCCAGCATGAAGAAAGAATTAGAAGCTTTCAATGCGACGCAAGTCAAGCCTAACTGGCCTTCCATGGCGGAGGCTGCCATCGCCATTGACAAGCACATTTTGCAAAAAACGCTGATAAGCGACGAATACATTTATTACAGCAACTGAACACACCCAAGCTGCAAGCCGGCAGGCTTGCGTGCTTTGATGGTGGTGTGTCTTTTAGTTGGCGCGAATAAATGCCACCAAAGCTTGCGCCACTTCTTCCCCTTTGTCTTCTTGAACAAAGTGGCCAGCACCTCGAATTTTGGTGTGGTTTTGATGGGCTGCACCCGGCACCAATTTCTGCCACATCCTTTCACCACCTTTTGTGACGGGGTCTCGCGTAGCAAACAAGGTGATAAAGGGCTTGGTCCAAGCTTTGTACATGTCCCACGCTCGCTCATTGGCTTCGCGAGCGGGATCGCTTGGGTGAATGGGCACCAATGTGGGGAACACTCTGGCCCCTACTTTGTAGCGGCTGTTGGGGTAGGGTGCATCGTAATGCGTCGACCGATTCAAGCCATGCGCTCATCCACTGCACATGGTTTTCGTAGGTGTAGTCAGAGCGTTGAGTGGGTTTGTCGGTGCGACCAAAACCTACTTGATCGGGTACCAGTACTCGCATGCCGGCCTCAACCAAAACTGGAATCATTTTGCGGTAAAGAAAAGACCATGCAGGCTCGCCGTGCATGAGCAAAACAACGGGGCCATCTTTGGGGCCCTCATCGATATAGGCAATGCGCAATCCGCCAATTTCGGTGTAGTTGGGTTGGTAAGTAAAGTCGGGCAGATTTTGAAATCTTTCCTCGGGTGTGCGAAGAAAATTTTCGATGTGAGGCAATTGGCGCATGAAACTTGATCAATCTTAAAATGGCTTGAAAATTCAAAAAAACTCAAAAGCGATGACTGGCGTCAATGCTTTTCTTTCCCGCTGGCAAGCTCAAGAAATTGCCATCTTTGGCTACTTGAATCTTGCCCTTGAAAACTTCTGCCGTGCCTTTTAAAAACGCATCCACCAAGCCTGGCAATGGAAGTGGCGGCGCAATGTGGTTGAGCAGTAAATAGGACACCTGCGCTTGCTGGGCAATTTCGGCAGCTTGAACGGGCGAGGTGTGGTAGTCCGTAATGTCCTTCATGATTTGTTCGAGCTTGTCACGTTTGGCCGTTTTTGCGCCTTCTTGTAGCAGCTTCATTAATTCCATCGACATGGCCTCGTGTATCAGTACGTCTACACCCTGAGCAGCCTTGGCCACATGCACAGAGGGAGTGGTATCGCCGCTGATCACAATGCTTCTGTCTTTGTATTGAATTTTGTAGCCAACTGCAGGATGAATGGGGGCGTGCGCCACACTGAAGGCGTGAATTTTTGTGTCTTGACTGTCATACAACAGCATGGTTTCGAATGCTTGGGTTTTGAATGAAACGGCTTTTGCGCCAAATCCACTGCTTGGAACAATGGCCTCGCCATGGTGCGCTACCCGATAGCCACGATCAAGGCTATAAGCTTGCATGAAACCGTTGACCACCGTTTCGACACCCTCGGGGCCATGCACCGGAACGGGTTGTGTATTTGAATTGGAGACCCATCGCTGGAGGAGCAATTCACCTAAGCCATCGATGTGGTCTGAGTGAAAGTGTGTGAGGAAGATGCCCTGAATGTTGCCTGCATTGAAACCCATTTTGTTGATGTTTCGCGCACTGGTGTTGCCTGTGTCAAAAACAAAAAGTTGTTGTCCAGCAATGACCAGGGTACAAGGCCCGCCCCGTTTGTCATCAGGCATGGGGGAGCCTGCGCCGCAAACAGCAATGTGCAAACCATCGGGTAAATCTTTGAGGGGATCGCCGCCCATTCGCTGCGCAGTGATGCGCTTTGCGATTTGCAAGCTAATGGGTTCTTGAAAGGCGTACAAGCTGCCCGCAAGAATTGCAATCAAGATAAGGGCTGAGCCCAGTTTTCCAATGCGCATTTTTAAACTCCAAAAATTCTGGCCAAACGAACGCCAAAGCCTTGAATCCAAGGCGAGGTGTATCTCAGCTTAGGTCGGCTGGCTTCCGTCGCTTTGATAATTTGATTCACGATGCCTTGCGTGCTGCGTGCTTCTAACAATTTAAACGTAGCGCGCTCTTGCTTCTGCATCTTCTGGGCTTGGTGGGCAAAGTAGGAAGACTGTCCCATCCATGCATATTTGCTGTCTGTCATGGCTTGGTTGAAACCGGTATGAATGGCGCCAGGCTCGATGAGCGAGATGTGAATGTTTTTCTTGAGCTGGTCCATTTCGGCCCGCAGGCCTGCCCCAGCTGCTGAGAGTGCAAACTTACTCATGCTGTAGGGCATGAGGAAGGGCATAGGTACCCTTCCTGCAATGGAGCTCACCAAAAGCACAGTTCCTTTTTCGCGCCGAATCATGCCGCTCAAAGCAACTTGGGTGAGTTCGAGGGTGCAAAACAAATTCACTTCGAAAATTTTCCGAACACGTTGCATGTCGACTTCCGCCAACGAACCTGATTCGCCCATGCCTGCGTTGTTGATCAAAACATCAATGGCATACGGCTCGATGAGTTGTCTGTCAGCTTCCAAGGTGATGTCTAGCTTGAAAACCTCGAGAGGCGTGCTCTTGCTTTGCGCCTCGAGGCTTAGGGCTTCAGCTTGCGCCTGAGTTTGGGTGGTGGCCAGCACGCGGTGCCCCCTGGCAGCCAAGGCAAATGCTGAGTCTTTGCCGATACCAGAGCCCGCGCCAGTGATCAAAATAGTTTTAGACATGCCAAATTCGATTCTTTAAACAGAAGGGACGTAAATGCGCGAAAGACGGTCCATAGAACACCAGTAAAAATCTCGGTGCCAACCAGCGCTTGGAAATACCACGCCCTGCATGAGCCCTCCGGTTTTGACGCGTGCTTTTTCTTGGCCAGTTTCAATGTCCAACACCAGCACCTGTTCGTCAAAGCGGCTGTAGTCATTGACGCACAGTTCGCCCGTATTGGAAAACAACAGCATGTGGCTGGCAGCGCCAAAATTTTCATGGTGCCAAAGAGGATTCAATTCAGCATCGTACTCATTGCCGTTTTGACTTGCGTCAATTTTCCAAGCGCGTAAATGGCGGTTGGCAGAGTCGTAGCCCACCACAATGCGGCGTTTCAAATCGATCAAGGGTGGGTTTGTAACGCTGCCGTGAGGCAGGCCGGTGATTTCCCAGCTTTGATGTGATTGAGCATTCTTCAGTGACACTCGAATGAGTCGGTTGGCGGCTTTGTGAATGCCCGCACCCAACATGCTCATGAAGTAGTTGTGCTTGCCGTTGTCCATGAACCAGCCATGCTCACCGTCGATCACCATGTCCCAGCCATAGCTTTGCGTTGAATTTTCCAGGTAATGAAACTCCCAATTGGCATCGCGAACCAATTGTTGCGAAGCTTCATGCCAGTG
>JAJTDK010000063.1 GCA_021300495.1 Limnohabitans sp. | reverse complement strand
CAGCGGGCGAAGCATTCGACAAGTCCGCCAAGCTCATGGGTTTGGGTTATCCGGGTGGGCCGGCTTTGTCTAAGTGTGCAGAGGGCGGTAATCCGCAAGCCTTCAAACTGCCCCGCCCTTTAATGCACAGTGGTAATTTTGATTTCTCTTTCGCAGGTTTAAAAACATCTGTGCTGACACAAGCCAACAAACTGGGCGCAGCACTGCACGACACCCGCCACACTCACAAAGCAGATTTGGCGGCATCGACTGAGGCCGCCATTGTGGAAGTGCTGGTGAAAAAATCAATGGCCGCGTTGAAGGCAACAGGCCTGCGCCGCTTGGTTGTAGCGGGAGGTGTAGGCGCCAATCGTTCTTTGCGATTGCAATTGAATCAAGCTTGCGAAAAAGCAGGCGTGCGTGTGCACTATCCTGAGCTTCATTTGTGCACAGACAACGGCGCCATGATTGCCATGGCAGCAGCGATGCGCGTTCAGTCAGGCAAGCAGCAAGCTGAATTGAATTATGGGTTTGACGTTAAACCACGTTGGCCGCTGTCGAACATGGATTCTGTGCTTATCTGATTTTTTTGGAACATTGGTTTGTTAGTTTTCTTTAGACTTTGGGCTCGCCTGTGGCTAGTCGGTATCTTGTGTTTGAGTTTTTCAGTGAACGCCCAAACACCCTTAATTCAATTGCCTCCCGTTCAGCTGGCCCTCATTGAAGGCATGAGCGGGCCCTTTGCCAACACCGGTGAAGCAGTCCTTCGAAATTTGGTTTGGGCTGTGGAGCGAGTCAATGCGCGAGGCGGCGTGGCTACGCAAGAAGGCAAACGCAGATTGGTATTGAACCGCTACGACAGCAAGGGCCAAAGTGAAGAAGCTTTAACTTCTTTGCGCTCGGCCATTGATTCGGGTGCTCAATTTGTTTTGCAAGGAAACTCCTCGGCCAACGCTGCTGTTTTGGTGGACGCCATTCAAAAACACAATGAGCGTGAACCGCAAAAGCGTGTTCTCTTTTTAAACTACGCCGCTGTCGATCCTGCGCTCACACAAGAAAAATGCAATTTTTGGCACTTCAGATTTGATGCGCACGCAGACATGCGCATGGCAGCCCTGATGCAAGTGTTGAAGCAAGATACAAAATTGAAGTCGGTGTATTTGATTGGGCAAGATTACAGCTTTGGTCAATCTGTCTTGCGAGAAGCCAAAGTGCAACTTGAAAAACTTCGGCCCGATATTCAAATCGCGGGTGATGAATTGCACCCCATGGGCAGAGTCAAAGATTTTCTGCCGTATGCCGCCAAAATCAGAGCGTCCGGTGCTCAAGCCGTGATCACTGGCAATTGGGGGAATGACCTTAGCTTCTTGGTGAAGGCTGCCAAAGATGTAGGCTACGAAGGAAAGTTTTACACCTTCTATGGCAATGCGTTGGGTGCACCTGCCGCAATGGGGGATGCTGGTGTTGGCAAGGTCTTGGCTGTTGCCGAGTGGATGCCCAATGTCCCCGGCGCTGAGAGCGTAAAGTTCTACCAGTCTTTCAAGCAGCGTTTTGTAAAACCTTCAGAAGACTATTTGCACTTGCGAATGCAACTCATGGTGGAGGCCTTGGCGCAATCCATCGAAAAAGCGGGTCAGACTGAACCCATGGCGGTGGCTCTGCAGCTTGAAAACGCTGAGGTGAGCATGGCGGGGCAACGCGGCAAGATGCGCGCCATGGACCACCAGTTTCAGCAGCCCATGGTGGTGGCCATGATGGCCAAGCAAGGCGGCCCTGATGTGCTATTTGATGTGGAGGGCTCGGGTTATGGCTTCAAAGTGATTCGACAATTCAAAGCTCAAGAGTTAGAACTGCCCTCTGTTTGCAAAATGAACCGTCCTCATTTTTAAGTCCTGATTGTGAAGTGAACATGAAAAAAGCCCAGAGTTAGCTGGGCTTTTTTTTCAGGCGAAATGAAGATGATTAAGCGGGTCTGGCCAAGCCCAATTTTTCAATGATGACTTTCTCTTTCTGATAATTGTCACGTGCAAACTTGGCATAGTCCTCGGAGTTCATGTAAATCACCGATTGGTCAAACTTTTCAAAAGTGGCCAGTACTTGTGGATCTTCCAAAGTTTTCTTGAACGCATCATGGAGTTTGCGCGTTACGGCTGGGTCCATGCCCTTGGGACCGCCTATGCCAAACGGAGAATCAGACACGGTGTCGTAGCCCAGTTCGGTGAGTGTGGGCACATTGGGCCAGCGTTTGGTTCGCTTGCTGCCGTATGTGGCCAACAAGCGGCAAGTGCCTGCATCGACGTGCGGCGCCCAGCCCGTGGCGTCGCTGTGTGACATCACATGGCCGCCTAACAAGGAAGCCATGCCATCTGCGTTGCCCTTGAAAGGAATGTGTTGCAACTGAATGCCTGCTTTCATGGCGAATTCTTCCACGGCCAAGTGCGGCGTTGTGCCGTTGCCTGTAGAGCCAAAAGTAAATTTCCCGGGGTTGGCCTTGGCGTAATCTACCAAGTCTTTGATGGACTTGATGGGGGAGTCAGAGCGCACCACAATGCCAAAGGTGTAGCCCGTTAAGCAAGCAATAAAAGTAAAGTCTTGCAGAGGATTAAATTGCATTTTTTGCATGTGCGGCAAACGCAAAATACCAATGGTCAACTGTGACAGGGTGTAGCCATCGGGTTTGGCGCTTACCAATTCATTGGGGCCGAGCATACCGCTGGCGCCGGCCTTGTTCTCAATGACCACAGGACTACCCAAAATTCGGGTGGCACTTTCAGCCAAGGCGCGCATGACGCCGTCGGTGGATCCACCCGCAGGCCAAGGGCAAATCAGCTTAATGGGTCTTGAAGGGAAATTGCTTTGCGCCATGGCCGGCATGGCGATGCTGACGGCGCCTGCCAAGCTGGCTTGAAGAACGTCGCGTCGGTTTAAATCAATTGTCATTTGAAAAGTCCAAAAAAACTTGTTGAAAGGATGTGTTGGGTGAGCGATGCTTATTCGGCTTTGGCGCCAGAATCTTTGACCACTTTGGCCCACTTCACAATTTCAGTTGCTTGGTATTTGGCCAGTTCATCGGGTGATGAGAGAACTGCTTCTAGCCCTAATGTTTTGATACGCTCTGCCACTTCAGGCAGTTTGAAAACACGCAACACTTCTGCATTCAATCTGTCTATGACAGGCTTGGGCGTGTTGGCAGGGGCAAACATGGCAAACCAGGTGATGGCTTCAAAGCCGGGCAATGTTTCAGCCACGGTGGGCACATCGGGCGCAGCGGCAGAGCGCTTGGCCGTGGTTTGCGCAATTGCCCGAATCTTGCCTTCTTTGGCCAAAGGCAAAGCAGAGGGACCTAACAAATCAGGCACGTAAAACTGACGACCTTTATAGGGTACGTGCGTCATGCTGGTGCCGGTCATTGACTTGAACAATTCACCTGACATGTGAACCGAGGTGCCAATGCCAGGTGAGGCATAGGAGAGTTTGTTCGGATTGGCTTTCATGTAGGCAATGAGTTCTTGCACCGTTTTGACGGGCAGGTCATTGTTGACAACCAGCAAATTGGGGGCCGATGCAATCAAGGAAATGGGCGTGAAGTCTTTCACCATGTCGTAGGGCATTTTTGCGTACAACGCGCCATTGATAGAGTGTGTTCCTACGGTGCCCATGACCAGTGTGTAGCCATCGCCAGCTGCCTTGGCCACCACATCGCTACCAATATTGCCACCTGCGCCTGGTTTGTTGTCGATCACAATGGGCTGTCCCAGTTGTGATTTTTCACTGAACAAACGGGCCAAAATGTCGGGTGCGCCACCGGTGGGGAAGGTCACAACCAAACGAATGGGCTTGTTGGGGTAGGCCTGCGCCATGGCGCTTGAACTTGCGAGAAGTCCGAAGCCCATCGTACTGGCCAAGCTGACTGCTCCGATGAGGCTGAGGCCAAAACGGCGGGTGGACTTTCCGAGGTGTTTAGAAAACTGCACAGCATGACTCCTGTTTGTGATTTTGTCGTTTCACACTTTAGAGTGCAGACAAAAGCGGGGGGAGGGTGAAAACCCCTGTAAACAACGTTATTTGGCACCTAGGCGTCAGTCAGTGTCTAGGGAGGCGCTCCATCGGTCGTTCCAGCCTACCTGCTTGGCCTTCTCTAAATCGCGGCGATTTCTTTTGGTCGGGCGGCCCTGTTCAATGCTCAGGGCGGGTTCTTTGGACAGACGCCTTTGAACGCTGATTTTGTCTCTGAGTTCAAGGCTGTCATGCGTTTCTTCGTACAAAGCTTGCGCGATTGGCGCAGGCCCCCTTTGGTCACTGATGGCTAAAACCTTGACTGTTCGGGTGATATCGCCTTGTCTGGCTTTGACGGTGTCGCCCACTTTCACTTCTCTGGAGGCCTTGATGGTCTGGTCATTGATGGCCACGCGTCCTTTGCCTATTTCGTCTGTGGCCAGAGACCGGGTTTTGTAAAAACGGGCAGCCCAAAGCCATTTATCGATTCTGATTTTGTCCATATGAAGCTTATTTTGAAGTGATTTTGAAGCTTCATGGCCGGTTAAGCACTGTTTTTTTAGCCAGTTAAATCCTAAGGGGTTCCCGAGTTGCCTGCCTGTGGTTATAATTCCAAGGCTTTGCCAAGCGGGAGACCGCCGCACAAGATCGCACGCAGCAGTTGATTCCAAACCGCTTGCGCAAGTTATAAACATCGTCTCATTGATTGAAGCCGCATTGCTGCTTTGATTCAAAGGCGAAAAAAGGAAGAAAAAATGATTGCATCCTCTATCAAGGCTGAGGTCGTCAAGGCCAACGCTCGCGCCGCCAATGACACGGGTAGCCCCGAAGTCCAGGTGGCTTTGCTCACAGCTCGCATCAACGAGTTGACACCCCATTTCAAAACACACGCCAAAGACCATCACGGTCGCCGCGGTTTGTTGCGCATGGTTAGCCGTCGCCGTAAATTATTGGACTACTTGCGGTCCAAAGACGCTGACCGCTACGTTGCTCTGATCGCCAAACTTGGTCTGCGCAAATAAGCGTATCGAAAGATGACAAGCGCCTGAGTTAGCCCGCTAGCTCAGGCGTTTTCTACTTTAAGTTTTCTAAAAAGACGTTTTCAGACCGAACCCGCGCTGTGTCATTCCATCAATCATTTGTGTTTCAACACAGATCATTCATGGAATGGCATCGAGTTCAGACTGGCAATATCTAGGCTTTTCAGTGCAGCCCTTTGCATTGTGATTTTCTGGAGTTATTCAACATGTCCATTTTCAACAAAGTGACAAAAACTTTCCAATGGGGCCAACACAAGGTCATCATGGAAACCGGCGAAATTGCACGCCAAGCTTCCGGCGCTGTGCTGGTCAACATTGAAGACACCGTGGTCTTGGCCACAGTGGTGGCTTCTAAAAATTCCAAAGCCGGTCAAGACTTTTTCCCCTTAACCGTGGACTACATTGAGAAAGCTTATGCAGCGGGCAAAATCCCAGGCAGCTTTTTCAAACGCGAAGCCAAGCCCAGCGAACTGGAAACTCTCACCAGTCGCCTAATTGACCGACCTATCCGCCCTCTGTTTCCAGAAGGTTTCTACAACGATGTGCACGTTGTGGTGCACACCGTTTCTTTGAACCCTGAAGTCGATGCCGACATTGCTGCCCTCATTGCAGTCAGCGCCGCATTGTCTATTTCTGGCGTGCCTTTCAATGGCCCGATCGGCGCTGCGCGCGTGGGTTATATCAACGGCGAATACGTGTTGAACCCCGGTCAAACACAACGCAAAGACAGCCAGATGGACTTGGTCGTTGCCGGTACAGAAGCTGCTGTGCTCATGGTTGAATCAGAAGCGCAACAGTTGTCCGAAGAGATCATGTTGGGTGCTGTGGTGTTTGGTCATGAGCAGGGCAACATTGCCGTGAATGCCATTCACGAATTGGTGCGCGACGCTGGCAAACCCGCCTGGGATTGGACTGCGCCTGCCAAGGATGAAGCGCTCATTGCCAAAGTCAATGCGCACGCAGAAGAAAAACTCCGCGCCGCTTACCAAATTCGCAACAAGCAAAGCCGAACTCAAGCTTGCCGCGAAACCTACGCAGCCACCATGGCAGGCCTCAAGGCTGAAGGCGTTGAGTTTGACAGCGTCAAAGTTGAAGGCATGTTGTTTGACATCGAAGCCAACATTGTGCGCAGCCAAATCTTGGCAGGCGAGCCGCGCATCGATGGCCGCGACACACGCACTGTTCGTCCTATCGAAATCCGCAACTCAGTGTTGCCACGCACGCACGGTTCTACCTTGTTCACACGCGGCGAAACACAAGCCTTGGTCATCGCCACTTTGGGCACAGAGCGCGATGCACAACGCATTGACGCCTTGGCCGGTGAGTACGAAGACCGCTTCATGTTGCACTACAACATGCCTCCCTTTGCCACTGGCGAAGTTGGCCGCATGGGCTCTACAAAGCGTCGTGAAATTGGTCACGGCCGTTTGGCCAAGCGTGCTTTGGCCGCTGTGTTGCCTACCAAAGAAGAGTTCCCCTACACCATGCGTGTGGTCTCTGAAATTACAGAGTCCAATGGATCTTCTTCCATGGCTTCTGTGTGCGGTGGCTGTTTGTCCTTGATGGACGCAGGCGTGCCCATGAAAGCACACGTGGCAGGCATTGCCATGGGCCTCATCAAAGACGCAAGCCGCTTTGCAGTGTTGACCGACATCTTGGGCGACGAAGATCATTTGGGCGACATGGACTTCAAAGTGGCCGGTACCACCAACGGTGTGACTGCTTTGCAGATGGACATCAAAATCCAAGGCATTACCAAAGAGATCATGCAAGTGGCCTTGGCACAAGCCAAAGAAGCGCGCATGCACATCTTGGGCAAGATGCAAGATGCCATGAGCGAAGCCAAAACCGAAGTGTCTAACTTCGCACCCAAGCTCTTCACCATGAAGATCAACCCCGAGAAAATTCGCGATGTGATCGGTAAGGGTGGCGCTACCATTCGTGCGCTCACCGAAGAGACGGGCACTCAAATCAACATCAATGAAGACGGCACGATCACCATCGCAGCCACTGACGGTGCCAAGGCTGATGAAGCCAAGCGCCGCATTGAGCAAATCACCGCTGAAGTTGAAATTGGCAAGGTCTACGAAGGCCCAGTCACTAAGTTACTCGACTTCGGTGCTTTGATCAATTTGTTGCCAGGCAAAGATGGCTTGTTGCACATCAGCCAAATTGCACATGAGCGCGTTGAAAAAGTGTCTGACTATTTGCAAGAGGGTCAGATCGTCAAAGTCAAAGTGCTCGAGACCGACGAAAAAGGCCGTGTGAAGTTGTCCATGAAAGCCTTGATCGAGCGTCCTGCTGCACCATCGCAGTCAGAGTAATCAAGCCTTCGTGTTTGAGGATTGACCATGAAGCAAAAGCTCATTGCGGGTAACTGGAAGATGAATGGCAGTTTGGCTGCCAATGCTTCTTTGTTGCAAGCGGTGTTAGACGGCAGCAAAGGCATGAATTGCCAAGTTGCAGTCTGTGTGCCTTCTGCCTATTTGGCGCAGGTGCAGGTTTTGCTTGCCGGTCAATCGCTTATAGCTTTAGGTTCTCAAGATGTGTCAGCTCAAGAGGTGGGTGCTTTCACAGGCGAAATCTCGGCTGGTATGTTGAAAGATTTTGCGGTTCGCTATGCCATCGTTGGCCACTCTGAACGTCGCCAATACCACGCAGAAACAGATGCCACTGTGGCACTCAAAGCGCAGCGCGCTTTGTCTGCCGGCATCACCCCCATTGTGTGTGTGGGTGAAACTTTGGCCGACCGCCAAGCTGGTCAGACTGAAGAAGTGGTGAGGCGTCAATTGGCGGCCATCATTCACACCAATGGGCATTGCATCAGCGAAATTGTGGTGGCGTACGAGCCTGTTTGGGCCATCGGAACTGGCCTCACAGCAACGCCAGAGCAAGCGCAAGAAGTACACGCTGTGTTGCGGGCGCAACTGAAGGCGGCAACATCGCACTCAGACCGTATTTCTATTTTGTATGGTGGCAGTATGAATGCTGCCAACGCCGCACAGTTGCTGGCGCAAGCCGACATTGATGGTGGTTTGATTGGTGGCGCAGCCCTCAAAGCGACCGATTTTCTGGCCATCATGGCTGCTGGTTCAAAAACCGCTTAGGTCGGCCTGAACTTTTGACACAAGATTTTTGATTTGGAGCAAAGCATGAATGCAATGATCACCGTAATTTTGGCTGTACAGATGTTGTCGGCCTTGGCCATGATTGGATTGATCTTGGTGCAACACGGCAAAGGTGCTGACATGGGTGCGGCCTTTGGCAGCGGCAGTTCTGGCAGTTTGTTTGGGGCCTCGGGTGGTGCTAATTTCTTGTCACGCACCACGGCAGTTTTGGCGGCTGTATTTTTCGTAAGCACCTTGATGTTGGCTTACTTTGGTAATTTGCGTCCTTCTTCTTCAAACAGCGTGTTGGAAGGTAGTTCTGTCCTTGTGCCAACTTCTAGGCCAGCACCTGTAGACAACAGTACGGCCTCGCAAATTCCTGGTAATGCGCCTGTCACGCCTGCTGCCCCTGCAATTTCAAAGTAAGAAATCTCGCGTGCATTAACTTCTTGGTGCGTGACAGAAATTTCGGTGTTTACCCTGCAAGATTGACCTTGTTTAGGGGTAAACTACCAGCTGTTCCAAGCGCCAAAAATCCACGTGTGGATGCCTCATGCCATTGGAACAAATAACCGCCGTCGTGGTGAAATTGGTAGACACGCTATCTTGAGGGGGTAGTGGCGAAAGCTGTGCGAGTTCGAGTCTCGCCGACGGCACCAACTCAGAGGCGCTGAATGTTTGCATTCGGCGTCTCCCCATTGATTTGAAGTTCATGATCAACCTCGACCAATACCTTCCTATCTTGTTGTTCATTTTGGTGGGCGTTGCCATCGGCGTCATTCCTCAAGTTCTGGGCTATATCCTTGGCCCTAATCGCCCTGACGCGGCCAAAAATTCTCCTTACGAATGCGGTTTCGAAGCTTTCGAAGATGCGCGCATGAAATTTGACGTGCGCTATTACTTGGTGGCGATCTTGTTCATTTTGTTTGACCTTGAAATTGCGTTTCTCTTTCCATGGGCGGTTGCCCTCAAAGAAGTGGGTGTCGCAGGCTTCGTGGGTGTCGTTATTTTCCTAAGCATTCTGGTCGTCGGTTTTGTGTACGAATGGAAAAAGGGCGCACTCGATTGGGAGTAATTTCCAAACAGGCGTCTTTGCAAAATTTTGAATTGAATGGCTGCTTCAACAAGGATGTGAACAATGATTGAAGGCGTGATGAAAGAAGGCTTCATCACCACAAGTTACGACTCTGTGGTGAATTGGGCCAAGACAGGTTCTTTGTGGCCCATGACGTTTGGCTTGGCTTGCTGTGCGGTAGAAATGATGCATGCCGCCACAGCGCGATACGACTTGGCTCGATTTGGTGCAGAAGTTTTCCGTGCCAGTCCGCGCCAAAGTGATCTGATGATTGTTGCGGGTACCCTGACCAACAAAATGGCGCCTGCTTTGCGAAAAGTGTATGACCAAATGTCTGAGCCCCGCTGGGTTATTTCCATGGGCTCTTGTGCCAATGGCGGCGGGTATTACCACTACAGCTATTCCGTGGTCAGGGGTTGTGATCGAATTGTGCCGGTTGATGTGTATGTGCCGGGTTGCCCACCCACTGCCGAGGCCCTGATTTACGGCATCATCCAGTTGCAGCAAAAAATTCGACGCACCAACACCATTGCTCGTGTTTGAAAGAATCAACATGACTTTTTCGATTCACCCCGAGCAACTCCAGCAAAATCTCATTCAAGTTTTGGGCTCACAAGTGTCTGAAGTTTCAGTGGCTTTGAACGAGGTCACTGTCAAAGTGTCTTCTGTCAATTACCTGAGCGTCATGCAAACATTGCGTGATTCTCCCGTTTGCAGCTTCGAGCAACTCATCGATCTGTGTGGCATGGACTACTCAACCTATGCTGATGTCGGTACTGTTGGCCCCCGCTTTGGGATCGTTGTTCACTTGTTGTCGGTCAGCCTGAATCAGCGAGTCCGTGTCATGGTGCTTTGCCCCCATGATGACTTGCCATTGGTTGACTCGGTCAATGCCTTGTGGAATTCAGCCAACTGGTACGAGCGCGAAGCGTTTGACCTGTTCGGCATTGTGTTTGAGGGCCATCAGGATTTGCGCCGAATTCTTACCGATTACGGATTCATTGGGCATCCTTTCAGAAAAGATTTCCCAGTCTCGGGTCATGTCGAAATGCGTTATGACGCTGAACGAGCCCGCGTGATTTACGAACCTGTCTCCATTGAGCCCCGCGAAATCACGCCTCGGATCATCCGCGAAGAAAAATACGGAGGTCTGCACTAAGCGCTTAAGCGTTCGTGTCTATCAACATGGCAGAAATTAAAAACTACACACTGAACTTTGGTCCGCAACACCCTGCGGCCCACGGCGTGCTTCGATTGGTTCTGGAACTTGATGGAGAGGTTGTGCAGCGCGCAGATCCTCACATTGGCCTCTTGCACCGCGCTACTGAAAAGTTGGCTGAAAGCAAAACTTATATTCAGTCCTTGCCCTACATGGACCGATTGGACTACGTGTCCATGATGAGCAATGAGCATGCCTATTGCTTGGCCATTGAAAAGTTGCTTGGCATCGATGTGCCAAAACGTGCCCAATACATCCGCGTCATGTTCTCCGAAATCACACGACTGCTCAATCACCTCATGTGGTTGGGCTCTCACGCCAACGACTGTGGCAGCTCGACTGTCTTAGTCTATGCATTCCGTGAACGCGAAGACTTGTTCGACATGTACGAGGCCGTTTCCGGTGCTCGAATGCATGCAGCTTATTTCCGTCCTGGCGGTGTCTACCGTGATTTGCCAGAAACCATGGCGCAGTACCAAGTCAATAAAATTCGCAATGCCAAAGCCATTGCAGAAATGAATGTCAACCGGCAGGGCTCTTTGCTTGACTTCATTGAAGACTTTACAAACCGCTTCCCACATTGCATCGATGAGTACGAAACCTTGCTCACCAACAACCGCATTTGGAAGCAGCGCACCGTGGGCGTGGGTGTTGTTTCGCCCGAGCGTGCATTGAATTTGGGTATGACAGGCCCTATGTTGCGCGGCTCTGGCGTTGCTTGGGATTTGCGCAAAACGCAGCCTTACGAGGTTTACTCCGAAGTTGAGTTTGATGTACCGGTGGGTAAAACGGGTGACAGCTACGACCGCTACTTGGTGCGCATGCAAGAAATGCGTGAATCCAATCGGATCATTCAGCAATGTATCAAGTGGCTGCGCGCCAACCCCGGCCCTGTCATTACCGACAACCACAAAATTGCGCCTCCTTCGCGCGAAGCCATGAAGACCAACATGGAAGGTTTGATTCACCATTTCAAACTGTTCACAGAAGGCTTCCATGTCCCCGAAGGCCAGGCCTATGCCGCTGTTGAACATCCCAAAGGTGAGTTTGGTATTTACCTCGTCAGCGACGGTGCCAACAAGCCTTACCGTTTAAAAATTCGTGCCCCGGGCTACGCCCACCTGGCGACCCTTGATGAAATGGCCCGTGGCCACATGTTGGCCGACGCAGTGGCCATCATTGGAACCATGGACATTGTGTTTGGAGAGATTGACCGATGATCTCTAATGAGACCAAAGCCCGCTTCGCTCGCGAAGTGGCCAAATTTCCTGCCGATCAAAAGCAATCAGCTGTCATGGCCTGTTTGTCTATCGTGCAACAAGAGCTTGGCTGGGTTAGCGCCGAGAGCGAAAAAGTTGTGGCCGACTACCTGGGCATGGCGCCCATGGCGGTGCACGAAGTCACTACTTTTTACAACATGTACAACCAGCAAAAATTGGGCAAGTTCAAGCTGAACGTTTGCAACAATTTACCTTGCCAGTTGCATGGTGGCCAGCAAGCACTGGTCCATTTGCAAAAGCGTTTGGGCATACAAGTGGGTGAAACGACCTCTGATGGCCTGTTTACTTTGCAACCCAGTGAGTGCCAAGGTGCATGCGCCGATGCGCCTGTGTTGTTGGTCAACGACCGCACCATGTGCAGCTTCATGAGCAACGAGAAGCTCGACGATTTGATCGATACTTTGCAAAAATCTGGAGGCGCAGCATGAGCGCTGATCTGAATCAATTGTTGTCACGCTTTGCGGCCACCGGCTTGGAATCTTCATTCCACGAGCGTCACATCAACCCGCAAATCATGTCGGGTTTGAATGGCCACAACTGGCGCTTAAAAGATTACGAAGCGCGCGGTGGCTACCAAGCTTTGCGCAAAATTTTGGGACAAGATGGCGGTGAAGGTTTGACACAAGACCAAGTCATTGCCACAGTCAAAGAGTCTGCTTTGCGCGGCCGAGGCGGTGCGGGTTTCCCAACCGGCCTGAAGTGGAGCTTCATGCCCCGCCAGTTTCCAGGTCAAAAGTATTTGGTTTGCAATTCGGATGAGGGTGAGCCGGGCACTTGCAAAGACCGTGACATCATGCAATTCAATCCACACATCGTGATTGAAGGCATGGCCATTGCAGCTTATGCCATGGGCATCAATGTGGGTTACAACTACATTCATGGCGAAATTTTCCAAACCTACGAACGCTTTGAAGCCGCCCTTGAAGAAGCGCGCTCAGCGGGCTACTTGGGTGACAAGATCATGGGCAGCAACTTCAACTTCCAGTTGCATGCGTCCCACGGTTTCGGTGCATATATTTGCGGTGAAGAAACCGCTTTGCTTGAATCCTTGGAAGGCAAAAAAGGCCAACCTCGCTTCAAGCCACCATTCCCTGCAAGCTTCGGTTTGTACGGCAAGCCCACCACCATCAACAACACCGAAACTTTTGCAGCGGTTCCTTGGATCATTCGCAATGGCGGTCAGGCGTATTTGGAATGTGGCAAGCCCAACAACGGTGGCACCAAGATCTTCTCTATCAGCGGTGACGTAGAGCGCCCTGGCAATTACGAAATTCCGCTCGGCACTTCATTTGCCAAGCTC
>JAJTDK010000062.1 GCA_021300495.1 Limnohabitans sp. | reverse complement strand
TGAAATAGAAGCTAGGCCTGCTGTTCAAAGAGGCCGCATGGTTAACCGGGTGATGGGACCTTTAGAAATTCAACTGCATGAAAGACATGATGCAAGTGACTTTGATCTGAACACCCAAGACAAGCTGCAGAAGAAAACTTGACGACTTGCCGCCCAGATTAGTTAGACATTTGCGCCAAAGCGGCCTGCAAACCAGCCAGGCCGCCCACTCGCTGATCGTTGATGAAAACCTGTGGCATTTGACGTACGGATGGCCCACACTTTTCATAGAAAGCCATGCGCTCAGCTTCGTCGTCAATTTTGATTTCTTCGTAGGCCAGAGATTTGGACTTGAGAATCATTTTGACTGACTCGCATTGGGGGCAGGCAGACTTGGAGTAGACAACTATTTTGAGGCTCATACGCGTGACTGGATAGTTTGAAGAACGGTTTAAGGGTGAAATTCTAAGTGAGACCGATTAATTTCTTAAAAAGTACCCATTTCTTAGAATTTAGGGCTAGCTCACCCCTTGATTTAAATCATATGATAACCACTTGAATCGTTAGATACTTGCCATATCACCCAAGTAGATTGACTCGGGGAACGTTCAAAAAGGACCTCAAAATGACACACACTTACCAAGTTGAAGTTGAAAACATCAAATGCGGTGGTTGCGAAAACTCCATCGTGAAGGGCATCAACAGCGTTGCCAAAGTGACCGACTTGGTCATTGATCGCGAAAAGCAGTTGGTGAGCTTTTCAGGCGAAGAGTCTATTAAGCAGCTTGTGATCGACAAGCTCAAATCTATGGGCTACCCCGAAAAAGGCTCAGTGGCGGGACTTGCGGCTGGCATTACCAATGCCAAGTCTTTTGTCAGCTGCGCCATAGGACGTATGACCTGATAGAAAAACACACTGGTTTACCTTAATTCCTTGCTGTTGAATTTGAGTTGAAAATATACGTTTCCTGTGACCATCAACCTGCAAAGGCATGAAATGATCGAAGAGAACATTGATATTCAAACCGCCAACGGTTCTATGAACACCTTTGTCGTCTTTCCCGAGGAAGACGGCCCACACCCTGTCGTTTTCTTTTTGATGGATGCACCTGGTAAGCGAGAAGAACTGCATGACATGGCCCGCAGATTGGCCAGCGTGGGTTATTTTGTCGTTTTACCCAACCTCTACTATCGACGCAGCCGAGACTTTTACCTCAAAGAGCGCACGCCCGAGGCGATGGAAGTGATGTTCGGACACATGGCCACTTTGAACGCTCAAACCAGTCAAACAGACACACAAGCCATGCTGAAGTTTGTGGACACTCATGCCATGGCAGACCAAACGCGCATTGGTGCCGTGGGTTACTGCATGAGCGGCCCCATTGTGATGTGGATAGCCGCTCAGTTCCCCGATCGATTCCAAAGCATTGCGTCTATTCATGGGGCCAACATGGCCACCAACGAGCCAGATTCGCCGCACCTCATGGCACCGCAAATTAAATGCGAAAGCTACTTTGCATGCGCAGAAATTGACAAATGGGCACCTCCTGAAGACATCCAAAAATTGGAAGCTTCACTGATCATGGCCAAGTCAAATTACCGAATTGAGTGGTACCCCAAAGTCGAGCATGGCTTTGTTTTTCCTCAGCGGGCGGGTATGTACAACGCCAAAGCTGCAGAGCGGCATTGGGAGCGCTTGTTTAGCTTGTTCCAAAGAACCTTGAAATAACATATGAATAAAACACCAAATTCCAGCAGCGACACCGATCGGGTGCCTTATGCAAAGCCCCAACCTTGGGGCATGACGCCCGACATGGTCATACCAGACGTCAATACAGACGATGAGAAATTGTGGGCTCCTATTTCACCAGGCATTTGGTCACGCCCTATTCATCTGAATGTCACCGGTGGTTTTTATGTCCATTTGCTGAGGGTCAAACGTTCTGGCTTGCTGCAAAGACATCGCCACTCCGGCCAAGTTCATGCCTATGTCATTCGCGGCAAGTGGTTGTACTTAGAACACAACTGGGTGGCAGAAGAAGGCGGCTATGTGTTTGAACCCCCTGGCGAGACACATACCTTGGTGGTGCCAGATGATTGCCAAGACATGATTACCCTGTTCACCGTGCATGGCGCTCTCATGTATGTAGATCCTCAAGGCAATGCCACAGGCTACGACGATGTGTTTACACGCATCGAAAAATACCGAGCGCACTTTGAAAACGTTGGTCTAGGTGCAGACTACGTCAAGAATTTCATGCGGTAAGCTCAAATAAAAAAAAGCCTGCTAAGCAGGCTTTTTTGATGGCGATTCAGAAAATCACAGTGGCTTTTTAAGCCAGTTGGCAATTTCTCCAATGACACCTCGGCGAAATGCTAAGACGCAAATGACAAAGATAAGTCCCTGAATGATGGTGACCCAAGCACCAAACTGCGCCAAATAGTTTTGCATCGAGACAATGATGGCCGCTCCCACCACGGGTCCAAACAAAGTGCCTAAGCCGCCCAACAAAGTCATGAGAACCACCTCACCCGACATGGACCAATGCACGTCGGTAAGTGAAGCAAGTTGAAATACCAAGGCCTTGGTGGCGCCAGCAGTACCTGCCAATGCACCAGAGATGACAAAGGCAAGCAGCTTGAAATGATCGGTGTCATAACCAAGAGAAACGGCACGGTCTTGGTTTTCACGAATGGCTTTCAGAATTTGTCCAAATGGTGAGTGGACAATTCGCCAAATTAAGGTAAATCCGCTTAAGAAGATGGCCAGCACAAACATGTACATGGCTGTATTTTCTGAGAGGTCAAAGATACCAAACAATTTACCCCGTGGCACACTTTGAATGCCATCTTCACCACCAGTAAAAGGTGTTTGCAAATAGAAAAAGTACACCATTTGCGAAAGCGCCAAGGTGATCATTGCAAAATAAATGCCCTGTCGTCTAATGGCTAAGGAGCCGGCTATGAGCGCAAGTCCTGCTGAGCACGCTGTTGCAAAAAGTACGGCTACCTCTGGATTCCAGCCCCAAACCTTGGCGGCATGGGCTGCTGCATAGCCCGCAGTCCCCAAGAACATGGCATGTCCAAAAGACAACAACCCCCCAAAACCCAACAACAAATTGAATGCGCAGGCAAACAATGCAAAGCACATGACCTTCATCAGGAAGATGGGATAAACCCAAATGGGTGCGATGACAAAGAACAACACCATGATGGCAAATGCCACCCACTGATGCGTGAACGACTGAGTTTTGAAAACGGTTGGCGAGGCGTTGGACATGGGCATTACTTTTGAGTACCGAACAGTCCGGCGGGTTTAAGCAGCAGAACAATGGTCATGATCACAAAGATGACGGTGTTGGATGCCTCTGGATAAAAAACCTTGGTAAGACCTTCAATCAAGCCTAAGCCAAACCCGGTCACGATGGCGCCCATGATGGAGCCCATGCCGCCCACCACCACCACAGCAAACACCACAATGATGATGTCAGCGCCCATCAAGGGGCTGACTTGATAAATGGGTGCAGCCATGACCCCTGCCAAGGCTGCAAGCGCCACACCAAAACCGTAGGTCAATGTGACCATGCGGGGCACATTGATGCCGAACGCTTGAACCAAACTGGGGTTCTCTGTGGCTGCTCGCAAATAGGCACCAAGTTTGGTGCGCTCTATGACATACCATGTACCCAGGCAGACGACGAGAGAAACCACAATGACCCAAGCACGGTACTTGGGTAGAAACATAAAACCTAAATTGAAAACACCTTGAAACACTTCAGGTGACGGGTATGGCATGCCGGAAGAACCAAATTCATGTCGGAAGACGCCTTGAATGATCAATGCCAGGCCAAAGGTGAGAAGCAAGCCATACAGATGATCAAGCTTGTACAAACGCTTGAGCATGGTCTTTTCAATGAGCACGCCCGTAGCGCCCACCAACAAAGGGGTGAGTATCAGTGAGGCCCAATAATTGATGCCGAGTTTATTCAGAGAAAGATAAGCCACAAACGCACCCAGCATGTACTGGGCGCCGTGGCTGAAGTTAATGATGTTCAGCAAGCCGAAAATCACCGCCAAGCCTAAAGAAAGCAGCGCATAAAAGGACCCATTGATGAGACCAATTAGGAGTTGCCCAAAAAGAGCTTGGGAAGGAATACCAAAAATTTCCATGGCGATAATTCAGCTTGCTTTAGGTTTGGTTTACTTTTTGACCAGTGGGCATTCGCTTTCCGACAATGGGCGGAAGGCTTCGTTTGCTGGAATGGTTGAGACTAATTTGTAATAGTCGTATGGGCCTTTGGATTCAGAAGGCTTTTTAACTTGGAACAAATAAGCAGGGTGGATTTTGCGACCATCTGGGCGAACCGTACCTTTGCCGAACAAGGCGTCGTCCGTTGGCAACTCCTTCATCTTGGCGGCCACTTTGGTGCCATCATCGGTTTTGGCTGCGTCAACAGCTTTCAGGTAGTGAATGACGCTGGAGTAAACACCCGCATGAACCATCGATGGGTACTTACCGCCATTGGCAGCAGAAAATCGCTTGGTAAATGCGCGGGTTTGATCATTCAAATCCCAGTAGAAAGTTTCAGTGAGCATCAGGCCCTGAGCTTTTTCCAAACTGAGCGAATGAACGTCAGGCAAGAAGACCAACAAGCCGGCCAAGTTCTGACCGCCTTTGGTAATGCCAAACTCAAAAGCTTGTTTGATTGAGTTGGTGGTGTCGCCACCGGCATTGGCCAAGCCAATGATCTTTGCCTTTGAAGCTTGCGCTTGCAACAAGAATGAAGAGAAATCTTGAGTTGGGAATGGCGTGCGAACTTTGCCCACCACTTTGCCACCGTTTTTAAGCACAACGGCTTCGGTGTCACGCTCTAAGGCATGGCCGAAAGCGTAATCAGCCGTTAAGAAGAACCATGTGTCACCACCACTTTTAACAATGGCTTTGCCTGTGCCGTTGGCCAACATCCATGTGTCGTAAGCCCAATGAATGGTGTTGGCATTGCAAGCTTTGCCCGACAAATCGGCCGTGGCAGAGCCAGAGTTGACGTGCAATTTGCCTTTGTCAGCCGAAATTTTGGCAATGGCCAAACCGACAGAAGATGTAGGCACGTCGGCAATCATGTCGACTTTTTCTGTGTCGTACCACTGACGCGCAACATTGGAGCCAACATCAGGCTTGTTCTGGTGATCCGCGCCAACAATTTCAACTTTCAGGGTGCTTTTTGAAGCCCGGATGTAGTCTTCAACGGCCATTCTGGCGGCAACGACAGAGCCTTGTCCCGTAATGTCTGAATACAAACCAGACATGTCATTGAGCACACCAATTTTGACAATACCGTCTGAAATTTGCGCTTGAGCCGATCCGGCAAAAGCACAGGCGGCCGCTACGGCCAAAGAAATAAGATTGCGTTTCATCGTGATCACTCCAGTTGAATTAAGAAAAGTCAGACACCCAAATACTCATGCAACATGCCCATCTTGCTAGAAAGTTCCTGCGAGGAGAAACCTTCCACAATCTGACCATGCTCCATGACATAAAAACGATCGGCCAGCGGTGCGGCAAATCTAAAGTTTTGTTCCACCATGATGATGGTGAAGCCCTTGGCTTTTAAAGCCGTGATCATTTTGGACAGTGCTTGCACAATGACAGGCGCTAGACCTTCAGAAATTTCATCCAACAGAAGACATTTGGCACCCGTGCGCAAAATGCGGCCGACAGCCAGCATTTGTTGTTCGCCGCCAGACAGCCTTGTACCCGGGCTGCTGCGACGCTCGTACAGGTTGGGAAACATTTCATAAATTTCATCTACGGCCATGCCACCTGGGGCAATGACAGGTGGCAGCATGAGATTTTCTTCGCAGGTGAGCGCAGAAAATATGCCGCGCTCTTCTGGGCAGTAGCCCAAACCTAACTTGGCAATTTCATGTGTAGGCCAATTGACTGTTTCTTGGTTGTCAATGATGACCGAGCCCGTTCTGCGCCCTACCAATCCCAAAATAGATTTAACGGTGGTTGTGCGGCCTGCACCGTTGCGGCCTAGCAGGGTGACAACTTCGCCATGATTGACGGTCAGATCAACGCCATGCAAGATATGCGATTCACCATAGTAGGCATGCAGCTGGCTAATGCGCAAGAACTCTGTGGAATTAGCCATGGGCGCCTTCCAAATCGTTGTCTGCTGTTCCCATATAAGCTTCCAAAACTTGTGGATTCTTGGAAACTGTTTCGTAAGGGCCTTCGGCAATGATTTGGCCACGTTGCAACACACTGATGGTGTCGGCAATGCTGGCCACCACATTCATGTTGTGCTCCACCATCAGAATGGTGCGATTGGCACTTACTTTCTTAATCAACTGAGTGACGCGGTCTACATCTTCATGGCCCATGCCTTGCGTGGGTTCGTCCAACAGCATGAGTTCGGGGTTCATGGCCAAGGTGGTTGCAATTTCCAACGCGCGCTTTCTGCCATAAGGCAATTCCACAGCGGTTAAATTGGCCATGCTTGCAAGGTCCACCTCGTCTAACAAAGTCATGGCGCGGTCGTTTAACTGATTCAAGATGCGCTCGGAGCGCCAGAAATGCATGGAAGTACCCGTGGCACGCTGCAATGCAATGCGAACGTTTTCCATCACAGTGAGATTGGGAAACGTGGCCGAAATTTGGAAAGACCGAACAATGCCCAGACGTGCAATTTGCGCTGGCTTGCTTTGGGTAATGTCCTTGCCATTAAACAAAATTTGACCACTGGTGGGAATGTGAAATTTGGTCAGCAAATTGAAAACAGTGGTTTTGCCAGCACCATTGGGGCCGATCAAGGCATGGATCTGACCGCGCTTGACATTGAGGTTAACGCCACTGACAGCAACAAAGCCCTTGAACTCTTTTACAAGTTCATTGGTTTTCAAAATGAAATCATCTGACATGAAGCTTGGCACCGAATTCTAAAGAACACACACAGCAAGATGGCTGTCTCTGTAACGCAGACTATTGTGAGGCAAGTAAACACCCATCAAGGCTATGGTTATCCCGAATTTCGCCTCCCGAATGCCTAGTAAATGACCTTTAACTTAAAACCATGCCGCCATCGACATGAATAGATTGGCCCGTCATTCTGCTTGACTCTGCAGAACCCAAATAAACGGCCAATCCCGCAATTTCTAAAGGGGTTAAATTTTTGAATTCTTCAAATTGAAGGGGTTGAATAGCCACAAAGTTTGGCAACGATTTGCTTTGCATTTTCTGCGTACAGTTGATCGCCTCGCCATACCGTGTGTGCGTCGGCTCTGACGATTGCAAAATGATGGCTGTATTCAGGCGGCCTATCTGTATAAGCACTGACATCTAATATTTTGAGAGGCATGTTGGCTTCACCAGCTGCCTTTTGAACAGCGCTTACTTCTGCATCGCATTCGGGCTTGAAGCAAAGCAATGTGTAAGCAGCGCCCAAGGCATCGTACAAAGAAGTGTCTTGTTCAAGCCAGAAGTGGGGGGCTCTGCAGCCGGGCACTGTAGAAGCTGTGAAGCTACCCATGTTGTAGTCAGGTGCTGACTCAGCGTCGTAAACCATGACGGGCGATTGATCGTAAAAATAGCCGAAGTTCAAACCTGCGCAGCAATATTGCTGAACATTCAAGTCGTACAGATCTTGGCCAAATGTGGCCCTGGCCTTTGCGCCCTCTGCAGATTGTTCTTCTAAATTTTCTGGAATTTCTTTTCGGCGCTTGCTCATGGCGTGCGCGTGGTTCATGGCAAAGCGAGAAACCTGCTCAGTGATGGGGTGGCGTTCTTTTTCGTAAGCACTCAAAGCAAATGGTGAGGCCCAAGACTCGATTTGCGCCGCCAAATGCCAAGCCAAATTCGAAGCATCTGCCAAGCCAGCGTTCATGCCGTAGCCCGCGTAGGGTACCCACAAATGGGCAGCATCACCCGCCACAAAAACTCGGCCTTCTTGCAACTTGTCGCTCACCAAGCGACGGCCAAACCAATCTTCTTTGCTCATCACTTCGTATTCGAATTGATCGTCGACGCCTAAGATGGTGCGTATGGCCCAATCGCGATCGACTGACTCAAAGTCTGCTTCATGATCACGAAGGTAATTGTGAATGAGCCAAACTTCTTTGCCATCGATGGCGTAGATGTTGCCGCTTCGCCTTGGGTTAACCGTGAACATGGCCCAAGCTGGCGGTGCTTTCATGTGCTCAATTAAATGTGGCGCCCTGATGCAGGTGCTTTGAACGCGCTGCACCACCTCATCGCCAACCAGTTTGGCGCCCATGCCTTTTCGAACCATCGATCTACCGCCATCGCATCCGACCATGTAAGCAGCAGACAAGGTGAAGGCTTGCGATTCAGGTGAATCTAGATTTTGAATTTGTGCTGTGACCTGATTTTCATCTTGTATGAAAGACAGCACTTGATGCCGATACAAACAGGTAATCAACGATTGTTTTTGAACGTGCCGTCTTAAGATGGGTTCAATGTACCTTTGGTTAATTCTGTGTGGTGGTTCTGGCGTTGGCCAATTGCCGTCTGGCCCTGAATGATCGGTGAGGCGGGTGTTTCTGCCAGGAATATGTATTCTTGCGATCTCTTCACCCAATGTGCTGGTTCTGTAAGACACATCATGCGGGTAGTTATCTGGCAGGCCAGCTGCTCGTAAATCTTGAGAAATACCCAAGGACCTGAAAAGCTCCATGCTGCGAGAAGAGATGTGATTGCACTTGACATCAGGCAAGGTCTCTGCCGACCGCAACTCAACCAAGCAGCTGGGTATGCCGCGCTTGGCCAAGCACAAAGCCATGGTCATGCCAACGGGGCCGCCACCCACGATGAGCACGGGCTTATCAATTTGGGATGCTAACTTCATAAAGCCATCTTCAGAGCATCGTATTCAAACATCCAGTCGTAGCGCCTTCTCACTTTTTCGGGCTCCCACTCAGAGCTGACATAGTCGACTGCCTTCGCGGGATCGGATAACTGCGGGTTGTGAAAGCGTTTGGCATTGTCACTCGACCGGTTCACGATGTCGGCTGTGCGTTGCCAGCGCAAATTTTCAAATTGTTCAAAGGCTTTGGCAGAATTGTCTTGTGCGGCTAAGCA
Source organism: Limnohabitans sp. (assembly GCA_021300495.1). Classification (GTDB taxonomy): domain Bacteria; phylum Pseudomonadota; class Gammaproteobacteria; order Burkholderiales; family Burkholderiaceae_C; genus Limnohabitans_A. Next base: position 13,061 of record JAJTDK010000062.1, on the reverse strand, counting down.
ACGCGCCATGACCGCAGCATCTTCAATGGCCATGTTGGCGCCTTGCGCTAAAAAAGGTAAAGTGGGATGCGCAGAGTCGCCCACCAAACAAATCGAACCTTGCGCCCAACCTTTTTGTGGCGATCGGCCAAGCAATGCCCATTTGAAAGGCTGTTCAATTTTGCGCATCAACTCACACACATCTTCATGCCAGTGGCCAAAATCTTGAAGCAATTCTTCGTGAGTTCCACGCTCTGTCCACGACTCGCCACGCCAGCCATCTTTTTCAATAATGCCCACCACGTTCATCAATTGTCCGCCGCGCACAGGATAGGTAATGACGTGCGCGCCAGGCCCCACCCAATTGGTACCCACTTGGGCTTGTAAATGTGAAGAGATGGTATGGATTGGAACCAACCCACGCCAAGCCAACAAGCCCGTAAATTGCGCTTTGTCTTCGCCCAATAACTTCTCGCGCAAAACGGAATGAACCCCATCTGCCGCGATCAATCCAAAGGCTTGATGGCGGCTGCCGTCTTGCAACTCGCGGCTGCCGTCTTGCAACTCAAAAATTGCACCATCCGCAGTGCTTTGAGCGTTAACAACCCGCGCATTCAAACGAACAGGCACGTCTGAACGCGCATTGAACGCCTCTAACAAAACTTTGTGCAGATCGCCCCGATGCACCATCCAATAAGGCGCACCAAACCGCGATAGGCAGTCGTCCCCCAAATCAAACAGCTTCCAGCGCTGCCCCGTATTCCACATGCGAATTTCTTTGCCCTTCGCCTGGCATACCAAGCCCAGCAAAGCTTCTTCTATGCCTAAACTTTTTAGAATCCTTGTGCCGTTAGGTGAGATTTGCAAGCCCGCGCCTACCTCGCCCAATTGCGAAGCTTGTTCGTAGACATCAACCTTGAAACCCTGCTGCAAAAGTGCAAGTGCCGTGGTCAGTCCTGCAATTCCCGCACCTGCTATGGCAATTCGCTTTTCGGTCATTCTGCTTTGATGTTGTTTTCTTTGGCCACTTGCGTCCACAGCTGAATTTCTTGCGAAATGACTTTGGCAAAATCTGCTGAAGAACTGCCAACAGGTTTGATGTCGAGTTTGCCCATGCGCTCTTGCACATCAGGCAAAGCCATGATGCGAGCCACTTCTTCTTGTAAGCGTTTCACAATGGGTGCAGGCGTGCCAGCAGGCGCCAACAATCCGCTCCAAAAATTCACCGACACATCGATGCCTTGTTCTTTCAAGGTGGGCACTTGCGGATAGGCTGCCAGGCGCTGCTCTGAGGTTACGCCCAAGGCGCGCAATTTACCGGCCTTTAACAAAGCCGCAATGGGGCCAGAATCGATCAGGGTCATTTGCACCTCTTGAGTCAAGACCGCATTGATCGAGGGTGCACTGCCTTGGTAGGGAACGTTGAGGGCTTTCAAACCCGTCTTCGCTTTTACCAACTCCATCACCAATTGAAACGAGGCCGAGGGGTAAGAATAGTTGAACTTTGATGGATTGGCTTTGCTCAAGGTCACCAATTCAGCAAAAGTTTTGGCTGGCGACGCTTCATTGACCGCCAGAATCATGGGGAATGAACCCGCCAATGAAATGGGCGTCAAATCTGTCACGGGGTTGTAGGCCAATTTGGCCACCAAGGCGGGGTTGAACACAATGGGGCCACTGGCAGCCATCAGCAAGGTGTAGCCGTCGGGGGGTGACTTGACCACCAACTCGGTACCCACTGCCGCGCCAGCACCTGGTTTGTTTTCTACCAAAACGGGCTGGCCCAATGCAGGCGCCAGTTTCTCAGCTACAACACGCGCCAAAATGTCATTGGCACCACCAGGCGCGTAAGGCACCACAATGCGGATTGCTTTGTTGGGCCATGCGGTTTGAGCTTGCACAGATGTGCAAAGACTGGCCAACATGAGGAGCGCCACACCCACAAGTGTCTTGCGTTTGTGTGTCATAAGTTGTGATGGTTTCATTTCAATCTCCTGTCTAAATGGTGTCAAATTTGGATCATCAATTTTTGGCTTCTGGGATCTGGGGCTGCAATCAGAGCGGCGTGATGCGAACATGAAGCAATGCACTTCGCCCTGCATCCAAGGCGGCCAAACATCTTTCGATGGCCGCTTCAACTTGCTCAGGATCTGTCAATCTTTCGCCATGCGCGCCAGCAGCTTCAGCAATGGCGGCAAAGTCTGTGGCGTATCCTAAATCAGAAGCAAATTGGTTAGTGCTCTTGGCTTCACCTTGTGGGTACATGCGCAAGGTGGACTCTTTCACTGCAGACCATCCACCGTTGTCTAGTAGCACCGTCAGAATGGGCAGGCCATACTGGTTTGCAACGGAATAGACTGAGCTTGGATTGCTAAAGTAAAAAGAGCCGTCGCCCACAAAATGAATCACCCGGTTATCGGCTTGTGCCAGCTTAATGCCCAGTGCTGTACCGGCTGAAAAACCCAAGCCTCCGCCCGACAAGCCCATCAAGCTACCTGGCACCTCGCGCGGTATTTGTTCAAACACCGCCATGGTGTTGCGAATGGCCTCATTCAAAACAACGTCGTGCAAATCAATTTTTTGACCCATCACGGCGCATAGGTAATGCGGATTGATGGCATTGACAACACCCTTTGCTTGGGCAAGGGATGCTGCCTTCTGTCTGTTTTGTGCGTGCGCTGTTTTCAAGGCCAAGCCTCTTGCCGCCGCTTTTGTTTTGAACTCTGGCGTGGCACTGCTTTCAATGATCTCTATCAATTGCGCAATCAAGCGAACACTGTCACCTTCAATGCGCGCGTTGAGTGGGAAGCCCCACATGGGAATATCGCGCTTGATGGCATCTACATCCAACTGAGCCCAATAGGCGTTGGGGTTGACACGTGTCGTTTTGGGAATCCAAGGGACATCGACATCAACCATCAATCCGAAGTCAGCTTGCTCCGTGAATGCCGCAGGGTTGTAGCCGGCAAAATAAGGCGAGTCACGCCGTATGTTCATGTAGATGGTATTGAATTCACAAACCCGCATGCCGCACAAAACAGCTAATTTTTCTATCAGTGCAGGCGCCTCGCGGTTTCTGCCAGCATAGGCGGTGACCAGCATTGGATTGTCTGAACGCATGAGCTGCTCAGCAATGGCTCGAACTGCAATTGGATCTGCGGCCGCCTGTGACGTCATCGAAGGTGGTCATGGGAGCACGACCTGCAATAAGCAACACTGGAATTCGTGTGCGGCAAAGATTGTGCAAGCCCATGGCTGCATTGGCTGTGCCCGCATCGACGTGAACCAATACGGCTTGTCCACGTCCCGTTGCAACGGCATAGCCGCCCGCCATGTGAACCGCCGTGTTTTCGTGCGGGCACAAAATTAACTTTGGAAATGCGCGGCCTTGCTCTCGCCAATGCGCCATCTCTTCAATCAGTGGCGCATGGTCAGTACCCAGATTGCAAAACAAATATTCAATGCCCAAATCAACCAAGCCTTGCAGCAAGTCACTTGAGGCGGTTCGCATGTATTCTTTAGACATAAATTATTTGTTCGACAGGCCCGCTGCCTTCACAACAGGCAACATCTGTTTAAGCTCAGATTCAATTCTTTGCTTGACAACTTCAGGCCCTGCACCATCGCTCTCATGGCCTAATTTGGCAAATGCCTCGCGGGTGCTGGGCATTTCCAAATACTTTTTCAACTCTTGACCCACACGGTTCACGATGTGAGCTGGCGTCTTGGCTGGTGCATACAAGCCCATCCATATTTCAAATTCGATGCCGGGATAGCCCGCTTCAGCCAATGTGGGAATGTCGGGCATGAACCGTGATCTTTGAGGCGATGCCACCGCCAAGGCGCGCAAGGTACCCGCTTGAATCTGGCCTTTCACAGGGGCAAGGTCGGCCATGACCATGACGACCCGGCCTGTGACCAAATCAGAAATGGCGGGTGGGAATCCTTGGTAGGGCACATGGATCATGTCAACGCCAGCACTTTGCGTGAGCATGGCTGTGCCCACATGCCCCATAGAGCCAATGCCATTGCTGGCATAGGGCAACCTGCCCGGTTTTGATTTGGCATCTGCCATCAGGTCTTTGAGTGTGTTGTAGTTGTTGGCAGGTGCCGTGATTAAGAAGAATGGCAAACGAGAGACCATGCTCACCGGCACAAAATCAACCAAGGGCTCAAATGGCAACTTACCTGGGTGGGTCAGGGGCAACAAGGACATGGTTGAACCACCTGTGAGCAGGAAGGTATAGCCATCTGGGGCTGCACGCGAAACCATTTCAGCTCCGATGACCGTGCCGCCACCTGGCTTCGGATCGACCATAACCGATTGACCCAAAACAGTGCTTAAGTGTTGAGCCACCAACCTTGCCGCCGCATCGACGCCACCGCCGGCTGGGTAAGGCACCACAATGCGAACCGGTTTGGCCGGCCAATCTTGTGCCAAGCTCAAAAAAGGGCACATACACAGCACAAGGAAACAGGTGTAATAACGAAAAAAATGCGTCTTCATGGAGTTGCCATCCCAACAATTATTTATCCTCGCACGCTATCACACCCCCCAGCCTGAGGAAATGATGGAAACCCCAAGCTCGATAGCCTCTGTTACGGAAAATAGAATTTTGATTCTTAAGGCTAAAACAGGACACGTCCTAGGTTGAAGCCCTGATTGCAATTGAAGAAACTGAAAGTTAGAGTGACCGCAAATTAGGAGCATATATGCACAGTCGTTTGATTCATTGGATGTCTTTTGGTTTGATGGCCTTGATCGGTTCGCTGCTTTCGCTTTCAGCTGCAGGCCAAGCGGCAGACTATCCTTCGAAGCCCATCAAAATTGTGGTCACGTTTCCGCCTGGTGGAAGTGCAGATGCCATCATTCGAATTTTGTCGACAAGGCTCAACGACAAATTGGGTCAACCCTTGGTCATTGACAACCGGCCCGGCGCTGGCGGCAACATTGGCCTGAATGTGGTTGCCAAAGCCGCCCCAGACGGCTACGTATTGGGCGTTGGTGCTGCTGGCGGGCTAACAGCCAATTCCAGTCTTTACCCTCAAATGCCTTTTGATGTGGCCAAAGATTTTCAGCCCATTACGATGCTAGCCGCCATCCCCTTTGTCTTGGTGGGTCACCCATCAGTTCCTGCAGACAACATGCAGCAACTCATTGCCTATGCCAAGTCGCAACCTGGCAAAGTATCGATCGGCCACGGCGGCAATGGCACCGCGATGCATTTGTCGACGGCCTTGTTCACTCAAATGACAGACCTCAAAATGATCGAAGTCCCCTACCGCGGCTCTGGCCCGGCAGCCATGGACACACTGTCTGGGCAAATTCAATTGTCAGTGACAGACTTAGCAGCCGCACTGCCCCACATCAAAGCAGGCAAGTTAAAAGCATTTGCTGTGACCAGCCCTAAAAGACTGAACAACTTGCCTGATGTGCCCACCCTTTCTGAAAGCGGCCTCACAGGGTATGACTCAACGGGCTGGTTTGGCTTGGTGGCTCCGGCTGGCACACCAGCGGCCATCATTCAACGACTGCACACAGAATTTACGGCAGCCTTGAATGACGAGGCCATCAAAACACAAATGCGTCAAAGTGGCATGGAGCCTGTTGCGACGACGATGGAAGGGCTAGATGCTTACATCAAAAGCGAAACCCAAAAATGGGCCAAAGTGATTCGCCAAGCCAACATCAAACTTAACTAAAGCTTCTCATGAATTTGAAATTTGACAGCGATGTGCTGGTGGTCGGTGCCGGTCCCGTTGGTTTAACTTTGGCCATGGACCTGGCACGCAATGGCGTCAAGGTGCACATTGTTGAGGTTCGCAAATTTGCCGAGCCTCCTAATGTCAAATGCAACCATGTTTCTGCCAGAAGCATGGAAAACTTTCGAAGACTGGGCGTTGCACCCAGTTTGCGTGAAGCTGGACTGCCAGAAGACTATCCAAATGACGTGGTGTTTCGAACCGCCATGACAGGCACAGAGCTGACACGCATACCAATTCCTTGCCGCAAAAACAGGTACACCGAAAGAGGGGGCCCTGATACCGAATGGGACACACCTGAGCCACCCCACAGAATCAATCAAATTTACCTTGAACCACTGCTGTTAAAGCACGCCGTGGCGCAAGATGGTGTGACCCTGATCAATCGGACGCAAGTGACCGATTTCGTTCAAGATGAACATGGCGTCAGTGTCACCTTGTTGAATTTAGACACACACGTAAGCCAAGTTTTGCGAGTTCAATATGTGGCAGGTTGTGATGGTGGTAGCTCGTTTGTGCGCAAAAAAATAGGTGCCAAGCTGGAAGGCACAGACGTTATACAGCGCGTTCAATCCACCCACATTCGCGCGCCACAGTTGGTCGATTTGTTGCCAGGCAAGCCAGCATGGTGCTACTACTCTGTGAACACACGCCGCTGCGGCACGGTGTTTGCCATTGACGGCCGTTCAACGTGGCTGGTTCACAACCACCTTCATCCCGATGAGCCTGAATTTGATTCAGTTGATCGCGACCAGTCCATTCGACATATTTTGGGCGTTGACGAAAATTTCGAATATGAAATTATTACCAAAGAAGATTGGGTGGGCAAAAGATTGCTCTCTAATCACTTTCGCGATCGGCGTGTCTTTTTAGCGGGCGACGCTGCACACCTTTGGGTGCCCTATGCAGGCTACGGCATGAATGCCGGCATTGCAGACGCCACCAACTTGGCATGGCTACTGGGTGCTGTGGTCAATGGCTGGGCCCATGCCGACATCTTAAATGCCTATGAAGCCGAGCGGCATCCCATCACTGAGCAGGTTTCGCACTTTGTGATGAACCACGCGCAAAAGATGATCAAGGCAAGGCGGGCCGTGCCGCACAACATTGAGGACCCAGATGCTGAAGGTGCAGCAGCGCGGGAGTTGGTGGGCACAGAAGCCTATGAATTGAATGTGCAGCAGTTTTGTTGCGAAGGCTTGAACTTCGGCTACTTTTACGAAAAATCTCCCATCATTTCTCACGAAGCCGAGCCTGCCCCCGCTTACACCATGGGATCTTTCACGCCTTCTACCCTCCCAGGTTGTAGAGCGCCTCACTTTTGGCGCGACAACGGAACTTCACTCTACGATTCACTGGGCACGGGTTACAGCCTGCTTCGATTTGACAGCAAAATTGAAGTGAAAGAACTTTTAAAGCATGCTGAATTAGCGAACATGCCTCTACAACTCATCGATTTAGAGCAAGAGACCCACAAACCTTCAGCTTACGCGCACCCACTGGTTTTGTGCAGAACAGATCAGCACGTGGTTTGGCGGGGTCATGAGTTACCGCCTGCTCTGCCAGCATTTATTGCATTCCTTTGCGGCAAACCTGTTTAAGTCGCGTCCGTGATCAGTGCGGCATCAACCAATCTCACACGTTGGTCAATGTAGTAGCCACCATACTCGGTGTACTTTAAAACAGCACATCCGCATTGTTGACAGACATACACATCGGCGCGGTTGTAGGGGAAATAGTTCAAGGCAATAGGCGCCTCTGGCGAGTCATATCGAGTGCCGTTTGGATGAAACTCTTCGAAGCTCAGCTCAGACTCACCATCCGCCAACTCGCGGCGCAGTGTGCCCTGAAGTTTGAGTTGTTTGGCGGGCCAGCGGTCATCGCTGACACTTTCCCAACCTTTGCAAATTTTGAGTGAGCAAGAACATGGGTCCAAGGGCTGCTTGGCACACGCCTTGAGTTGCTTCGAGTTGAGTGGCAGCTTGGTTGCTTCAGACATTTTTAATTCTTAATCAAGAGATGACTATCAAGAAACTGCATCACAGATGTCAGACCTTTTTCGGGCTGCTCTTCCTGCAGCAAGTGCCCTAGTTTAGGAACCAGCACCGTGGTGGAATTTGACAACACATTGGCGTAGCTCTGGGCATTGGTGCTCGGAATCATCTGATCCTGCTCACCCCAAATAAGCAGCGTCGGAGCCTTAATGGCTTTCAAACGAGACACAGGATCTGTGTAAATGGTTTGATTCGATCTTTCCAAAATAGCACCTCGCACACCGGGCGCTCTGAGCATGTCGAAATAGCGGTTGACCAGTGCATCGTTCAATGCATCAGCTTCGGCAAAGGCTGGCTCAATTGATTTTCGGACCATGTACTTTGGTAAAACATATTTGATGAGGCCCATGATGGCTGGGACTTCATAGGGCTTGGTTCCGATGTCTTTGGTTTCTGGAAAGCCGTCTGGCGCCATGAGCACCAAGGCTTGCACACGGTCAGGCTGGGCTGCCGCTAAAGACCAAGCCATTTTTCCACCCATCGAGTGGCCAATGACAGAGAACTTGTCTAGCCCTAACTTGTCGGCAAAGTGCGTCAAGATGGCCAGGTCTTTTTCTTCTGAATAATCATGATCAGGGCTAGCACCTGTAAGGCCAAACCCGGGCAAATCCAACCGAATCACCCGGTATTTTTGTTCTAACTTGACCGACCAATCGTCCCAAGCTTGCAAACTTGAACCAAAGCCATGCAACAGCAACAAAGCTGGAGCATCTTGCAGGCCGGTTTCTTTGTAATGAACCTTCAGGCCATCGATATCGATGGTTTGAGGTGAAGAAGCAGCGTAGCGCTTTTCCAATTCGGCGCGCTCAAGGTCTGGCGTCCACAAGCCAGAAAAAATAATGGCCAGGAAGGCAGCACCCAGTCCAATTGAATTTAGCATGCCACAACTTTCACAATCGACACTATGCTCGATTTCATTTTCATCAACTACTTTCTAAGGATGTGCCACCGTTGTACAAAGGGGTTAATTTACCCTATTTGACATATCATCAAGTTAAATTGAAACTTTGCTTGCTCTCACAAAAGGCGCACCCAAGACTGTTCATGTGTACCAACTTCACGCCAACTCAAAATAGACATTGGGTTAAGCAGCACTTCGGCATTGACTTGCCCAGCACCCAATTTCCATTAGAAACCTATCCTGGCTATGCTGCGCCTATTGTTGTGCAGAGCCAGCAGACGGGCCGGAAAGCCTGTGGCTTGGCACGGTTCGGCCTGATTCCAGGTTGGGCCAAAGACGACAAGATCAGTCGACATACCTACAACGCCCGAGCTGAAACAGTCAGTGAAAAACCCAGCTACCGGACCGCTTGGCGGCAAAGGCGATTTGGTATTGCCGTTCTCGACAATTTTTTTGAACCAAATTACGCAACAGGCAAAGCTGTTCGTTGGAAAATTGAACTTTCTGCCAACGAACCTATGGGAATTGCCAGCCTTTGGGATACTTGGATTGACCCTTCAACGGGTGAAGTTGTGACGAGCTTCACCATGCTGACAGTGAATGCTGATGATCACCCTGTTATGAGACAGTTTCACAAAGCTGTTGATGAAAAAAGAACACCCGTCGTTTTGGCCACACATCAATTTGATGCATGGCTAAGCGCAGACACGACACAAGCATTGGACATGATGAACACGAGTCAATTGCCTGCGCTTCAAAGTGTGAACTCACCTCGGCCATGAACGCCAAACAAAGCGATTGATGTGATATTGTTGGTATTCTTTAAATTGCTCAAACTCGCTTTTTTGAGGACTGCATGACGGCACCTACACACTCCAATGATTTAAACAACGCCGTCACCCAAGACGCCATGGCCAGCTTTTCAAAAGCCACTGACCCTCGGCTTGCCCATGTCATGAGTCTGCTGGTCAAGCATTTGCACGCTTTTGTAGATGAATCTCAATTAAGCAAGGCAGAATGGTTGAAGGGTTTGGAATTTCTCACAGCGGCCGCCAAAATCACAGACGACGAGCGCAATGAGTTCAGCCTGTTCTCAGACATCATGGGCATTTCCTCCATTGTCGACGTGGTGTCACAACCACCAAACGGCACACCCAGCAGTGTGCTGGGGCCGTTTCACAAGCATGACTCGCACATTCAGCCCAACGGCACCGACCTCACGCAAGGCCAACCTGGCGTGCGTGTTTGGTTGCATGGCCGTGTGTTAGACATTCATCAAAAACCCATTCCCAACGCACAAATTGATTTTTGGCAAAACGCAGACAACGGCTTGTACCCCGCTCAAGATGCTGCGCAAGACCCGCAAAATTTGCGTTGCAAAATCGAATGCGATGAACATGGCGCTTTCAGTTTATTGACCATTCACCCCAATCCTTACACTGTGCCAACCGATGGACCAGTTGGCGCCTTGCTGGCCGCTAGCAACCGGGGCATTTGGCGGCCTGCACACTTTCATATCATCGTAAGCGCCCCTGGATACATAGGCTTGGTTACAGAGTTGTTTCCTGCAGGCTCAGATTACCTTGATAACGACGCCGTATTTGGTGTGCGTCCAGGTTTGATTGTGGATGTCAAAAATTGCGAAGACACAGAAATAGCGCATCGTTATGGATTGACTGCACCATTCAAAGAACTGGTCTTTGATTTTTCATTGGTTAAACAAGCGTGAACAAACATCGCCAGCATCAACTGGCTTGAATTTAAAGGAGACAAAACCATGCTTCACTATTTAAAGACCCTCTTGGGCTTCGCAGTCATCGGTAGTTTGCATCTTTCAAGCTGGGCGCAAAGCGATTGGCCTAAAGCCAAGCCGGTCACGCTTGTCGTCGCTTTTGCCGCGGGTTCTTCGACTGATATCGTGGCAAGGTCACTCACTCAAAAACTGAATGAACTCACTGGCGGTAATTTCATCGTGGAAAACAAAGGGGGTGCTGGGGGCAACATTGCGACCAGTCAAGTCAAACGCGCTGCACCCGATGGCTACACCATCTTGGTCCACAGCGTAGCCTTTACTGTCAACCCGTCACTTTATGCAGACGCGGGTTACGACGCCCTCAAAGACTTTGTACCCGTTGCGCTGGGCCCTAAGACACCCAATATCTTTACCGTCAACACCAGTGTGGCTGCTAAAACATTGCCCGAGTTGGTTGAAGCCGCCAAGAAGGCACCTTTCAACTATGCATCTTCTGGCATTGGCACCACCACGCATCTTTCCATGGAGCGACTCAAAACAGCTGCCAAAATTGACATTGTGCATGTGCCCTATCAACCCGCTGCAGCCATCAATGCCGTTGTAGCGGGTCATACCCAAATTGCATCAACCTCCATGCCGCCTGCAGTGCCCATGATCAAAAGTGGCAAGCTCAAAGCCTTGGCCGTGACCAGTGCCACGCGCTCACCGCTGCTGCCCGATGTGCCGTCTATCACTGAGTTTGGTTACAAAGAATTTGACGACTACACCTGGTTTGGTTTCATGGCACCTGCAGGCACACCACCCGATGTGGTCAATAAACTCAATGCGGCCCTGAACCGAGCCATGGCATCTGCCGATGTTGTAGAGCGTTTTGCCCAACTGGGTATGGCCAGCAGCCCCAACACCACCATTGAGTTCAATAACTTCGTCAAAGCAGAAGTGCCGAAGTGGGCTGCTGTGGTTAAGAGCTCCGGCGCCAAAGTCGACTGAGCGTCACACGCTCACTCACCAAAGTTAAGCGGCAAGCCCACGTAGTTTTCAGCCATGGTGCGTGAGCCTGCTTCGCTGTTAATCAGGTAGTTTAGTTCTGCCTCTTGAAAGCGCTGCCCCATTTCGCCTTGCTCAGGGAAACGGTGCATCAGGCTGGTGAACCACCAAGAGAAACGTTCTGCGCGCCAGATGCGCGCTAGGCATCGAGTGGAATAGTGGTCAATGCCTGCATGCGATTTTTCAAGGCAAGCTTCAATGAGGGCGTCTGACAAATACTTCACATCGGTGGCTGCCAAATTCAAACCTTTGGCACCTGTGGGCGGCACAATGTGCGCAGCGTCGCCTGCTAAAAATAAAGTCCCGAAGCGCATGGGCTCGGTTACAAAACTGCGTAGCGGTGCAATGCTTTTTTCAATGCTGGGGCCCGTTACCAAGTGCTCTCTTGCTTCAGGGTCTAGGCGATTGCGCAGTTCTTGCCAAAATGCATCATCAGACCATTGCTCCACTTTATCGGTGAGGGGTACCTGCAAGTAGTAGCGACTGCGTGTTGTACTGCGCTGCGAGCACAGGGCAAAGCCTCGTGTGCTGTTGACATAAATAAGTTCTTCATGCACAGGCGGCGTATCTGAGAGAACGCCCAACCAGCCAAAGGGGTACACCTTTTCAAACTCTTGAATCGACTTGCTAGGCACACTGGCGCGACAAACGCCATGAAAGCCATCACAGCCTGCAATGAAATCACATGTGATGGTATGCCGCTGACCCTCTTTTTCATAAGAGACGCTGGGATGATCAGAATCGAAATCGTGAATTTGAACATCGTTGGCTTCATAAATGGTGGGAAGCCCTGATGCTTTGCGTGCATCCATTAAGTCGCGGGTGACTTCTGTCTGGCCATAAACCATGACCTTCTGGCCGCCCGCCAAAGCTTCCAAATCAATGCGATGACGCTCGCCTTTAAACAGCAAGTCAAACCCAGTGTGAACCAGCCCCTCATTCTTCAAGCGCTGATCGACGCCGGCTTGCGTCGACGCCGGCTTGCGCCAGAATATCCAAGGTGACTTGCTCTAAAACGCCCGCCCTGATTCGGCTGAGCACATACTCAGGACTTTGACGCTCGACTATCACGGCATCGACACCCGCTTTAAAAAGAATTTGCCCTAGTAACAAACCCGATGGGCCTGCACCCACAATCACGACCTGTGTTCGCATCACTGATTCCAGTACTTTTAAATTATTTACCAGCAATGGCAATCAGTTCCACTTCAAATTGAAGTGTGGCATTGGGCGGAATGACACCGCCAGCACCTCGAGCACCATAGGCAATGGCCGGTGGGCAAGTCAATTTGGCCTTGCCACCGATTTTCATCAATTGCACGCCTTCGGTCCAGCATGGGATGACACCATTGAGAGGAAAATCAATGGCCTGATTGCGCTTGTAAGAGCTGTCAAATTCTTTGCCATCGGGAAAGGTGCCGCGGTAATGCACCTTGACTTTGTCTGTGGCAATCGGACTGGCACCCTGGCCGTCTTGAAGAGACCGAAACACCAAGCCTGAGGCGGTGACTTTTGCACCCGGCTCTTTGGCAGCCGTTTGGGCAAAGTCGTTTTGCGCCCAAAC
>JAJTDK010000061.1 GCA_021300495.1 Limnohabitans sp. | reverse complement strand
CGGTCAGATGTTTTTCGACTTGCGCTTGTGCCACCGAACGTTGCAAGGCGTTTTGCCAAGTGTTGACAGAGGATGCCAGTGCATCGCGCACAGAGCCAGGCCGGTCATCAAACTCCACGGCGCCGCTGATATATATGCAACCCGAATCAATTTCAGTGGTGGTGCGCTGCATCCAGTTGTCAAACAAAGACTGCAAGCGGGGCAAACCTCGCGCGCAACTGAGGGCTGGGTAAAAAACTTCGCTTTCAAACTGATCGTGGTATTCGCGGATGACTGAGATTTGCAATTCTTCTCGCGAACCGAAGTGGGCAAATACGCCCGACTTGCTCATGCCCGTGACTTCCGCCAAAGCGCCAATCGAGAGGCCTTCCAAACCAATTTGTGATGCCAAGCCCAAAGCCGCATTGACGATGGTGGCCTTGGTTTGACGACCTTTCATCAAGGTTCGCCCACTGCCATCATCGCTGGCTTGAGAGGCTGGAGGGACTTGAGAAAGGGAGGTGATGTGTCTAACGGTCATGTTGTGCATGTCTTCAAAATAGAACGCCCGTGCTATTTTGCATGAAAAAGAAAGATCCAGCACAAAGAAAAGGCGAATCAGGGTTATTCCCGATTCGCCTGGTATGCCGTCATTTCAAACGGCAGGGGTGAAAACGCTTACTTTGAAGCTTGGCGTTTGAAGGCCACAACCTTTTGCATTTGTTCACCAAGACCTTGGATGCCAACATGCATCACGTCGCCCTTTTTCAAGAACACGGGTGCGGGTTTACCGTCCTTCTTCACGCCCATGCCCACTCCGGGTGGGGTGCCGGTGGTAATGACGTCACCGGGCTCGAGGGTCATGAACTGGCTGACATAGCTGACCAATTTGGTCACCCCAAAAATCATGGTTTTGGTAGAGCCATCTTGCATGCGCTGGCCATTCAAGTCCATGTACATCTTCAGATTTTGCGGGTTGGGCACTTCGTCTTTGGTGACCATCCATGGGCCGATAGGGCCGAAGGTGTCGCATCCCTTGCCCTTGTCCCAAGTACCGCCCATTTCGAGTTGGTAGGCGCGTTCGCTCACGTCATTGACGGTGCAGTAGCCTGCCACATAGTCGAGCGCTTCTTTTTGCGACACGTAACTGGCACGCTTGCCAATCACAATGCCCAATTCAACTTCCCAGTCTGACTTCAAAGAACCCTTTGGCAACATGACGTCATCGTCTGGGCCTTGAATGCAAGAAGTGGCCTTCAAAAAAACAATAGGCTCTTTGGGAATAGGCATGTTGGCTTCAGCCGCGTGATCGGCGTAGTTCAAACCAATGGCAATGAACTTGGGCACATGAGACACGGGGCATCCCATGCGCGGCTTGCCTTTGACCAAGGGCAGCTTGTCAGTTTTAAGTTTGGCCAACTTGGCCAAGACTTTGTCCGACAGTTGTTCAGGACCGATGTCTGACACCACGCCACTTAAGTCACGCAATTTGCCAGCGGCATCAATCAGGCCTGGTTTTTCTTTGCCGGGTTGGCCGTAACGCACGAGTTTCATGAGAACTTCCTTTGATGAATGATTCAGTAAAAATTAAGCAAGAGATGCAATATGCAACATTGAAAAAATCTGATTGTGATCGAAATCGAATCAGTAGGTAGAGCGTCCGCCCGACAAATCAAAAACAGCACCTGTTGAGAAGGAGCAATCTTCTGTCAAAAGCCAAGTCACCATGGCCGCCACTTCTTCCGTTGTGCCAAAACGGCCCATGGGAATTTTAGACAACATAAACTGAATGTGCTCAGGTGTCATCTGATCAAAAATAGCCGTTTTCACGGCAGCCGGCGTGACGCAGTTAACACGCACAGGGCTGCTGGCCAATTCTTTGCCCAGCGATTTGGTGATGGCCATGACGGCCGCCTTGCTGGCACTGTAGGCGCTGGCATTGGGGTTGCCATCTTTGCCAGCCACGGAGGCAATGTTGACGATGCGGCCCGCAGGACGCTCTTTCAAATGCGGTGTCCATTCACGGCAGCAATAAAACACACCATTGACGTTCACATCCATGACTTGTTGCCATGCATCGACGGGGTAGTTGGCCACTGGCGTCACGGGGCCAGTAATGCCAGCGGAATTGACCACCGCATCGACAGGGCCGATTTTCAAAGTAGCCTGTGTGGCGGCAACCACTGAGGCATGTTGCGACACATCGACTTGCACACTGTGCACCAAGCCGGGGTGCTTCAAACTTGCAACGGCTTTGGCCATGCCTGCCTCATCGCGATCCCACAAGGTGACGCTGCCGCCCGAAGCCAGTACACGCTGGGCAATGGCATAGCCCAAGCCTGTTGCACCGCCCGTGATGACCGCATGGCGGCCTTTCATGTCATATTGGTTCATAAGTTTTTGAAGTGGTTGTGAGGTTGAAATGATTGATTGAAATGATCAGATGGTCATGCCGCCATCGACCATGTAAGCGTTGCCCGTTGCAAAGATGGCTTCGTCTGAGGCCAAGAAAACAATGATGGGCGCAATTTCATGGGCCTGGGCCAAACGCCCCATGGGCTGACGGGCAATGAAGTTTTTGCGCGCTTGAACGGGGTCAGCTTCTGCATTGATGCGATCATGCAATGAGGGTGTTTCCACAGTGCCAGGGCAAATGGCGTTGCAGCGAATGCCCTTGGTCACATAGTCTGCGGCCACGCTTTTGGTGAGGCCAATGACGGCTGCTTTGGATGCCCCATAAATGAATCTGTTTGGCAAACCGCGCACGCTGGAGCACACGCTGGCCATGTTGATGATGCTGCCGCCACCTTGCTCTAACATTCTAGGTAACACGGCTTGAATCATCCAAAACTGCGCGCGCGCATTCAGATTGAATGCAAATTCCCAGTCTTTGTCGGTGGCTTGCAAAATGGTGCCGCCATGAACCACGCCTGCGCAATTGAACAGCGCGTCAATGCGCGGAATGAGGGCCACTTGCTTGTGAATGTCGTCTTTGTTCATCACATCAAGAACGGCCGTGTGAACATTGGCAACGCCTGCATAGCTTTTAAGCAATTCAGGGTTGACATCGGTGGCCCAGACTGTGGCGCCCTCTGCCGCCATGGCCATGACCGCAGCGTGACCAATGCCTTGGCCGGCAGCAGTTACCAAAATGTTTTTGTTTTTAAGTCGCATGTTTGATCTCCAAATAAATCTTTTGCCGTTTTTGAATGGCATCCCAATTCCAATCAATTCCCAAACCATGTGCATCCGGCGGAATTGCAAAGCCGTCTTCAACTTTCATACGCGAGTGCGTGATGTCATCCAATTGAGGAATGTATTCCACCCAGGTGGCATTGGGCACTGCAGCACACAAACTGACGTGCAATTCCATCAGGAAGTGGGGGCACACGGGCACATCAAATGTTTCAGCCAAATGGGCCGTCTTGATCCAGGGTGTGATGCCCCCAATGCGGGACACATCGGGCTGCACCACACTGCAGGCACCTTGCTCTAAATACTCGCGAAATTGCATGGGGTGGTACATCGATTCGCCCACCGCGACTGGAATGCTGGTGTGCTCGCGCAAATGCCGATGGCCACTGATGTCTTCTGCGGGCAAGGGCTCTTCCAGCCATGCCAAATCAAGCCCGTCAAAGGCTTTGGCGCGGCGTACCACTTCTGCGCGGTGAAAGCCTTGGTTGGCGTCGGTCATGATTTCAAATCCAGGCCCTACTGCATCGCGCACAGCCGACAATCGGGCCACATCTTCGCTGACGTGGGGCCTGCCAATTTTGATTTTTGCGCCTTTGAAGCCGTCGGCTTTTGCTTTGAGGGTTTGCTCGACCAACACCTGGGGTGACAACTGCAACCAGCCGCCCTCTGTGGTGTAAAGCGGCACCCGGCTTTGGGCACCGCCCAACAATTGCCACAAAGGCAAAGCTTGGCTTTGAGCTCGCCAATCCCATAGCGCGGTGTCAACGCAGGCCAGCGCCAAGCTGGTCATGGCACCCACTGCTGTGGCATGCGTGTGAAAAAACAAATCTTTCCAAATGGCTTCTATGTGAACGGGATTTTTGCCCAACAGCCGCGGCACCAAATGGTCTTTAAGCAAGGCCACCACGGAACTGCCACCCGTGCCAATGGTGTAGGCATAACCGGTTGCCTGAATGCCATCGCTGCAAACCAAAGTGAGCAAGATGGTTTCTTGGGTGACAAAGGATTGAATGGCGTCGGTGCGCTCAACCTTCGGCGGCAAGTTGACTTGACGCAAGAGAACGCGATCGATGGTGACTGAAGTCATGTGGGTGGAAAAATTGTTTGAGAAGAGTTCGGGTTTGTGCGTATCAAAACAGGCTTGACCCTCACTCCGGTTCCATGTGAAGATTGTGCAACTGGTCTGACCAATTGTCCAATTCACGTATTCCCTGACTTATTGAATTCAACGCACTGTCAATTCACCATTCACTCAAGGCCATTTTCCTCAGAACCTTATTGCCCTCATGTCAGACAAGCCCCTCGAACCTCAACGGCTTTACCGCCAAATTGCCAAACAAATCCAGACGCTCATTTCGTCTGGCGAGTTTGCAGTGGGTTCGCGTTTGCCTGCCGAGCGCGACTTGGCCACCCAATTGAAGGTCAGCCGTCCTTCGGTGCGCGAGGCCCTCATTGCGCTGGAGGTGGAAGGCGTCATAGAGGTCCGAACAGGTTCAGGCATTTACGTCAAATCACTCGGCAAAGAAGGGCATGCCAAGTCAAGCAAGCACAATGCGACACTTGAGTGGGGGCCGCTTGAGGTCATGCGGGCACGCTTTCTAATCGAAGCCGAAACGGCGGCCTTGGCTGCAGAAAACGCCTCGGCCAATGACCTGAAAGCCATGCGATTGGCTCTCAAAGGCATGCAAAAAGATGCCAAGGCGGGTCGCATACCCCGTGACCATGACATTGCGTTTCACATGGCCATTGCCAACGCCTGCGCCAACAGCGTCATGCTCGACACACTAGACCAATACCTGCAGGCCAGAACAGGCCCCTTGTTTGAACGTTTGGGTGATTATTTTGAATCACCCGCATCGTGGGCTGCCGCTATTTCGGAGCACGAAGCCGTCTTACAAGCCATTGACACAAAAGACTCACAAGGCGCCCGCAGAGCCATGCAAAAGCACTTGCGACAAGCCCACAAAAGATTCAGCGCTAGCTGGCGAAGCGCGCCCTCTCGTTCTTAGTTTTTCGCCAGCAATTCAAAATTTTATCTAACCACAAGGAGACAACATGACCACCAAACGAAATGCACTGAAATCGCTCGCTACGGCCAGCGCCATTGCGCTGGGCCTTTTAGGCGCCATGGGCAGCGGCGTTGCGCAAGCTCAAACCAAATTGAAATGGGCCCACGTGTACGAAACTTCAGAGGCTTATCACACTGAATCAGTGTGGGCTGCCGATGAAATTAAAAAACGCACCAACGGCAAATTTGAAATTCAAGTTTTCCCTGCATCCACTCTGGGCAAAGAAACCGACATTAACCAAGGTTTAACTTTGGGTACGGTCGACATGATCATCAGCGGCCCATCATTTGCGGCGCGCGCTTATCCGCGTTTTGGCATTGCTTACTACCCCTTCATCTTCCGCGATGGCGACCACCTCATTGCTTACTCTAAGAGCCCCGTGTTTGCAGAAATGGTGAATGAGTTCCGTGCCAAAACTGGCATTCAGGTAACGGCCTACACCTACTACGGCGCACGCCACACAACCGCGCAAAAAGCTTTCACCAATTGCGCCGGCATGAAGGGCATCAAGATTCGCGTGCCTGACGTTCCAGCCTACCGCGCCACACCTGAAGCATGCGGCGCCAACCCTACACCGATTGCTTTTGCTGAAGTGTATTTGGCCTTGCAAAACGGCACGGTTGAAGCTCAAGAAAATCCATTGACCACCATTGAAGCCAAGAAGTTTTTTGAAGTTCAAAAAGCCATCATGCTGACCGGTCACATTGTCGATGGCTTGACCACGCAAATTGCCCCTCACGTTTGGAACAAGCTTTCTGATGCCGAGAAGAAAGTTTTCTCAGATGTCACGCAAGAAGCTGCTGTGCGCGCAACCGCCAAGATCAAAGCACGTGAGGCTGAGTTGGTTGACGAATTCAAGAAGAAAGGCCTGCAAATTGTGCAAGTCGATCGCAAGTCATTCCAAGACGCTGTCTTGAAAAACAAGCCACTTGAATCGATGGGTTTCACCAAGGCTGACTTCGACAAAATTCAAGCTGCCAAGTAAGTTGTTCAAACAGTGCATCACTCTTTGGATGAAGGGTGCACTCATGCGGGTCGAGCCTCAGGGCTCGACCTTTGAGTTTTTTTGAGGATTTTCCATGAGCAACACCCCCGACCTAGACGCCATGCCCAAAGTGATGGGCGACGATGGTCAGTTTCACGCCGTTGACGAAGAAGTTGATTTGTCTGGCACCCCTATTGAAGCCTGGGTGGCCTTGGGATTCTTTTGGTTGCTGGGTGCAACCGTGTTCTATCAATTCTTTACCCGATACGTGCTCAATAACTCAGCATCTTGGACCGAGGAAATTGCGCGTTATCTCTTGATTGCCGTTGTCTTCACAGGCGCCACCATTGGCGTGGCCAAAAATAACCACATTCAAGTGGACTTTTTCTACAAATTCATGCCCGCTTGGATGTCCAAACTCATGAGCCACTTGGTCGACATCATGCGCATTGCATTTTTTGGTGCAGCTACTTTTCTAACGGGACAAATGATGGAAAAGCTGGGCACCTACAAAATGACCATCATCGATTTGCCCATGAACTTGGTCTACGGCGTGGTCATGGCTGGCTTTGCAGCCATGTGTTTGCGCGCTATCTGGGTCATGAAAATTCATTGGCAACGGGGCTATACCGTGTTGCAGCGTCCCGAGTCAGAAATGACAGACCGTTAATCGCTTCATTTCGACGCTTGAAAGAAAAGACATGTTAAAAATTTTATTCTTGTTGCTTATGAGTGGCGGCATTCCGGTGGCCATTGCCATGGCGGGCGCCTCACTCATTTATTTATTCTGGACACAAAGCTCGCCACCCTTCGTGGTCATTCACCGCATGGTGTCTGGCATTGACAGCTTCCCCTTGCTGGCTGTGCCCTTCTTTATTTTGGCTGGCAACCTCATGAACAATGCCGGCATTACCAACCGCATTTACAACTTCGCTTTGGCTTTGGTGGGTTGGATGAAAGGTGGCTTGGGTCATGTGAATGTAGTGGGCTCGGTGGTGTTTGCTGGCATGAGTGGCACCGCCATTGCGGACGCTGCAGGCTTGGGCACCATTGAAATCAAGGCCATGAAAGACCACGGCTACAGCACCGAATTTGCGGTGGGGGTGACAGCTGCTTCCGCCACACTCGGCCCCATCATTCCACCTAGTTTGCCGTTTGTGATTTACGGCATGATGGCCAACGTTTCAGTCGGCTCATTGTTTTTAGCGGGTATCTTGCCGGGTATCTTGATGGCCTTCCTCATGATGGTCACCGTGGCTTACTTTGCCCACAAAAACAATTGGGGTGCAGATGTCAAGTTTGAATGGCCACGTGTTTTAAAAGCCTTGGCAGAGACAGGCGTTGTCATTGGCTGGCCCATCGGGGTTTGGGGATTGGTCACTTTATTTGAAACACCACCCCAGTTGACGGTGTTTGTTGCGCTCGGATTTTTATTCATCGCCGACAAACTTTTCAAGTTTCAAGCTGTGCTGCCCATCATGACCCCTGTGCTGCTCATTGGCGGCATGACCACTGGCGTATTCACACCCACAGAAGGCGCCATTGCAGCCTGTGTCTGGGCCATCATTCTCGGATTTTTCTGGTATCGCACGCTGAACTTCAAAATGTTTGTGAAGATTTGCTTGGACACCGTAGAAACAACGGCCACCGTCATGTTCATTGTGGCGGCCGCCAGTATCTTTGGTTGGATGCTCACAGCCACTGGCGTCACAGCGGCCATCAGCGATTGGGTCTTGGGCTTCACGCAAGAGCCTTGGAAATTTTTGCTGTTGGCCAATTTGCTCATGCTGTTCGTGGGTTGCTTCTTAGAGCCCACTGCCGCTATCACCATCCTTGTTCCCATCTTGGTTCCCATCTGCCAAAAGCTGGGCATCGACTTGGTTCACTTTGGTTTGATCATGGTGCTCAACCTCATGATTGGTCTGTTGCACCCACCTATGGGCATGGTGCTGTTTGTCTTGGCGCGTGTGGCCAAACTCAGCGTTGAAAGAACCACTGCCGCCATCCTGCCTTGGCTATTCCCTTTGCTAGGCAGCTTGGCCGTCATCACCTACGTGCCCAGCTTAGTGCTTTGGCTCCCTAAAAAGTTTTTTTGAGATCAAACCATGAGTGTTTTTATCCGACTCCATTCTGCCGATGACGTGGTCATTGCGCGTGCCCAACTCATGAGCGGTGCCAGCGTGGAGGACGTGCCTGTCAAAGGCCTTATTCCACCCGGCCACAAAGTTGCCACGCGCGCCATTCAAGCCGGACAGCCCGTGCGCCGTTACAACCAAATCATTGGCTTTGCCAGTGCGGCCATCCAGCCCGGCGAGCATGTGCACACGCACAACCTCAACATGGGGCCCGAGAAGGGCAACTTCGAGCGCGACTACGCCATTGGCCAAGACGTGAAGCCAGAGGCGCCGCGCAAACACGCCACGTTCATGGGCATTAAACGATCAGATGGCCGTGTTGCCACTCGCAATTACATTGGCGTGCTGTCCAGTGTCAATTGTTCAGCCACGGCCGCACGCGCCATTGCCGATCATTTTTCCAAGCGCAACAACCCTGCTGCGCTGGCCAACTTCCCCCAAGTCGATGGCGTGGTGGCTTTAACGCACGGCACCGGTTGCGGCATGGACACAGAAGGTTTGGGCATGCAGTTGCTAGAGCGCACCTTGGCAGGCTATGCCACGCACGCTAACTTTTGGGGCGTGGTGGTAGTGGGCTTGGGCTGTGAGTCCAATCAACTCAAAACCTGGTTGGCGCACAGCAGTTTGCGCGAAGGTGACACGCTCAAGGTGTTCAACATTCAAGACACGGGTGGTACGCGCCTCACGGTTGAAAAAGGCATTGCGCTCATTGAAGAAATGTTGCCACGTGCCAATCAAGTCAAGCGCGAGCCTTGTAGCGCAGAACACATCACCATTGGCTTGCAATGTGGTGGCTCTGATGGTTACTCCGGCATCAGCGCCAACCCCGCGTTAGGCGCTGCCGTCGACTTGTTGGTTCAACACGGTGGCACGGCCATCTTGAGCGAAACCCCTGAAATTTATGGCGCCGAGCATTTGCTCACACGCCGCGCTGTCAAACCCGAAGTGGCGCAAAAACTCATTGACCGCATTCACTGGTGGGAGAACTACACCGAAATCAACGGTGGAGAAATGAACAACAACCCCTCGCCAGGCAACAAGGCCGGCGGCCTGACCACCATCTTAGAAAAGTCACTGGGCGCTGTGGCCAAAGGCGGTACCAGCAACTTGCAAGCTGTCGTGGCAGCGCCTATGGCTGCGCGCCCTCCCCCAGTTTGAAGTTTTCTACCAACACCGCTTTGTGGAAAAAACAAGAAGAAGACATGGACCTGAATTGCGGTGAGATTGTTGACAACGGCGTGAGCGTTGCCGACATGGGTCAGCGCATTTTTGACATGATTTTAAAAGCAGCCTCTGGCGAACCTACCAAAAGCGAACAACATGGCTACGGACAAAATGAGTTTGTGCCATGGCAAGTTGGCGCGGTCATGTAATTTGAAAGTCTACTTATGAGTCATTGCATTCCAGCAGATCAACTGCGACAACAAATCAGCCACATCATTCAAATGACGGGCAGTGAAATTGCCGAAGCAGAACAAGTGGCCGCCAATTTGGTCATGGCCAATTTAAGTGGTCACGACTCGCATGGTGTCGGCATGGTGCCGCGCTATGTCGACGCAGTACTTGAAGGCGGCCTCAGCCCCAACACGGGTGTCAAAGTGGTGCTCGACACCGGCCCACTGCTCAACTTAGACGGCCAACGTGGCTACGGGCAAATCACGGGTGTGCAAGCCATGGAAATGGGCATCGAACGCGCCAAACAACATGGCGTGTGCACAGTGGCGCTTAGCCGTTCGCATCACCTCGGCCGCATTGGTCACTTTGCAGAAATGGCTGTCGCACAAGGTTTGGTATCGATGCATTTTGTCAATGTGTTGTCACGGCCCGTGGTGGCACCCTTTGGCGGTGGCGATGGTCGCTTTGGCACCAACCCTTGCTGCATTGGCGTGCCCATGGGCAATCGCCCTCCCTTCGTGCTTGACTTTGCCACCAGCCGTGTGGCGCAAGGCAAGATGCGCGTGGCGCACAACAAAGGCGAGCAAGTCCCCGACGGTTATTTGATCGACGAAAACGGTCACCCCACCAACGATCCTGGCGTCGTGGTCGTACCGCAATCCAATGGCATGTTTGGCGCTCTCATGACCTTTGGTGAGCACAAAGGTTTTGGCATGGCCATGGCCTGTGAATTGTTGGGCGGCGCCCTCACAGGCGGCGACACATGGCACCGTGAAGCCGATCACAGACGTTCTGTCTTGAATGGCATGCTGGTCATGCTGATTGACCCCGTTCGATTGGGCACACAAGCTTCCTTTGAAAAAGAAGCTTTGGCGTTTGAAGATTGGTTGCGTCAAAGTCCGAATGCGCCAGGCACTTCAGGTGTCATGACAGCTGGCGAACCCGAACGTGCCGCGCGCGCTGAGCGTGCGCAAAATGGCATTTGGATCGACGACGCCACTTGGGCTGAACTCCAAGCTTCAGAAGACAAGCTGAAAAAACGAAATGCCTGAACTGAAGCTCACGCGCGCCACACTGCCTCTGGTTTCAAAGTCAGTTCATACACCAGCCTACGCGCCAACTTCTGCCCAGCCGGGTGTGGTGCATTTGGGCTTAGGCGCGTTTCACCGTGCGCACCAAGCCATGGTGTTCGATCAGTTGTTGCGCGAAGGCGATATGCGCTGGGGCATTCATGGCGTGGGCATGACCCAAGCTGGCCTGGTCAATAAACTGCGCGCGCAAGACGGCTTTTACGCCGTGCGCGTTGCAGGCGCCAATGGCATTGAATGGCACGTGCCTGGCGCGCTGTGGCAAACCAGCGTGGCCACCATCGAACGCCAGAATGTATTGAACGCCATTGCCGCTCCAAGCACTCGTTGGATCACTCTCACCGTCACCGAAAAAGGCTACACACCCGTCTTGGCGCAATTGCTGATTGACAGCTTGCGTTTGCGCCATGCTGCAGGCCTGGCGGGCCTGACCATTGCGTCGTGTGACAACCTGCAAGGCAACGGCCACAAACTCAAAGCCATCATTCATGCAACAGCCAGCTCACAAGATGCCGAGTTGATGACATGGATAGATGCCCGCTGTGCATTCCCTTGCAGTGCTAAGCAGATGCGGCGTTCGCGTGACCTCACAAGTGCACAGTTATGAAGAAGCCAAATTGCGCATGCTCAATGGCAGTCATTCCGCCATGGCTCTGATGGGTGCCATCACTGGCCGCGCGCACATTGCCGATTGCATTGGCTCAGATCACATCCAAGAATTTGTTCATCGCTTGATGACCCAAGAAGTGGCACCGCACCTCAGTCGAACAGATTGGGCCGACTACCGAGACGCACTCATTCAGCGTTTCGGCAATCCGTATTTGAAGCACAGCGTGCATCAAATCGCCACTGACAGCTCCCAAAAAATTCCTCAACGTTGGCCGCCTTCTGTTTTGGGTCAAATGGCCAAAGGCCAATCGTTTGAGCACCACGCATTGGCTGCAGCTATTTTTCTGCGGTATACCTTGGCCAAAGATGAACAAGGCAAAGCTTACGCCCTCAACGATCCTCAGGCCGAGAGCCTGATGGCCATTGGCGCAAACCAAGCCTCAGAACCGCAAGCTTGTGTTCACACCTTGTTAGCGCGAGAAGATTTGTGGGGCAATGAACTGGCAGCCTCAGAAGCGTGGCTTGCGCGCGTTAGTTATTGGCACGACCAAGTGTTGCACCAAGGCGTTGACGCTACGGTGAAATACATCATCCAACAAGACTTCTCATGAAAATAACTGCCGCTCGCGTCATTGTTTGCAGTCCGGGTCGCAATTTCGTCACGCTCAAAATTGAAACCGACCAAGGCCTCACTGGCGTTGGCGATGCCACGCTCAATGGTCGCGAGTTGTCGGTGGTGAGTTACTTGGAAGAGCACGTCATTCCGTGTTTGATTGGACGCGACCCGCAGCAAATTGAGGATATTTGGCAATATCTCTACAAGGGTGCTTACTGGCGCAGAGGGCCGGTCACCATGACGGCCATTGCAGCGGTAGACACCGCGCTGTGGGACATCAAAGCCAAAATTGCAGGTCAACCCCTTTACCAATTACTAGGCGGAAGAAGCCGCACCGCCATCATGTCTTATGCGCACGCTACGGGCCGCGATACAGCAGAAACGGTGGACGAAGTTTTGCGTCACAAAGAAATGGGCTACTTGGCCATTCGTGCGCAAAGCGGCATTCCCGGCCTCAACAAAGTCTATGGCGTCAGTGGCAACGGCCGCATGTACGAACCTGCCGATGGCCCTTTGCCAGGCGAGCACGATTGGAGCACTGAGAAATATTTGAACCACACCCCCGGCTTGTTTCAAGCAGTGCGCGAAGCCGTTGGGCCCGACATTCATTTGCTGCACGATGTCCACCATCGCCTCACACCTATCGAAGCCGGCCGGTTGGGCAAAGCGTTAGAGCCTTTTCATTTGTTTTGGCTAGAAGACCCCACGCCCGCAGAAAACCAAGAAGCCTTCAAACTCATCAGGCAGCACACCACCACACCTTTGGCAGTGGGCGAAATTTTTAACAGTATTTGGGACTGCAAAAATTTGATCGAGCAGCAACTCATCGACTACATTCGCACCACGGTCACGCATGCGGGCGGCATCACGCACCTTAGGCTGATTGCCAATTTGGCCAGCCTCTACCAAGTCAGAACGGGCTCCCACGGCGCCACCGATTTGTCACCCGTTTGCATGGGTGCTGCTTTGCACTTTGACACGTGGGTGCCCAACTTTGGCATTCAAGAGCACATGGCGCACAGTGAAGAAATGCTGTCAGTCTTCCCGCACGATTGGCGCTTTGAAAAAGGCATGCTGTATTGCGGAGAATCACCCGGCCACGGCGTGGACATAGATGAAAAATTGGCTGCCAAGTACCCTTACCAGCGAGCCTATTTGCCTGTCAACCGTCTACAGCACGACGGCACCTTGTGGAGTTGGTAAAGTTTAAAGAACGCGCGCCAAAGAAGCCTGCAAATTCTCAGATGGCAAACGCTTAAAGCCTGAGCGTGCAAAGCGCTGCATGCGGCCCATCATGAAGGCCACCAACAAAGAAGCTGTCACTTGGGCATCCACCGTGGGCGTATCGCTTTGAGGGTCGCCATCGCGCAAAGACTGTTTGAACGTGCTCTCTAGTTTGTCAAACAGCAAGTTCATGCGCTCTTGAAGTCGCTCGTTTTCAAACACCAAAGCATCTCCCGTCATGACGCGCGCCATGCCGGGGTTCTTTTCTGCAAATTGAAGAATGAGCGCAATGGTGCGGGCCACTTGCGCAGGGCCAGCGGGTTCGCGATCGGCAATTTGACGCACAAACGCAAACACCGATTGCTCGACAAAATCAATCAGCCCTTCAAACATTTGCGCTTTGCTGGCGAAGTGACGGTACAACGCCGCTTCGCTCACGCCCAACTTGGCAGACAAGGCCGCAGTGGTAATGCGCTCTGCACCTGGCTGCTCCAGCATGCCCGCCAGGGTCTGCAAAATTTGCAGACGGCGCTCACCCGGCTTAGGGCGCTTGCGCGTGGGCGCCTCAGCGGCACCTGATGCTTCGTCGTCTGGCAAATTGTTTTGGGAGTTGGTTTCTGTGTTCATGTTAATTCCCTGCTCAATGGCTTCGAATCATGGTGCCGAAGGCTTGGTCGGTCAAAATCTCAAGCAGCATGGCATGCGGTACACGGCCGTCAATGATGTGAACAGCGTTGACACCACTTTTGGCAGCATCCAAGGCACCACTGATTTTGGGCAACATGCCGCCACTGATGGTGCCATCGGCAAACAACTCGTCAATGCGTCGCGCACTTAAATCTGTGAGTAAGTTACCGGCTTTGTCCAACACGCCTGGCGTGTTGGTGAGCAGCACCAATTTTTCTGCTTTCAGCACAGAGGCCAATTTACCAGCCACCACATCGGCATTGATGTTGTAGCTTTCGTTGTTTTCTCCAAAACCAATGGGGCTGATGACGGGAATAAAAGCATCGTCTTGCAATGCTTTGACCACGCTGGGGTCAATTGACTCGATCTCGCCCACTTGGCCCACGTCGTATTCTTTGGAAGGGTCGGCGTTGTCGACCATTTTGAGTTTCTTAGCGCGAATCAAGCCGCCATCTCGCCCTGTCAATCCAACGGCTTTGCCACCGGCTTGGTTGATCAGGCCCACAATGTCTTGTTGCACTTCACCCGCCAACACCCACTCCACCACTTCCATGGTTTCGGCGTCGGTCACACGCATGCCTTGAATGAATTCGCCTTTTTTACCCAAGCGGTTCAGGGCTGTTTCAATTTGTGGGCCGCCGCCATGAACCACCACAGGGTTCATGCCGACCAACTTCAGCAGCACCACATCCTCGGCAAAGTCAGCTTGCAAGGCCGGGTCGGTCATGGCGTTGCCGCCGTATTTGATGACCAATGTTTTGCCATGGAACTTGCGAATGTAGGGCAAGGCTTGCGCCAAGATTTCCGCTTTGTCGCGAGGAGAAATGTGAGCCAAAGAGTCGTTGTCAGTCATGATGGGCCGTCAAAGTGGAAACATGCAAGTCAGCGCTTGCTCATGGGATGGAAGGCATTCTGAGCCGTATTGTGAACACTTTTGGCGCTTTGTGCCTCACCTACACTCCAAGTTCACAAAATTTTTGTCAGCAGAGCGTCTACGCCGGCCTGCCAGGGCGGCAACTTGAGTTGAAGCGCTTGTTCTAGGCGACTGCAGTTGAGCCGGGAATTGAGGGGGCGCGCGGCAGGCGTGGGAAAATCAGCAGTTGGCACCGCCACAAAATCCCTGACCGCATAGTTCAAGCTCGGCTTGATCTGCTTGGCTTTGGCCAACACATAGTCTGCATAGGCATACCAAGTGGTCTCTCCAGCCGCGGCCAGATGGTAAATACCTGTTAGCGGTTGCGACGCTTGTAGGGCAAGGGCCGTCACATCGGCCAACAAAGCGGCTGCCGTGGGGGCGCCAAACTGGTCATTGATCACGGTCATTCGTTCGCGTTCTTGGGCCAAGCGCAACATGGTCTTGGCGAAATTTCCGCCCTCGGTGCCATACACCCAACTGGTCCGAAAAATCACATGCTTAGCGCCTTGCTCAGCAATGCCTTTTTCTCCCGCCAGTTTACTGTGACCGTAAACATTCAAAGGCGCGGTGGCATCCGTTTCAAGCCAGGGCTTTTGTCCTGAGCCATCAAACACATAGTCGGTCGAGAAGTGAACCAAATAAGCACCGATGGCAGCGCAAACGCTTGCCAAGGTTTCAGGCGCAAGTTCATTCACCAAAAACGCTGTTTGTGAATCTGTCTCAGCTTTGTCAACGGCGGTATAGGCCGCGGCATTGACCACCACATCAGGCCGAAACTCGCGAACTGTCTCAACCAGCCCTTCTAAGTTGCTCAAATCGCCACAATGCGAGGTGCTGCTTCGATCAAGCGCCAACAACTCGCCAAGGGGCGCTAGGCTGCGTTGCAGTTCCGAACCGACTTGGCCGTTTTTACCGAGCAATAAAATTTTCATGCGGTGCTAACTGGGCAACTTAAGCCGTGTACTGCTTAGAAACCCAATCGCGATAAGCGCCGCTTTGAACATGCGCCACCCATTCGGTGTTTTCCAAATACCAAGCCACCGTTTTGCGAATGCCCGTCTCAAAAGTTTCGGCCGGTTTCCATCCCAAATCTTTTTCTAACTTGCGTGCGTCAATGGCATACCGTCTATCGTGACCGGGACGGTCTTTCACATAAGAAATTTGGGTGCTGTAACTGGCCCCATCAGCACGAGGGCGCAACTCATCGAGCAAGGCACACACCGTGTTCACAATTTCAATGTTGGGCTTTTCGTTCCAGCCGCCCACGTTGTAGGTTTCGCCCAAGCGCCCATCTTCCAAAACACGCCGAATGGCGCTGCAGTGGTCTTTCACATACAGCCAATCACGGACTTGCATGCCATCGCCATACACCGGCAAAGGCTTGCCCGCCAAGGCATTGACAATCATGAGCGGTATGAGCTTCTCTGGGAAGTGCAAAGGGCCATAGTTGTAACGCAGGGTCTTGCGGGGCAAGGCTGCCATACACCTCATCGGTCGACACATGCAAAAAGCGAAACTGCGTTTGCGCTTCAGCACTCAAGCCATGCCAGTAGCCACGCACCGATTCCAACAAACGGAAAGTGCCCACAATGTTGGTTTCAATGAATTCACCAGGTCCATGAATGGAACGATCCACATGGCTTTCAGCGGCAAAGTTGAGCACAGCACGGGGCTTGTGTTCGGCCAATAACTTGGGCAATAGCGCCACATCGCCAATGTCGCCGTGCACAAAAACATGCTGCGGGTTGTTTTTCAAGGAGGCCAAGGACTCCAAATTACCGGCGTAGGTGAGCTTGTCGAGATTGACTATTTTTTCATCGCTGTGGGCCACCCAGTCCAAAACAAAATTGGCACCAATGAAGCCTGCGCCGCCGGTGATGAGAACGGACATGTTTTTTCTTTCCAAAACTGTATTTTAGAAGCCTTGGCAGGCTTTGCGGCAGCGGTTAAAGTGAGGTTTTACCGGTCAACCCCTGAAGTTCGGAGTTTCCATGGCCCCAAGTACACCCAAAAAGCCCGCCAAAGGCGCATCCCGTCCCAAAGAACCCCTGCACAGCGCCGCCTCTAAAGACATTTGGTTAGCGGGTCTGGGCGCCATGGCGCAAGCGCAAGCGGCAGCTCAAGAACAAATACACGAGGCGGCAGCCCACTTCAACCAATTGACCCAAGGCCTCAGCGCTGGGCTTGCTCAGCCCATGGCCGTCAAGGTCGATCGGCTTGAACACTTGTTCGAAGACCGTGTAGCACGTGCGCTTAAAAGTTTGGGTCTGCCCACCGCTCAGGAAGTTGCTGATTTACAAATGCGCGTGGCAGCCCTAGAAGCAGCCTTGGGCAAAAGTGCAACGCCTGCAAAGCCTAAGGCGCCACCGCGAAAACGCCCCTCTGCCAAAACCGCCAAAGCCAGCCAGTAGCTCAAGCATGGTTAAAAAAGCGCCTCGACGCACCGCCCAGCGAATTGCAACAGTCTCTTTAGACTTGTTCAATCGCTATGGTGAACCCAACGTGTCGACCACCCTGATTTCATCTGAGTTGAACATCAGCCCCGGCAATTTGTACTACCACTTTCCTGCCAAAGACCAATTGGTCAGCCACCTGTTTGACGACTACAAGACAGACATTCTGAAGTTGCTAGAGGCCAGCCAAGATGTGAAAGATGTGGAAGACGCTTGGTTCTTTTTACACTCCCTGTTCGAGCTCATTTGGGAGCACCGGTTTTTGTACCGCGATCTGAACGATTTGCTGTCTAAAAATCGTCATTTGGAAACCAACTTCAAACACATCTTAGGAGTTAAGACTTCATCCTTGCACCAGTTGCTACAAGCTTTGGCCAACCAAGGCCACATTCGCAACGAGCCCGAGACTTTCACCACCCTGTCGGCCAGCATGTCGGTGGTTGTGACTTACTGGCTTAGCTATGAATACGTGCGCAACCCCCGCCACGCCATGGAGCCCGAGAGTGCTGGTGATGCGCTAGCGCGCGGTGCGCGGCATGTGCTATTGCTGCTGGCACCCTACTTAGAAAATGAAAAAGAGCGCTTGCATTTAATGCAACTGACCAAAGCCTATTCGCCAGATGAGGCTTGAAGCCCTCAAGTAAAACGCGTTTGCGCCAGCTTTAACAGCCCGTCAAAAATAAGACTGTCAACCAACTCAAATTGGATGGCCATGCTGGGTGCCATTTTCCAACCCGCACCACCCGTCATGACGCAATGTGGCTCCATGCCTGTGTGCTCCTTTAGGTGATGCACCATGCGCTCACAGGCCCCCGCAATGGCGTAGGTGCCGCCACTGGTGAGGGCATCGCTGGTGTTGGTGGGAAAGGGTTTGACTTCGCCCGTTGGCACGTGCAACCCGGCTGTGCCCGACTCGAGGGCGCGCAACATAATGCCGTGCCCTGGCAATATAAAACCACCTAAAAATTTGCCATGCTGATCGAGGGCCTCCACCGTGACGGCCGTGCCCACCATCACCACCACCAATGGTTTATTTAACCCCTTTACCAACATGCGATGACGGGCACCCACCATGGCCACCCAACGGTCTGAGCCTAAGCGGGTAGGGTGGTCGTAGCCATTGCTGATGCCGGCTTCTGCATTGGAAGAAACCACCCATTGCGGGGACACATCCCAAAGCTCCATTTGCTCTTGAACACGCCGCTTCACGGCGTCTCCGGCCACCACGCAGCCCAGCATGTACTGAGGCGCAGCCAAGTTGGCCCAAGGCCCTTCGGCAAGGGTTTCGATGTTCTCTAAAAATTCCGCGCCCTGTGCCAATACATTGGCTTGGGTATGCGGCCGGTCGTAAAGCGCCCACTTCAAACGAGTGTTACCGACGTCGATTGCCAAAAATGTCATATGCGGATGATAATGATTTTTATGTTCCCTTTAATCAAAATCTCAAAAAGTCTGTCCGCCTATGAGCGAGGTCTTGAATTTGGCAAGGCCAGCGCAGTTCAAGCCCAGCACAGCCGCATCACCTATGCACGATTGTTTGCCACCTGTGGCATCTCTTGGACAGAGGCTTGTGAGCGAGCCAAACGTTACACACAGGTCATTCAAGCCCTTGACCCTGCCTTGATCCCAGAGATGCAGGGCATGGCCGATGGCGCTGCTTTGAAGCTCGAAGACATCTTGGCGCTCAATTGCAGAACAGAAATATTGCCTCCCAACTTTTTAAGCGATGACACCCAAGAGGCCGCTTTGGCCCTGATGGCCAACACTGCCATGGGCTTGCCCGATTGGACTTTAGAGGCTGATGGCGAAAACGCTTTAAAAGACGTTTGGAAGGAAGGCGAATGCACGTCCTTGTGTGTCAATGCTTTGGGCAGTGCAGATGGCCACGCTTGGTTTTCGCAAAATTGGGACTGGGTGGGTCGGCAACGCCCAGCCTTGGTCATTCTGCAATCTTATGACGAACAAGGCCGTACCTTCACCACCCTCACCGAAGGCGGCATGTTGGCCAAGATTGGCATGAGCGAAGGCGGCTTGGCCATTGGCCTGAACATCTTGCGATCTGTCACAGATGGCGCCACGCCAGGGGTACCCGTGCATGTGGTGCTCCGGCATTTGTTGTCTTGTCAGTCGGTGGCGCAAGCGCGTTTGGCACTGGCACGTATTCAAACTTTGAAGTTTGGCGCCGCGTCCAATATTCCCGTGGCTGATGCCATGGGTGAAGTGGCGTGTTTTGAAATTTCACCTGGCGGTTGGGATGAAGTCAAACCTGTCGACGGGTGTGTGGTGCACACCAACCATTTCTTGTGTGAATCATTGAGCGATCAACAATCGCCCATGGGCTTGGCTTTGTCCAGCACGCCTCGTTTGATCAGTGGTCTGCGCCATGCAGCGGCAGTGAAGAACGGCCAACGCATTGGCTTTGAAGAACTGCAA
>JAJTDK010000007.1 GCA_021300495.1 Limnohabitans sp. | reverse complement strand
GGCCTTAGCGTCATTATTTTGCTGTATGCCGTCTTGTCTTGGGTGCAGCCCAATAGCGGCAGCATGATGCTTTTGTCTCGATTGGTAGAGCCTTGGTTGGCGCCTATTCGAAATGCTTTGCCTCAGCCAGGCGGCATTGACTTGTCGCCCTTGGTGTTGTTGGTGATCTTGCAAATTGCCGGCATATTGCTGGCAGGTTTGCAACACGGTGGGTTCTAGACGCAGCGAACTTTTGTTCGCTGCTTGAAGTGAATCAGCTAACCGCGTCGGCCGATTGACGTGTGAGCATGGCCAAGGTATTGGCAATGCTCATTTTCAATTCGCGGCGGTCGCAAATGAAGTCGATGGCGCCTTTTTCTTGCAAGAACTCGGCGCGTTGGAAACCTTCTGGTAACGTCACGCGCACGGTGCTTTCAATCACCCTAGGGCCTGCAAAGCCAATCAGGGCCTTGGGTTCAGCAATGACTACATCGCCCATGAAAGCAAAGCCAGCCGACACGCCGCCCATGGTGGGGTCGGTTAAGACGCTGATGTAAGGCAAGCCTTTTTTGGCCAATCGGGTGAGGGCGGCATTGGTTTTGGCCATCTGCATCAAAGACAAAAGTCCTTCTTGCATGCGTGCGCCACCAGTTGCAGTGAAGCAAATGAAGGGCACTTTTTGCTCGATGGCAGTTTCAACGCCCCGCACGAAACGCTCTCCGACCACAGAGCCCATGCTGCCACCCATGAAATCAAATTCAAAACAAGCAGCAACCACATTGATGCTGTGAATCGCACCGCCCATGACCACCAAGGCATCGGTTTCACCGGTGTTGCTCATGGCTTCTTTGATGCGCTCGGGGTATTTGCGGCTGTCTTTGAATTTCAAGGCGTCAACGGGCACCACTTCTTGGCCAATTTCGTAGCGACCTTCATTGTCTAAAAAATTGTTCAAGCGAGCGCGAGCACCCA
This sequence comes from Limnohabitans sp., assembly GCA_021300495.1. Lineage (GTDB taxonomy): Bacteria > Pseudomonadota > Gammaproteobacteria > Burkholderiales > Burkholderiaceae_C > Limnohabitans_A. Next base: position 92,502 of record JAJTDK010000007.1, on the reverse strand, counting down.
TGCGGTGGTGGTGACTGCAGGTGGGGCAAACATTTTGGTTTTGCTCTAAGTCATTTTTGTAAAGAACGGACTCGCACTTGGGGCACTTGATCCATAAACCCTCGGGCACACTGCGGCGGTCGGCTGGGTCGGTGTGCAGAATTTTTGGGGGGAGCAGTTTTTCGAGCCAACTCATGTCGATGTCCTTGTGTGTTGATCAGGCGTCCATGGCCTGGCGAATTTCGCGCAAGAAAGTGCCCGCCACTGCGGCCACTTTATCGCGGGGTTCATTTTCGATCAATTGGATGATTTTGCTACCAATGACCACTGCATCTGCCACTTTGCCGATAGCCTTTGCTGTTTCGGCATCGCGGATACCAAAGCCAACGCCGACTGGGATGCTCACTTTTTGGCGAATGCGAGGCAACATGGCTTCAACTTCAGCCGTGTTCAGGGCGCCAGATCCTGTGACGCCCTTCAGAGAGACATAGTAGACATAACCACTGGCCACATCGGCCACCTGCTGCATGCGCTGATCGGTGCTGGTAGGAGCCAGTAAGAAGATCAAGTCCATTTTGTGTGCGCGCAATTTAGCGGCAAATTCAACGCATTCTTCGGGCGGGTAGTCCACCACCAAGACCCCATCGATGCCGGCTGCGGAGGCGTCGCGAATAAAGCTGTCTTTGCCGTGTTTCAAGTCATAGCGTTCTATTGGGTTGGCATAACCCATTAGCACCACGGGGGTGGCATGGTTCTTCTCGCGAAAGACTTTGACCATGTCAATCACATGCGAGGTGCCAATGCCAAAGGCCAAGGCCTTGTCGCCCGCTTTTTGAATGACGGGACCATCGGCTGAAGGGTCGCTAAAGGGTACGCCCAATTCAATGACATCTGCGCCTGCCTCCACCATGGCGTGCATGAGCTCGGGCGTGACGTCGGCAAAAGGATAGCCAGCTGTGACGTAGGGAATCAAGGCCTTGCGACCAGAGGCTTTCAGTTGTTGGAAGGTGGCTTCAATGCGGCTCATTTGAAAACTTTCACAGGCTGCTCACCCATTGCCAAGCCACCTTTAACGCCTTGACCTTGGCAGCTAGGTCGGCAGTAGAAGTCGGCGTTGCTGAGGTCGGCCACAGTGCCAATGTCTTTGTCACCTCGGCCTGACATGTTGATCAAAATGGACTGATCGGGCTTCATGGTGGCGGCGAGTTTTTTGGCATAAGCCACAGCGTGGCTAGATTCCAATGCAGGGATGATGCCTTCGGTACGACACAAATAGTGAAACGCATCCAAGGCCTCTTGGTCGGTGATGCCGACGTATTCAGCACGGCCAATGTCTTTCAAGAAAGCGTGCTCTGGTCCGACGCCGGGGTAGTCGAGGCCGGCGCTGATGCTGTGTGTCTCGGTAATTTGGCCGTTGTCATCTTGCAAGATGTAAGTGCGGTTGCCATGCAGTACGCCAGGACTGCCGCGTTGCAAGGAGGCGGAGTGTTTACCGCTCTCTAAGCCTTCGCCTGCAGCCTCTACGCCAATCAAACGTGTGTTCTTGTGGTTGATGTAGGGATAGAAAATACCCATGGCGTTAGAACCGCCGCCCACACACGCAATGACAGCGTCAGGTTGTTGGCTGTGCAAACCAGTTTGTGCCAACAGCTTGGGCATTTGCTCGATACATTCCGTGCCAATGACACTTTGGAAATCACGAACCATCATGGGGTAAGGGTGCGGGCCCGCAACCGTGCCAATGATGTAAAAGGTGTTGTCGACGTTGGCCACCCAATCGCGCATGGCCTCGTTCAAAGCATCTTTCAAGGTGCGGCTACCCGAGGTCACGGGGACCACGGTGGCGCCCAGCAGTTTCATGCGATAGACATTGGGGCTCTGGCGCTTGACGTCTTCTGAGCCCATGTAAACCACGCACTCCAGGCCATACCGCGCACAAATGGTGGCCGTGGCCACGCCGTGTTGTCCGGCGCCTGTTTCGGCAATGATGCGAGGCTTGCCCATGCGCTTGGCCAACATGGCTTGGCCAATGGTGTTGTTGATTTTGTGCGCGCCAGTGTGGTTGAGGTCTTCGCGCTTCAAATAAATTTGCGCACCACCCATTTCACGGCTCATGCGCGCTGCGTGATAGATGGGGGAAGGGCGTCCCACAAAGTGCGCCAGTTCGTAGTTGAACTCGGCTAAAAACGCAGGATCGTTTTGGTACTTGGCGTAGGCTTCGCGCAATTCCAAAATGGCATGTGTCAGGGTTTCGCTGACAAAACTGCCGCCATAAATGCCGAAGTGGCCAGAGGCATCGGGTTGCTGATAATTGTTCATGTGCTTACTCAATGGCATCGGCTGCTTTGACAGCAGCCACAAATTCTTGGATTTTCCGGACGTCTTTGAGGCCTTTTTGGCCATCAAGTTCTACGCCCGAGCTGACATCAACGGCCAAAGACAGGGCTTTGGGCCGAAGCGTTCGAATGCCATCGGTCACATTTGCAGGCGTCAATCCACCACTCAAAACGAGGTGAGCGTTGACGTTTGGAGGAAGCTGTGACCAATTGAATGTTTTCCCGCCACCACCGTATCCGTCAACATGAGCGTCGAGCAGAATGGCCTGGGCATTTGAGTAATCTTGGGCGAATTTTACCAAGTCAAACGAAGTGGTGTTTTCTGTGGGAATTCGGGCTGCGCGCCAGTAGGGGCGATTGACTGCGTGGGCCATACGCTCGCACTCAGCAGGCGATTCGTCGCCGTGAAACTGAAGCAGGGCGTCAGGGACGGCTTGACAGGCCGCTTGAACGTCTTCTAGGCTGGCATTGACAAACAAGAGAACCGGGGTGGTGCCCTGTGGCAGCAATTTGGCCAGAATGCCGGCACGTTCGGGTGAAACGTATCTGGCACTTGGGGGGTACATCACAAAACCAATGGCGTTGGCACCGGCTTGGACGCAGGCCAAGACATCGGCTTCTCGGGTGAGACCGCAAATTTTGATGAGGGTGTTGTGAACGTCAGAGCTCATGGCAACCAGTGAAAAGGGGGGGTGGTAGATGGCAGCCCCCATTTTGGCTCATAGACCGGACCTTGAAAATACAAACCATCTGGCGAAAATGTGGGAGCGGCTGCGTCGCGGCGTTTGCTTTCAATCACATCAGCCATCCATTCTGGCGTTTGAAAGCCCTGGCCAATGGTGACCATGCAACCCATGATGTTGCGAATCATGTGGTGCAAAAAGGCGTTGCCTTCAAATTCAAAACGCCAGTAGGGGCCGTGTTTGTGAATGTCGATGCGCATCATGGTTTTGACAGGCGACAAGGCCTGGCAGCTGCTGGCTCTGAAAGATGTGAAGTCGTGCTCACCCAAAAGATATTGACAAGCTTGGCGCATGCTTGCTTCGTCCAAGGGGCGGTAGACCCAGCCTGCACGACCAAACTCTAAGCTGGGACGAACAGGCGACTCAAGCAAAATATAGGCATAGCGGCGCGATAAGGCGCTGCCCCTCGCATGAAACTCCGCGGGAACTTCGTGCGCCCATTGAACAGAAATGTCATCGGGTAAATAACGGTTGGTGCCGCGCACCCAAGAGCCCATGTCGCGCTCAAGGGGCGTATCAAAGTGAACCACTTGCATCAAACCATGAACACCCGCATCGGTGCGGCCTGCGCACAGGGTGGTTACTTTTTGGGTAGTGAATTCTTTGAGGGCCTTTTCTAATTTATCTTGAATGGTGAGCCCCGTGCTCTGGCTTTGCCAGCCTTGATAGGGCTGACCGTTGTAGGTGATGCCCAAAGCAATTCTCACTGGAGCGTCTCAGTGCTTGCAGGGGATCTGACGCTGCTCAGCTTGTTGTTGGCTTGTGGCGCTAAATCTAAATTCAAATCGAGTGCTGCGATGTTAGATGGCATTTCTAACTTTGCGCTGTGTGTCGCCATGCCAGCTGATTTCCCAATCTCTTCAGAAGGCATCAAAGTGCTCAAGGTATGACTTGTTTTTCGGCTTTGAATTCGAAGCCCTGCCCAAACAGCAAGCACGCCTAAAAGCGTGAGGGCGGCCCAAAGGTAAGCGTTTTTGTGAGGTGCTTCTAGCAGGCTGTTTAAGTTGAGCATGCCGGTGCCATTTTCAGCCGATTTGTGGTTCGTGGAGGGCGTTGTTTGCTCTAAGCTGATGGGTGCTGCTGTCGTAAGTTGCACCAATTGATTGACGTTTTCTTGCAGTGTGTCCAATTGTTTTTGAGCATCTTTCAATGCGCGCTGGGCCGCCAATCTTGTTTCTGCATTTTGCTTTTCTAGCTTAGCTTGCGATAGTTTCAGTTGGTCTATGGTCACGCTTTGCGGGTTGGCGGTAGGATCTTCTTGCCCCACTTTGCCTGTCATTTGCCGAGACGGGGCTTGCGCATTGATGGCTTGAGGATTTTGAGCGGCAGCCTGAGAAAAGGCGATAAATTCTTTTTGTTGTGAGATCAGAAATTGACGTGCATCTTCTGTATCGATGGCCCGAACAGCAGTGGGTGAGGGTGCTTTCAGAACAGCACCTGCACGCAGCAAATTCACATTGCCCTGAATGAAAGCGTCTGGCTGATTTTTGAGCAATGCGACCAGCATCTGTTGGGTGCTCATGTCTTCAGATAACCACTTTTGAATAATTTGACTGGCACTTTCGCCTTGTTGAACGACATGTTCAGTGGGGGCTTGTGCCGCTTCAGGCAGTTTGATAGGCGCGTCGACTTTCACTGGCGCAGGTTTGAGCATCAAAGTGAATGCTTTCACCCATTTGCCTGATGGCGTTTGTGCTTCTATCAAAAGATCGACAAAATTCTCAGAGAAGGCTTGAGGGCTCAACAAGCGAATGCGTTTGTTGCCATCTGTTGTTTCTAACAACTCAACTTGTAATTGACTGACAGCAGGTGTGAAAACCAAGCCCAGTTGTGCAAATCTTTCGGCGGGTGCAAGCCTGACGACCAGTTGTCCCCATTCTTCAGCTGTAGCGCTTGATACGCTGATCTCGGCACGCAATGGCTCACCTTTGTTCGATTGCACCTCGATACCTGCCAGCGTCAAGGCGTGCACACTGAGGCTGAGACAGATCAAGCCACAGCCCATGAAGCAGAGTAAACCAACGCGAAGGCGGGTTAGAAGTAATTGAGACCAAGTCATTCGGAGGGCGTTATCTGCTTACAGCCGAGTGTCTTTATGCGGCCAACAAAATGCGCAGCATGCGGCGAAGTGGTTCAGCCGCGCCCCACAGCAATTGGTCACCAATGGTGAAAGCACCCACATAGTCTGGGCCCATGGCCAACTTGCGGATTCGGCCCACAGGAATGGTCATGGTGCCTGTCACCGCCACGGGTGTGAGGTGTTGCAAGGTGGCTTCGCGTGTATTGGGAACCACTTTGACCCACTGGTTGTCAGCTGCGATCATGGCTTCGATGTCGGCCACGGGCACGTCTTTTTTCAGTTTGAAGGTCAGGGCCTGGCTGTGGCAACGCATGGCGCCCACGCGAACGCAAAAACCATCGACAGGAATGGCTGGCTTGTTGAAGCCTTCGCCCAAACCCAAAATTTTGTTCGATTCGGCCATGCCTTTCCATTCTTCCTTGGACATGCCCCACCCCATCTCGTCTCGGTTCTTGCCGATACCCAGATCTTTGTCGATCCAGGGAATGAGTGAGCCACCCAGGGGGACGCCAAAATTGGAAGTCTCAGCGCCTGTGAGGGCGCGTTGCTTGTCAATGACTTTGCGATCGATTTCCAAAATGGCGCTCTTGGGATCGTCGAGCAAGTCCTTGACCTCAGCGTTCAGTGTGCCGTATTGAGTGAGCAGCTCGCGCATGTGTTGTGCGCCACCACCGGAGGCTGCTTGGTAAGTTTGGGTGCTCATCCATTCAACCAAACCAGCCTTGTACAAAGCGCCCACACCCATCAACATACAGCTGACTGTGCAATTGCCGCCAATCCAATTTTTTCCGCCATTTTTCAGTGCTGTTTGAATGACAGGCATGTTGACCGGATCCAAAATGATGATGGCGTCTTTGTCCATTCGCAAAGTAGAGGCGGCGTCAATCCAATGACCATTCCAGCCAGCTGCACGCAGCTTGGGAAAAACTTCGGTGGTGTAGTCGCCGCCTTGTGCGGTGATGATGATGTCGCAACGTTTCAGAGCATCGATGTTGAAAGCATCTTGCAAAGTCGTTTCGTTTTTGGCCATGGCGGGGGCTTGGCCGCCAGAGTTGGAGGTGGAGAAAAACAAAGGTTCGATCAAACCAAAGTCGCCCTCGGCCTGCATGCGGTCCATCAAAACGGAACCCACCATGCCGCGCCATCCTACAAGTCCTACCAATTTCATGTCATCACCCTTTCAATTTAATTTTGAGATTCCGACTCGTCGAGCCGGAAGGGCATGACGAGTCGGAGCTGTTAGCTCTTAGTCGTTTTCGCAATGGCTTTCACAACGGCCTCGCCCATTTCGCGGGTGCTGACCTTTTGTGTGCCTTCAGACCAGATGTCGACCGTGCGCAAACCTGAAGCCAATACAGATTTCACCGCCGTCTCAATGCGATCGGCGGATTGGGCTTGGTTCAGTGAAAAACGTAACATCATGGCTGCAGACAGTATTGTAGCCAATGGGTTTGCAATACCCTTACCAGCGATGTCGGGTGCGCTACCGTGGCTGGGCTCGTACAAACCTTGGTTTTTGCTGTTCAAACTGGCTGACGGCAGCATGCCAATGGAGCCTGTGAGCATGGAGGCTTCGTCGGACAAAATATCACCGAACATGTTGCCCGTGACCACCACGTCGAATTTCTTGGGCTCTTTGACCAATTGCATGGCGGCGTTGTCGACATACATGTGATCAAGTGCCACGTCGGGGTATTCTTTGTGAACTTCCGTGACCACATCTTTCCAGAACTGGAAGGTTTCAAGTACGTTGGCTTTGTCGACGCTGGTCACTTTTTTGCTGCGCTTGCGTGCGGCTTGAAAGGCCACATGAGCAATTCGTTCAATTTCGGGGCGCGAATAACGCATGGTGTCGAAGGCTTCTTCTGCGCCAGGGAAGTGGCCATCTGTGGCCACACGGCGGCCGCGAGGTTGGCCAAAGTAAATATCGCCTGTGAGTTCACGGATGATCAAGATATCAAGCCCAGAAATAAGTTCGGGCTTCAAACTGGAAGCGCCAACCAATTCTTCGTAACAAATGGCGGGACGAAAGTTGGCGAACAAGCCGATTTCAACTCAAGTGCGTTCAAAACCTTCACGGCTTCTGCAACGATTTCGGTACCAATGCCGTCGCCCGGCAGAACTGCAATTTTCATGATGTATTCACTATAAAGGTGGAATGTATTTTGAGTAGGCCGAGTTGAGTTGGCCGACGTATACCCATTGTTATTTCAAAATCGCCTTTTCAAGCCACGTGCGCTAACCATGGCTTTGTGACCAATCGTTCAGCTTCGAAGGTTTTGATTTTTTCAGCGTGGCGCAAAGTTAAACCGATGTCATCCAAACCGTTGATCAAACAGTATTTGCGAAATGCTTGGACCTCAAATGGAACTTCTTCACCTTGTGCACGAACCACCACTTGGCGCTCAAGATCGATGGTGAGTTGATAGCCGGGAAAGGCAGCCACTTCGTCAAACAATTTTGAAACAATGTTTTCAGGCAAAACGATGGGCAACAAACCGTTTTTAAAACAGTTGTTGAAAAAAATGTCGGCATAGCTGGGCGCGATGACGGCGCGAAAACCATATTGGTCAATGGCCCAAGGGGCGTGCTCGCGGGATGAACCGCAGCCAAAGTTTTTGCGAGCCAGCAAAATAGAGGCACCTTGATATCGAGCTTGGTTCAGAATGAAGTCTGGGTTGGGTTTGCGGCTGGCTGGATCCTGGCCTGGATAGCCTGGATCCAAGTAGCGCCATTCGTCAAACAGATTGGGGCCAAAGCCGGTTTTGCGAATCGACTTTAAGAACTGCTTGGGAATGATGGCGTCGGTGTCGACGTTCTCGCGGTCCATGGGCGCCACGAGGCCTTTGTGTACAGTGAATTTTTGCATGTGGATTCCTATTTAGGCAAACTGACGAATGTCCACAAAGTGACCATGAATGGCGGCGGCTGCGGCCATGGCGGGGCTGACCAAGTGCGTGCGTCCGCCAGCGCCTTGACGGCCTTCAAAGTTGCGGTTGCTGGTGCTGGCGCAACGCTCGCCGGGCTCTAAGCGGTCTGCGTTCATGGCCAAGCACATGGAGCAGCCGGGTTCACGCCATTCAAAACCAGCGGCCTTGAAAATTTCGTGTAGGCCTTCGCGCTCGGCTTGTTCTTTGACCAAGCCAGAGCCTGGTACCACCATGGCCAACTTGACTGTTTTTGAAACTTTTTGACCCAACTTTTTAACCAAAGCGGCTGCCTCACGCATGTCCTCAATGCGGCTGTTGGTGCACGAGCCAATGAAGACTTTGTCGACAAAAATATCGTTCAGTGCTTTGCCAGGTTGAAGTCCCATGTAGGTGAGGGCGCGCTCAATGGCATCGCGCTTGTTGGCATCTTTTTCTTTGTCAGGATCGGGCACGATGCCATTGATGCCAAGCACCATTTCGGGTGAAGTACCCCATGTGACTTGGGGCACGATGTCGGCTGCATTGATTTCAACCACGGCATCGAAGTGCGCACCTGCATCGGACTGCAATGTTTTCCAGTATGTGACCGCATGATCCCATTCCACGCCAGTGGGCGACAACAAGCGGCCTTTGACATACTCAATGGTTTTCTCGTCTACAGCTACCAGGCCGGCACGCGCACCCGCTTCAATGGCCATGTTGCAAACAGTCATGCGACCTTCCAGGGAAAGTGCGCGAATGGCAGAGCCCCCAAACTCAATGGTGTAGCCAGTACCGCCGGCTGTTCCAATTTTGCCAATGATGGCCAACACAATGTCTTTTCCGGTGATACCCTTGGCTACCGTGCCTTCGACCTTGATGAGCATGTTCTTGGCTTTTTTGGCCAACAAAGTTTGCGTGGCCATGACGTGCTCAACTTCACTGGTACCAATGCCGTGTGCGAGTGCGCCAAATGCGCCGTGTGTGGAAGTGTGCGAGTCACCGCAAACCACGGTCATACCGGGCAAGGTAGCGCCATTTTCTGGGCCAATGACGTGAACAATGCCTTGGCGCTTAGACATAAAAGGAAAAAAGGCGGCAGAACCAAACTCGGCAATGTTGCTGTCAAGCGTGGTGATTTGCTCTTTGCTGATGGGGTCGGTGATGCCGTCGTAGCCTAATTCCCAGCCTGTGGTGGGCGTATTGTGGTCGGCAGTGGCCACGATGGAACTCACGCGCCAAACTTTTCGACCAGCCTGCCTCAAACCCTCAAAGGCTTGGGGACTGGTGACTTCATGGACCAGGTGGCGGTCAATGTACAAGACGGCGGTGCCGTCTTCTTCAGTGTGGACGACGTGTTCGTCCCAAATTTTGTCGTAAAGCGTGCGGGCCATGGTGCTTCCTAGGGTCAAGCCCAGAATTTTAGCTGATTACCAATATTGCCCGTGCTGTATTTGCAGGGTAGGATCAACAGGATTAGGCCTTCAAAAGCTATAGTGTCGGCTGGCCGAACTTAGAAATTCAAGCCTAATTAACCAGTTAACTATTTATTGAGACTTTTTCCATGACTACTGTCCACCCAAGTGACAATGTTTTAGACAGCAAAGTTGCACCCAGTCCGCAACGAATTGGTGTTCCCAAAGAGATTTTCCCTGGCGAAAAGCGAGTTGCAACCGTGCCCGATGTAGTCACCAAGCTGACTAAGCTTGGCTTCTCGGTGGTGGTCGAGCAAGGCGCAGGTGATCTGGCCGACCTCTCTGACCAAGCCTACACAGAAGCTGGTGCAAGCATTGCGCCCAGCGCCGCAGCGCTTTGGAGTGGCAGCGACATCGTCTTCAAGGTCCGTGCGCCTACATCTGATGAAGTTGCCCTCATGCACGAAGGCCAGACCCTTATCGGTTTCTTGTGGCCCGCTCAAAACCCCGATCTGATGCAGCAACTGGCTGCTAAAAAAGTCACCGCCTTGTCCATAGATGCTTTGCCGCGCACCCTTAGCCGCGCCCAAAAAATGGACGCACTGACCTCCATGGCGGGAGTCAGTGGCTACCGCGCTGTGGTCGAAGCAGCAGGTGCTTTTGGCCGCTTCTTCAATGGTCAAATTACCGCTGCGGGCAAAGTGCCTCCCGCCAAGGTCTTCATTGCGGGTGCTGGTGTGGCGGGCTTGGCCGCCATTGGCGCAGCCGCCAGTTTAGGCGCCATTGTTCGCGCTAACGACACACGCGCCGAAGTGGCTGACCAAGTGGTTTCGCTAGGTGGCGAGTTCGTCAAGGTGAACTATGAAGAAGAAGGTTCGGGCGGCGGCGGTTATGCCAAAGTGATGAGCGAAGGCTTTCAGGCGGCGCAACGTGAGATGTATGCCCAGCAAACCAAAGAGTGCGACATCATCATCACCACCGCGCTCATTCCTGGCAAGCCTGCCCCCAAGCTGATCACAGCCGAAATGGTGCGCAATATGAAGCCCGGTAGCGTCATTGTGGACATGGCGGCTGAGCAGGGCGGCAATTGCGAGTTGACCGAGCCAGGCAAGGCAGTGGTCAAGCACGGCGTCACCATTGTGGGCTACACCGACTTGGCTTCGCGCATGGCACGACAGTCGTCTACGCTTTATGGCACCAACCTGTTTCGCCTGACCGAGGAGCTTTGCAAAACCAAAGATGGCGTGATCAACGTCAACATGGAAGACGACGCCATTCGCGGGCTGACGGTCATCAAAGAAGGTGCCATCACTTGGCCGGCACCTCCCTTGGTTGTAGCGGCCAAACCTGCGCCCAAGCCAGCGGCTGCACCAGCTGCCAAAAAAGGCCATGGCCATGGCGAGCCTTCTGGTCCAATGCCCGCGGGCCAACTGGCCATCGTTGCTGGTGTTGCCGCTGTATTGTTTTTCTTGGTGGGCGCATATGCACCTGCTGCGTTCCTGTCGCACTTCACGGTATTTGTTCTTGCCTGCTTTGTGGGGTACATGGTGGTTTGGAACGTCAAGCCTGCCCTGCACACTCCGCTCATGAGCGTGACCAATGCCATCAGCTCCATCATTGCCATTGGCGCGCTGGTTCAGATCTCTCCCATGGCCAATGCTGCTGCGCGCCCCAACACGCTCATCATTGTGTTGGCATCTCTTGCCTTGGTGCTCACTGCCATCAACATGTTTGGCGGCTTTGCAGTCACTCAGCGCATGCTGGCGATGTTCAGAAAATAATCAGGAAGAACTAATTCATGAGCTCTAACTTGTCTACGGTTGCCTACATTGGCGCAACCATACTCTTCATCCTTAGCTTAGGCGGATTGTCCAACCAGGAAACCGCACGCCGTGGCAACCTCTACGGCATGATCGGCATGACCTTGGCAGTTTTGGCCACCGTGCTTGGCCCCCAAGTCACAGCCGCAGGCATGCCTTGGATTGTGGGCAGTTTGGTCGTTGGCGGTGCCATTGGCTTGTACGCAGCACGCTCAGTGCAAATGACGCAAATGCCCGAGTTGGTGGCACTCATGCACAGCATGGTCGGCATGGCTGCAGTGTTGGTCGGTTATGCCACCTACGTCGATCCCGAAGCAACAAAAGGCTTTGAAGGCGCAGCACACGCCATTCATTCGATGGAAATCTACATTGGCATCTTCATCGGCGCGGTTACTTTTTCTGGTTCTGTGGCGGCATTTGGTAAGTTGTCGGGCCGCATTGGCGGTAGCCCTTTGTTACTGCCTGCGCGCCACTGGATCAATTTGGCCGGTTTGCTGGCGGTGGTTTACTTTGGCCGTATGTTCTTGCAAGCCGAGACCATTGAACAAGGCATGTTCCCGTTGTTTGTGATGAGCGCCATTGCGCTTTTGTTTGGCATCCACATGGTCATGGCCATTGGTGGCGCCGACATGCCGGTGGTGGTTTCAATGCTGAACAGCTATTCGGGTTGGGCAGCTGCCGCCACGGGCTTCATGTTGAGCAACGATTTGTTGATTGTGGTGGGTGCTTTGGTGGGTTCTAGCGGCGCTATTCTGTCCTACATCATGTGCAATGCCATGAACCGCAGTTTCATCAGTGTGATTGCTGGCGGGTTTGGGACCACTGCTGCAACGCCTAAGCCTGCTGGCGGTGAAAGTGCCGAGCCGGTGGGTGAGGTCAGCCCCATCTTGGCTGCTGAAACCGCAGAATTGTTGCGCGACGCCAAGAATGTCATCATCGTGCCCGGCTACGGCATGGCCGTGGCACAAGCACAGCACACCGTCTTTGAGATTACCCGTACTTTGCGCGAAAAAGGCGTGAACGTGCGCTTTGGTATCCACCCTGTTGCGGGTCGCATGCCTGGCCACATGAACGTGTTGTTGGCTGAGGCCAAGGTGCCTTACGACATCGTGATGGAAATGGATGAGTTGAACGAAGATTTTCCAGACACCGACGTGGCCATCGTGATCGGTGCCAACGACATCGTGAACCCGGCTGCTCAAGACGACCCTACAAGCCCAATTGCTGGTATGCCTGTGCTTGAAGTTTGGAAGGCGCGCACAAGCATCGTTATGAAACGGTCTATGGCCAGTGGTTACGCAGGTGTTGACAACCCACTTTTTTACAAAGACAACAACCGCATGTTGTTTGGCGATGCAAAGAAAATGCTGGATGAAGTTCTGGTTGCATTGAAAACTTAGAAATTCAAAAACTCAAAATAGAAAATCAATGAAAAAAGCCCGCGGATCGCGCGGGCTTTTAAGAGAGGCGAGAAGCTTATTTTGCGCCTGGGATGTTACGGCGGGGTGAGCCCGTAAACAGCTGACGGGGACGGCCGATTTTGTACTCGGGATCGCCAATCATTTCATTCAGTTGTGCAATCCAGCCCACAGTGCGGGCCAAAGCGAATACGCCGGTGAACAGGTTCACAGGGATGCCAATAGCCCGCTGCACGATGCCAGAGTAGAAGTCGACGTTAGGGTACAACTTGCGTGATACAAAGTAGTCGTCTTCCAAGGCGATTTTTTCAACTTGTTTGGCCAATTTAAACAGGGGGTCATTTTCCAAACCGAGTTCTGCCAAAACTTCATCGCAAGTCTCTTGCATGAGCTTGGCGCGGGGATCGTAGTTTTTGTAAACGCGGTGACCAAAGCCCATGAGCTTGACGCCAGAGTTCTTGTCTTTAACTTGCTCCATGAACTCGCCCACTTTAGAGATGCCGCCCATTTTTTGGATGTCGTCCAACATTTTCAAACAGGCCTCATTTGCGCCGCCGTGAGCGGGGCCCCAAAGGCATGCCACGCCAGCTGCGACGGCGGCGAAAGGGTTGGTGCCAGATGAGCCGCACAAACGAACTGTAGAGGTCGATGCGTTTTGCTCGTGGTCTGCGTGCAAGATGAAGATGCGATCTAGGGCACGCTCAAGGACTGGGTTGACAACGTACTCTTCACATGGCACACCAAACATCATGCGCAAGAAATTGCCAGAGTAAGACAAGCTGTTTTGAGGGTACATGAAGGGCTGGCCGATGCCGTACTTGTAGGACATGGCGACCAAGGTTGGCAATTTGGCAATCAAGCGGATGGCTGAAATTTCACGGTGTTCGGGATTGGTGATGTCGGTGCTGTCATGATAGAACGCTGAGAGGGCGCCGACCAATCCAGTCATCACCGCCATCGGGTGTGCATCACGACGGAAGCCGCGCAAGAAAAATTGCATTTGTTCATTCACCATGGTGTGGTTGTTCACCAGTTTGTGAAAGTCTGCGCTTTGCTTGGCATCAGGTAAATCGCCTTTCAAGAGCAAGTAGCAAGTGTCCAAATAGTCGCCATGGTTGGCCAGTTGTTCGATGGGATAGCCACGGTAAAGTAACTCACCTTTGTCGCCGTCAATGAAGGTGATGCCAGATTGGCAAGAGGCTGTAGATAAGAAGCCGGGGTCGTAAGTGAACATGCCACTTTGGCCGTACAACTTGCGAATGTCGATGACATCGGGGCCAATGCTGCCACTGTAAACAGGCATTTCAATGCTAGGGGCGCCGTTACTGAACGACAGGGTTGCTTTGTTGTCAGTTCGCTGACTTCTTCAGATTCAATGTCAGCTCCGAGCGGTTTGCGTTTCATGAACAAATCCATTAAGTCGTTGTCAGACAAGTCCATCAAAATGTACATGCCGCGAGCTTGTCCTACAGTCATTTGCGGTGCGTATCGATTGAAAAAGCGCTCAATGAAAAGATCGTTCTCCAGCAAACCGCGTCTGCAACGCCAACGCAGTTTGCTCAGAGCGCGCTCACCCAAAGGGGTGTTGCGATCTAATGTGTCGAGCAGTTCATCTCCCATCTTGGCGGTCTCTTTGCTTGATCTCAGTTTAGACGGCGCGGCGCACCATCATCTCTTTGATTTTGCCAATGGCTTTGGTGGGGTTCAGATTCTTGGGGCAAACGTCGACGCAGTTCATGATGGTGTGGCAGCGGAACAGACGATAGGGGTCTTCCAAATTGTCTAACCGTTCGGCTGTGCCATGGTCACGGCTGTCAGCAATGAACCTGTAGGCTTGGAGCAAACCTGCTGGTCCTACAAACTTATCAGGGTTCCACCAAAAGCTGGGGCAGCTGGTTGAGCAACTGGCGCACAAAATGCACTCGTACAAACCATCGAGCTCTTCGCGCTCTTCAGGGCTTTGCAGACGCTCTTTTTCAGGCGGGATGGTGTCGTTGATCAAGTAAGGCTTGATCGAATTGTATTGTTTGAAGAACTGCGTCATGTCGACGATCAGGTCGCGCACAACAGGCAAGCCCGGCAGAGGCTTTAAAACAATTTTGCCAGGCAAGGTCAGCATGTTGGTTAGGCAAGCCAAACCATTTTTGCCGTTGATGTTCATGGCGTCAGAGCCGCAAACACCTTCACGGCATGAGCGACGAAACGACAAAGTGGGATCCACTTTCTTCAGCTTCATAAGCGCATCGAGCAACATGCGTTCATGGCCGTCCAATTCCACCTCAATGCTTTGCATGTAAGGCTTAGCATCCTTGTCAGGATCGTAACGATAGATTTCAAAAATACGTTTGGTCATGTTTCTACCTTCAGGAATTTAGAACGTCCGAACCTTGGGTGGCACAGAGTCCACTGTCAGAGGTTTTAAGTTGACGGGTTTGTAGGTCAGGCTGTTGGTGTCGCTGTGCCACAGGGTGTGTTTCATCCAATTGGCATCGTCACGGCCCAATGGCGAAACGGGATCGTCAGCGGGCCGCTCATAGTCACTCACGGTATGTGCACCGCGACATTCTTTGCGCGCAGCGGCAGAGACCATGGTGGCTTGGGCGCACTCGATCAGGTTTTCCACTTCCAAGGCTTCGATGCGAGCCGTGTTAAACACTTTGGAAGTGTCAGTCAAAGCGATGGCGTTGACGCGTTCGCGAATTTCAGCAATTTTCACCACGCCTTCGTCCATGGCGGCTTGTGTTCGGAATACGGCGGCATGAATTTGCATCGTGGCGCGCATGTCATTGGCCACATCTTGTGAGTACTCGCCTTTGCGACCTTCAAGTCGGTTCAGACGCGCCAATGTCAGGTCGGCTGCATCTTTGGGCAAGTCTTTGTGTGACTTGGTTTTGCTGGCGAAATCAACAATGTGATTGCCTGCCGCACGACCAAACACCAAGAGGTCGAGCAAGGAGTTAGTGCCCAAACGGTTGGCGCCGTGAACACTCACGCAGGAGCATTCGCCCACTGCATACAAGCCGTTGACCACGGCATTGTGGCTGCTGGCGGATTGGACAACCACTTGGCCGTGAATGTTGGTTGGAATGCCGCCCATTTGATAGTGGATGGTGGGCACCACAGGAATGGGTTCTTTGGTGATGTCGACGTTGGCAAAGTTGACGCCAATTTCGTACACGGAAGGCAAACGTTTGTGAATTGTTTCTGAGCCCAGGTGGTCCAGCTTCAACATCACATAGTCTTTGTTTGGCCCGCAGCCGCGGCCTTCTTTGATCTCTTGGTCCATGGCGCGTGACACGAAGTCGCGAGGGGCCAAGTCTTTCAGAGTGGGTGCGTAACGTTCCATGAAACGTTCGCCATTGCTGTTGAGCAGAATAGCACCTTCACCACGGCAGCCTTCGGTCAGTAACACGCCTGCGCCAGCTACGCCAGTGGGGTGGAACTGCCAGAACTCCATGTCTTCTAAAGGGATGCCAGCGCGGGCGGCCATGCCCAAGCCGTCGCCAGTATTGATGAAGGCGTTGGTAGACGCTGCAAAAATACGGCCAGCACCACCGGTGGCCAACAACACAGTTTTGGCGTGCAAGATGTGCAGGTCGCCGGTTTCCATTTCAAGTGATGTGACACCCACCACATCGCCTTCAGCATCGCGAATCAGGTCGAGGGCCATCCACTCTACGAAGAAGCTGGTTTTGGCTTTGATGTTTTGCTGATAAAGCGTGTGCAACATGGCATGACCCGTACGGTCAGCTGCAGCGCAAGCACGTTGAACCGACTTCTCGCCATAGTTGGCGGTGTGGCCGCCAAATGGACGCTGGTAAATGGTGCCGTCTGGGTTGCGGTCGAAAGGCATGCCCATGTGCTCTAAGTCATAGACAACTTTGGGCGCTTCACGGCACATGAATTCGATGGCGTCTTGGTCTCCGAGCCAGTCGGAGCCCTTGATGGTGTCGTAGAAGTGGTAGTGCCAGTTGTCGTCGGACATATTGCCCAATGCAGCACCAATACCGCCCTGAGCCGCCACGGTGTGCGAACGGGTGGGGAATACTTTGGAAAGAACAGCAACGTTCAAACCAGCGCGGGACAGTTGCAAGGCAGCGCGCATACCGGAGCCGCCGGCGCCGACGATCACGACGTCAAATTTACGCGTGGCGATCTTGTCTTTGGTGTAAGTCATGGTGTGTGAAATCTTGTAATAGGGGGAGAGGCTCAGTGTCTGTCAGGGTTCAATCAGTACCGAACATCATCAAAGAAGCCACAAGGCCTGAACAGCCCAGCCAGCGCAGCCGATGAGCCATATCAGGGAGGCAACATGCAAGAAAAGACGCAAACCGAGGGGTTTGATGTAATCCATCCAAATATCGCGTATGCCAATCCAGGCGTGGTAAAGCAAAGAAAGGATGGTGACAAAGGTCAAAACCTTCATCCACTGGGCTGCAAAAATACCCGCCCACTCTTCGTAGCCAATAGGGCCGCTGGTGAAGATGACTTGTACCAAGACCAGCAAAGTGAACGAGGCCATTAAAGCAGCTGTGATGCGTTGCGCCAACCAGTCGCGAAGGCCGTAGTGAGCGCCAGTCGTGATGCGCTTGGAACCGTGATTAACTGACATGTGATCTGTTCCTAATTAATAGAGGCCAAATAATTTGGCGGCCAGGACAGCGGTGAGACCCAAGCTCAAAACCAAAGTGGCAACAGCCGATGATTTGCCGAACTCTTTGGTGACCGCGTGAAACGTATCCATGTAAAGGTGGCGAATGCCAGCAATGAAATGGTGCAAATAAGCCCAAATGATGGCCAGCGCAACCAATTTCATGAACCAACCTGGAATGAAGCCAAGGCCCACATTGAAGGCGGCGGCAAACTTGGCAAATGAGATCTCTGATGTGATGGAAGAATCAAACATCCAAATGATGAAGGGCATGAGCAAGAACATCAAGGCGCCACTCACACGGTGCAGGATGGACACCCAACCTGCCGCGGGCAAGCGGTAACTGGGCAAATCGCTGAGAGCATTGATATTGCGGAATTCAGGCCTTTTTCGGGCAGCTTCGGTCATTTTTAATTCCTATTAGGTAACTTCACAGCCGTTTTTGACGGGCGTGTTCGCGGATTCTATTGCAACGCAACAAACTGACATGAGAATTTCTTTAACAAATGAAAAAACAATAGGGATAAGAAGCTTAAATGTCGCCAAAGCGTCAATTTAAAACATTGTGATAGTGGTGTGCCGCTGTGACATAGAAGCCTCTGCGTAACTCCATCGGCGTGTCGTTGTAGGTGAAGGCCGTCCGCTCTACACTCAGTAATGGGGTATGAGACTTAATCTCAAGCAATTTGCATTGAGCGTCATCCGGCACGACTGCCTTGATTTTTTCTTCGGCCCGCACCATCCGCACCCCAAACTCTGTTTCAAACAGCGCATACATGGGCCCATGATAGTCACTCAGCCGTTCTGCCGTCAGCCCTTTGAAGGGCGCCCCGGGCAGCCAGAGGTCTTCTAGGATTGTGGGTACCCCACCAAAAGAGAGAACTCGGCGGACTTGAAGCACAGCATCGCCTGTGCGCAATGCCAATGCGCGTCCTATCTCAGCGTTGGCGCGAAGCCGCTTGCAATCAATGATTTTTCTTTGGGCTGGGCCATCTCTTTTGGGTTGGCCCAAGTCGGGCATTAACTTCAAAAATCGATATTGCACCTGTTGCTCGGCATGGGTGGCCACAAAGGTGCCTTTTCCTTGTCTGCGAACCAGCAAGTTGTT
Organism: Limnohabitans sp.; assembly: GCA_021300495.1. Taxonomy (GTDB): domain Bacteria; phylum Pseudomonadota; class Gammaproteobacteria; order Burkholderiales; family Burkholderiaceae_C; genus Limnohabitans_A. The sequence goes on along the minus strand of JAJTDK010000007.1, from coordinate 74,043 downwards.
GTTGGCCAGTTCATCAATGGCCTTTCGAACCGTGCCTTGACTGACTCTGTAGCGCGCGGCCAATTCCATCTCGCTGGGAATGCCTTCCCCTGGTTTCCATTCGCCTGTTTGAAGGCCTTGCAGGATCAGCCCCTTGATTTGTTGATAAAGCGGGCTGAACGCTGGCGCAGACGATGAGGAGTCTGACGATTCGGCAGTTTCAACAGAAAAAACTTGAGATGTCATGTCAGTTGCCTTGGCAAAAGGCCGGCTCAAAAAGTGATGCAATGATATCTTATATAAGACATAAGACAAATTGACTTTTCAGGGAATTCGCGAGTAAACTCGAAAGCTGTTTGCCCGTGCGCATTTTTCTTTGCGCACCCGTCTGGAACGCCAGGCGACCCGGTCGGCAGTGAATGTCGGGATGTGGTCGGCGAAGTCCGTTTTCTTATCACCATCTGGAGTTCACACCATGAGCAAAAAGCCCGTTCGCGTCGCCGTCACAGGAGCCGCAGGTCAAATTGGATATGCATTGTTGTTTCGCATCGCCTCCGGCGAAATGTTGGGCAAAGATCAGCCCGTGATCTTGCAATTGCTTGAAATCCCCGACGAAAAAGCCCAAAAAGCCCTGAAGGGCGTCATGATGGAATTGGACGATTGTGCTTTTCCATTGTTGGCTGGCATGGAAGCCCACGCCGACCCCATGACCGCTTTCAAAGACACAGACTACGCTTTGTTGGTGGGTTCACGTCCTCGTGGCCCTGGCATGGAGCGCGCTGAACTGCTCGCCATCAACGGCGCTATCTTCACTGCGCAAGGCAAAGCTTTGAACGCTGTGGCGTCTCGCAATGTCAAAGTTTTGGTGGTCGGCAACCCCGCCAACACCAACGCTTACATCGCCATGAAGAGCGCGCCCGATCTGAAGCCCAGCAACTTCACAGCCATGCTGCGCTTGGACCACAACCGTGCAGCGTCGCAAATTGCGGCCAAAACTGGCAAAGCAGTTGCAGACATTCAGAAATTGTGTGTTTGGGGCAACCACTCTCCCACCATGTACGCCGATTATCGTTTCGCCACCATCAACGGCGAATCTGTGAAGACCATGATCAACGATCAAGAGTGGAATGCCAACGTGTTCTTGCCGACAGTTGGCAAACGTGGTGCCGCCATCATTGAAGCGCGTGGGTTGTCATCTGCCGCCTCTGCAGCCAATGCCGCAATCGACCACATGCGAGATTGGGCTTTGGGTACCAACGGCCATTGGGTCACCATGGGCATTCCTTCACAAGGCTGGTACGGTATTCCCAAAGACGTCATGTTCGGTTTTCCCGTCACATGCGTGAACGGCGAATACAAAGTGGTCGAAGGTTTGGAAATTGATGCCTTCAGCCAATCTTGCATCGACAAAACTTTGAAAGAATTGACTGACGAGCAAGCCGGCGTGGCGCACTTACTCTAAGCAGAAGTCACTTTCGTGAAGCATCCGCGCGATATTCTGTTGGGATCACAAGCCGCAGGCATGCTTTTGCCTGTGTGTGATCACTACAGTGGTGTCGAAGTGCGGATGCGCAAAAGCTTGCAACTGCAAGCAGAAATGACGCAGGAGTTTGGCGCCTGCGTCTTTGATGTCACCTTGGACTGTGAAGATGGCGCCCCAGTAGGCGGCGAAATTGAGCATGCCCATTTGGTCAAAGAAATTGCAAACAATGCAGCCCCTGAAGCCAGGGTGGCAGTTAGGGTCCACCCCGTTGATCACCCCTCGTTTTTCAATGATGTGAATTTGATTCTGAAAGATGCGCATCGCAACTTGCGACACGTGATGATTCCCAAGGTGGAGTCTGTTGCCGATGTTGACACTGCAGCGCAAGCTTTGAATCAAGCGGGCGCATTGACGTTGCCATTGCATGTCTTGATTGAGTCACCTGCAGCAGTTCACCGTGCCTTTGAAATTGCAGCACATCCCCGCGTGCAGTCCTTGAGTTTTGGCCTGATGGATTTTGTATCTGCCCATGGGGGTGCCATTCCTTCCAGTGGCATGGGCGTTGAAGGTCAATTCACTCACCCGCTGGTTGTGCGAGCTAAATTGGAAATTGCCAGTGCTTGTCACGCTCACGGTAAAGTGCCATCGCACTGCGTGGTCACAGAATTCAGTGATTTAGAAGCCATTAAATTGGCGGCCTTAAAAGCTTCACGCGAATTAGGCTACACACGCATGTGGAGTATTCACCCCAGTCAAATCAGGCCTGTGTTGGAAGCCATGGCCCCAAGTGCGCACGAGATTGAACAAGCTGCTGAGTTGATCGAAGCAGCTCGTCTTGCAGAATGGGCGCCTGTGAGCTTGGGTGGTCAATTGCATGACCGCGCAAGCTACAGATTCTTTTGGCAAGTGCTTGAACGCGCGCATCAAACGGGAAGACCCATACCCGGATCGGTTCAATCCTATTTTGGAGAGACACCATGTGCCGTTTGAAATTTTTCTTTCTGGTTTTTGTGGCAGGCCTTTGGGGCTCAGGTATCAACATGGCCCAAGCGCAATCTTCTAAAGATGTAAATGGTGCGACCAAAAAAGAGGTGCAGACAAAACCTGCGGCAAAGCCAAAAGCTCCAAATACCATCAAGCAAAATAATTCAGACAAGCGCAATGCCGCTGCCAAGCCAGTCGATACACCTTTGGCTCCGCAAGAACTCAGCATTGCAGAACGTGTTCATGTCGGTCATTTACCCTGTGAGCTAGGTGCTTCCATTCGCATGACGGCCGATGCACACACGCCTGGCTACTTCGATTTGCAGGGCAAGGGTTACAAATACCGAATGCGGCCAGTTGCAACCAGCACGGGGGCCATTCGTTTGGAAGATGAAAAGGCTGGCGCAGTCTGGTTGCAGTTGGCCAACAAGTCCATGCTGATGGATCAAAAAAATGGACGTCGATTGGCCGATGAATGTGCCCACCCCGATCAGGTCGCCGTTGCCAATGACATGAAAAACAACCCACCGCCTGCTCTGATTGATGTGAGCAACGATGTCACAAACAACAAGCGCTGAGTCGCAAAGTTTGATAATTTTTTTAAAGATTGATTGATCAATTTATTTCGTAAGACAGGAGAAAACTATGTTGCAAGCTTATCGTGAACATGCCGCCGAACGTGCAGCGCTGGGAATTCCCCCGCTGCCTTTGGATACCAAACAAACAGCTGAGTTAATTGAACTCATCAAAAATCCACCACAAGGTGAAGAAGCCTTTTTGATGGACTTGCTCACTCACCGTGTGCCACCTGGCGTTGACGATGCAGCCAAAGTCAAGGCCTCGTTCTTGTCCGCAGTTGCTCATGGCGACTTGTCTGTTGCTTTGGTGAGCAAAGCCAAAGCCACTGAATTGTTGGGCACCATGGTGGGCGGTTACAACGTCAAACCCTTGATTGATTTGCTCGACCACAAAGAAGTGGCCGTTGTGGCTGCTGAAAGTTTGAAGAAAACACTGCTGATGTTTGACTTCTTCCATGACGTCGCCGAAAAATCAAAGGCAGGCAATGCCAATGCCACGGCTGTCATTCAAAGCTGGGCTGATGCCGAATGGTTCACTTCACGTCCTGAAGTGGCGAAAAAAATCACTGTCTCTGTGTTCAAAGTACCGGGTGAAACCAATACCGACGATTTGTCTCCCGCGCCCGATGCTTGGAGTCGCCCTGACATTCCACTGCATTACTTGGCCATGTTGAAAAACACACGCCCTGATGCGGCCTTCAAACCAGAAGAAGACGGCAAGCGCGGCCCCATGGCCTTCATTGAAGAGATGAAGAAAAAAGGCCATTTGGTGGCTTATGTAGGCGATGTGGTGGGCACCGGTTCTTCTCGCAAGTCGGCCACCAACAGCATCATCTGGGGCTTTGGTGAAGACATTCCTTTTGTGCCTAACAAGCGCTTTGGTGGCGTGACATTGGGTGCCAAAATTGCCCCTATCTTCTTCAATACGCAAGAAGATTCTGGTGCCTTGCCCATTGAAGTGGATGTTTCCAAGTTGGAAATGGGAGATGTGATTGATGTCTTGCCTTACGAAGGCAAGATCATGAAGAACGGTGCACTGCTCACTGAGTTTGAACTTCGCAGCGACATGTTGTTTGATGAGGTTCGCGCAGGCGGCCGTATCAATTTGATCATTGGTCGTTCATTGACAGGCAAGGCCCGCGAGTTCTTGGGCTTGCCCACTTCGACCTTGTTCCGTTTGCCTAAAGTGCCCACGTCTACCAAAGCTGGTTTTACCGTGGCACAAAAAATGGTGGGCCGTGCGTGTGGCTTGCCGGAAGGACAGGGCGTTCGCCCTGGTACCTATTGCGAACCCAAGATGACCACTGTGGGCTCACAAGACACCACTGGCACCATGACACGTGACGAGCTGAAAGACTTGGCTTGCTTGGGCTTCAGTGCCGACATGGTGATGCAGTCTTTCTGCCACACAGCGGCATACCCCAAGCCTGTTGACGTGAAAATGCACCACGAACTACCAGCTTTCATGAGCAACCGTGGCGGTGTTTCTCTGAAGCCAGGTGACGGCATTATTCACAGTTGGTTGAATCGCTTGTTGTTGCCCGACACAGTGGGCACAGGTGGCGACTCTCACACACGTTTTCCCATTGGTATTTCTTTCCCTGCTGGCTCAGGTTTGGTGGCCTTCGGTGCTGCCACAGGTGTCATGCCATTGGACATGCCTGAATCTATTCTGGTTCGTTTCAAAGGCCAGATGCAGCCTGGCATCACATTGCGCGATTTGGTTCACGCCATTCCCTACTACGCCATCAAGGCAGGCTTACTGACCGTTGCCAAGTCCGGCAAGATCAATGAGTTCTCGGGCCGTATTTTGGAAATTGAAGGATTGCCAGACTTGAAGGTTGAGCAAGCGTTTGAGTTGTCAGATGCATCAGCGGAGCGCTCAGCAGCGGGTTGTACAGTGAAGCTCAACCCAGAACCGGTCAAAGAGTATTTGAACTCCAACATTGTTTTGATGAAAAACATGATTGCTCAGGGTTATAACGACAAGCGTGCACTAGAGCGTCGCATCAAGGCCGTCGAAGCTTGGTTGGCCAATCCTAAGCTGCTTGAAGCGGATGCCAATGCTGAATACGCCCACGTGCTAGAAATTGACATGGACCAGCTGAAAGAGCCTGTCTTGTGCTGCCCTAACGACCCAGATGACGCCAAGTTGTTGTCAGATGTAGCGGGCACCAAGATTGACGAAGTCTTCATTGGCTCTTGCATGACCAACATTGGTCACTTCCGCGCAGCCTCAAAGTTGCTTGAAGGCAGGCGTGACATTCCCGTGAAGTTGTGGATTGCGCCGCCCACCAAAATGGACGCTGCCGAATTAACCAAAGAAGGCCACTACGGCGTCTTTGGCGCTGCAGGCGCGCGCACTGAAATGCCCGGCTGCTCTTTGTGCATGGGCAATCAAGCCCAGGTGCGTGAGGGCGCCACGGTGGTGTCTACTTCAACGCGCAATTTTCCCAACCGCTTGGGCAAAAACACCAATGTTTATTTGGCTTCCTCTGAGGTTGCAGCCATCAGCTCCAAGCTGGGCCGCATCCCCACCACAGAAGAGTACCAAGCGAGCATGACTGAAATTAACAAAGATGGAACTCAGATCTACAAGTACATGAACTTCGACAAGATCGAAGAGTATGCAGAAGTAGCCAAGGGTGTTGCAGCCTAAAACTGCGCGTTAAGCACTGTGCTTAAGCCCAAAAGATTTCGGTCTTTTGGGCTTTTTTGATGGGCTGCAGAGTTTGCGCAATCAGATCGTTGCAAAATCAAGCTTGTGGAAAATACGATGATCATTGTGGGTGGTGGAATTGGTGGGCTGGCTGCCGCATTGGCATGCGGTCAAGCTGGCGCCAGGCCGCAGGTGCTAGAGCGCGCTGCCACTTTCTCGGAAGTAGGTGCGGGTATCCAGATGGGCCCCAATGTGACGCGCATTTTGCATGCTTGGGGCTTAGCAGAAGACCTCCAAGAAATTGGATTTGTGCCACGCAAACTAGATGCCAAAGACACTCATACTGGACAAATCATTGGCACTCTGCGTTTAGGGCAGCGAAGCTTAGACACCTATGGCGCACCTTATTTCACAGTGCACCGTGCTGATTTGCACCGTGTGTTGCTGAAAAAAATAAGGAGCTCAGGCCAGGCTGAATTGCGTCTTGATTCAGAAGTGCAAGGCTTGCAGCAGAATGCGGATGGCATCCAGATCAGTGGCACAAACTTACCTGCAAGTTTGGCCGAACTCTCTCAATCCGCCGCCATGGTGGGGGCCGACGGACTTTGGAGTAAAACGCGTCAATTCGTGGTGCCACCCACAGCCCCCAGGGTGACAGGCTTGTTAGCCTATCGAGCCCTTGTGCCCATGCAATCTATCCCTGAAAAGTTGCGACTGCAAGATGTGAATGTTTGGGTAGGCCCCAAAGTTCATGCCGTGTTGTACCCCGTCAAATGTGGTGAGTATTTAAACTTGGTGGTGGTGGTTCAAGGACCACCTCCAGCCAGCTTGGATGACTGGGACCATGCAGGCAACAAACAAGACTTAGAGGCTGCCATGGGACCCATTCACGCCGACCTGCGCAACATGCTGGAAGCAGTGCCAGCTTGGCGACTGTGGCCACTTTGTGACCGTCCACCCATCAAAGGCCCTCATGAAATGGCGAAAGGCCGAATTGCTTTGTTAGGCGATGCTGCTCATCCCATGCGTCCGTTCTTGGCGCAAGGTGCAGGCATGGCCATAGAGGATGCAGCCGAGTTGGCCAGAAGCTGGGCCAGAGCAGATTTGCAAGTAGAAGACCGCCTGCAAATGTACGCGCAAGCACGGTGGGCGCGCAACGCCCAAGTGCAACAACGCTCAATTCGAAACGGTCAGATTTTTCACCTTCAAGGACCTCTGCGATGGGGTCGCAATGTAGCGATGAAACTCATGGGAGAACCCTTGATGGATGTCCCTTGGCTTTATGCAGGGCCCTAACTGGGCGACAGTTTTTCTGTGATGAGACTCGTGCGCTTGAAAGCCTGATTCAGACTTTGCCAAGCAGTAAAAATTCCATCAAGGCCTTTTGCGCATGCATGCGATTTTCGGCTTCATCCCACACCACGGACTGGGGGCCATCGATGACTTCTGCACTGACCTCTTCACCTCGGTGAGCGGGTAGACAGTGCATGAACAGCGCATCGGGCTTGGCCACTTTCATCATCTCCTCGTCGACGCACCAATCGGCAAACGCTTTTTTGCGGGCTTCGTTCTCTGCTTCATAGCCCATGCTGGTCCACACATCGGTGGTGACCAAATCAGCGCCTTCACAAGCTTGCATCGGGTCTTTAAAGAACTGCGTGCTGGCAGCACTTCGAACACCCACAACTGCCGGGTCAACTTCGTAGCCACTAGGGGTGCTGAGATTGACTTTAAAGCCCAGCAAGTCGGCAGCTTGTAGCCAAGTGTTGGCCATGTTGTTGCCATCACCCACCCAGGCCACTGTTTTGCCTTGAATAGAGCCTCGGTGCTCGATGTAGGTAAAGATGTCTGCCAAGATTTGGCATGGGTGAAACTCATTGGTCAGCCCGTTGATGACGGGGACGCGTGAATGCTTGGCAAAGGTTTCAATTTTGTCTTGCCCATAGGTTCGAATCATGACCAGATCGACCATGCGGCTGATCACTCTGGCGCTGTCTTCAATGGGTTCTGCACGCCCCAGTTGGCTGTCGCCAGTTGTGAGGTGCACCACCGAGCCCCCCATTTGGTACATGCCTGCTTCAAAGCTCACACGGGTTCGTGTGGAGGCTTTCTCAAAGATCATGGCCAATGTGCGGTCTGTCAGTGGCTGGTATTTTTCGTAGGCCTTGAACTTGGCTTTGATGAACGATGCACGCTTGAAAACATGCGCATATTCTTCAGCATTTAAATCTGTGAATTGCAAGTAATGCCGAAGAGGCGTAGCGGGTACCTGCGTAAGCATTAGGATGACTCCGTCAGAAATGTGTGGATGAGCGGCAACAAAATATCGGCCACTTCATCGGCTTCAGCCTGAGTCATGATGAGTGGTGGCACCATGCGAATGACGCTGTCTGCTGTCACGCTGATCAACAAGCCTGCTTCAGCTGCACGCATTGTGAGTTCACTGCAAGGCTTCACTAATTCAATGCCAAGCATCAAGCCTTGACCCCGAATTTCTTTGACACCCTGCGCGCCAGCAAGGCCTTTTTCAAGTCGAGCTTTGAGGTGAGCACCCACGCGGGCTGCATTCTCAAGCAAGCCATCTTTCTCCATGATGCGAATGGTTTCAACGCCCGCACGCATGGCCAAGGGATTGCCCCCAAAGGTGGTGCCGTGGTTGCCGGGCTGAAAAATGTGGGCAGCCTTAGGACCAGCAACCACCGCCGCAATGGGAACGCCAGAGCCCAAGCCCTTTGCCAAGGGCATGACGTCGGCCTTGATGCCAGCCCATTGGTGTGCAAACCATTTGCCAGTTCTGCCCATGCCGCATTGAACTTCGTCAATCATCATGAGCCAATCTTTTTCATCGCAAAGAGCGCGCACATCGCGCAAGTAGTCCATGTGCATGGGGTTCACGCCCCCTTCGCCTTGAATAGTTTCAAAGAACACGGCGACCACATTGGGATTGTTTTCAGTGGCTTTTTTCAAGGCCGCAATGTCATTGACCGGAACGCGCAAGAAGCCCTCCACCAAGGGGCCAAAACCTTTTTGAATTTTGGTATTGCCTGTGGCACTCAAGGTGGCAATGCTACGTCCATGAAAGGCTTTTTCATAAACCACGATGACAGGTTTGTCGATGCCTTTGTCGTGACCAAATTTTCGGGCTAACTTGATCGCGGCCTCATTGGCTTCTAAACCGGTACAGCAAAAAAACACATTGGTCATGCCCGATAACTCAACCAGTTTGGCCGCCAGCTTTTCTTGGTTGGGGACGTGGTAGTAGTTGCAGCTGTGGATGATTTTGCTCAGTTGGTCTTGTAGCGCAGGCACCAATTCTGGGTGGTTGTGGCCTAAGGTGTTCACAGCAATTCCGCCCAATGCGTCCAAATACACTTTGCCATTGACATCCCATACTCGGCAACCCTGACCGTGGCTTATGGCAATGGGCAAGCGGCCATAAGTGTTCATGGTGTGCGGCGAAGTGGCTTCAATGAAAGCGGACATGCTGAGAACTCCTCTGAAAAGAAATCGGCCCAACGAAGAGGGCCGCTGAGATGAGATTTTAGAGGCAGAATTTATGCTTCAAGTCTTATATAAGATACAATTCTTTTGCAATGCAGCATTGAGGCGATCCCTGATGTATGCCCACGAATTCTCCCAACCTCTGATCGATGGTTTCAAACAACGCCAAAGAAGTTCTGATTCAAGGAATTACCTTGGACGGCCGTACTTTCCGCCCCAGCGATTGGGCTGAACGCTTGGCTGGCGTAATGGGGCAATTTCGGCCAGGGGGCGCCACACCAGGAAGCCACCTCAGCTATTCGCCTTGGTGTATTCCGCAAACCTTAGCGGGTATCAAGTGTGTGGTGGTTCACACCGACCTGCGTGGCTATGAGCCCATGGCTTGGGACTTTCTGATGAGTTTCGCCAAAGACAACAACCTGCAAGTGTCCGAGGCTTGCTTGCTGCCAATTCCTCCCAAATAGAAATTGTCTTTAGAATGACGTCCACAAAAAAGCCGTCCTAAGACGGCTTTTTGCTTTTTCTTTGCTGACAGCGCACCCGTTTCAAACGGCGGCAACCCAGATGGGTGCCGGGCTGGTGATCAATTGATCAGGCGAGGGCCAAGGCTTTCACCTTGGTTGACAAGCGGCTCTTATCGCGAGCTGCTTTGTTCTTGTGAAAGATACCTTTGTCGGCAACGGTGTCGACAACGGCTTGCATTTTGGCAAACAGTTCGCTTGCTTTGGTTTTGTCACCCGCCAGAACAGCTTTTTCAACGTTCTTAACAGCGGTGCGGTATTTGGAGCGCAGTGAGGTGTTCGCTGCGTTCAGTTTCACGTCTTGACGTGCGCGTTTCCGGCCTGATGCCAGGCGGGGGTTCTTTTTCTTGGGTTTAGCAGAAGCCATTTAATGTTTGTCCTAGTTGTCTGAGGATGTTGTCAGCAAAGCCGGCTATTGTATCAGCCAAAGAACTACTTGGTACAGGGACCTGACAAGCTGTCATTTCAGTCGCTACACTCTCTTTGTGAGCCTCCTTAAATCTGCATCTACCGTCTCCCTTTGGACTCTGGCATCCCGCATCACGGGTTTGGTCAGGGAACTTTTCATTGCCTCTACATTTGGTGCCAACGCACTGACAGACGCTTTTAATGTAGCCTTTCGTATTCCAAATCTGTTCCGACGGCTTTTCGCAGAGGGCGCTTTCAGTCAAGCATTTGTACCTGTTTTAGCGGCCAGCAAAGCGCAAAACGGTGATGAGGCCACAAAAAAAGCGGTAGATCATGTGGCGACGCTTTTGGCTTGGGCACTCTTGCTTTTGAGTTTTGCGGGCGTTTTGGCTGCGCCTTTCTTGGTCTGGGCCATGGCCAGCGGGCTGCAGCAGCAACCCGAATCGTTTGAAGCAGCTGTGCACATGACGCGCTGGATGTTTCCCTACATTGGTTTCATGTCGATGGTGGCTTTGTCCGCTGGCATTTTAAATACTTGGAAAAAATTTGCAGTCCCTGCTGCCACCCCTGTGTTGTTGAATTTGGCCATGATCGGTGCTGCTTGGCTGCTTGCGCCTTGGCTCAAGTCAAAAGGTATCCAGGCCATCTATGCTTTGCCCGTGGGTGTCATGTTGGGCGGCTTCATGCAATTGGCCATTCAAATTCCTGCGCTTTCAAAAATCGGTTTGTTACCTCGCATTGGCCTGACGTGGTCGGCCATTCGAAGGTCTGCGTCAGATCCCGCTTCTCGTCAAATCGCCGCCTTAATGTTGCCAGCTTTGCTAGGGGTTGGAGTGGCTCAAATATCCTTGCTCATCAATACACAAATTGCATCGCATTTAGCCCCCGGTAGCGTCAGTTGGCTCACCTTCGCAGACCGACTGATGGAATTTCCAACCGCTATTTTGGGCGTGGCTCTTGGCGCAGTGCTCATGCCGCAGCTGGCAGCAGCTCGTGCGAAGGGCGATCAGAATGAATATGCAGCCATGCTCGATTGGGGCTTGCGTTTGGTTGTTCTGTTGGCGTTGCCTTGTGCTGCAGCCTTGCTGGTTTTTTCTCAACCATTGGTGTCGGTGCTCTATCACTATGGTGCTTTCACAGACCGTGATGTTCAGCAAACCACTTTGGCACTGACTGGGTACGGTGTAGGTTTGTTGGGACTTGTCGCCATCAAGGTCTTGGCGCCTGGTTACTACGCAAGTCAGGACATCAAAACACCTGTGAAGATTGCCGTTGTCGTGTTGTGTTTTACGCAAGTGATGAATGTGGTGTTGGTTCCTTATTTGGCCCATGCCGGCCTGGCTTTGTCCATCGGCTTAGGTGCTTTATTGAATGCGGCGTGGCTCTTGGTCGGATTGATTCGCAAAGGCAGTTACAAGCCTTTGCCAGGTTGGCCTGTGTTTGGCGCCAAGGTTCTTTTAGCCAGCTTGTTACTGACTGCTTTTCTAGCTTGGGCAAGTATTTCATTTGATTGGTTGGCCATGCGGCAACAGGTATGGGGCAGATTGGGCACCATGGCCTTGGTGTTGGTCGGCTCAGCTGTTTTGTATTTTGCTTGTTTGCGCCTCAGCGGGTTGCGCTTGCAATCTTTGTTGCGGCGTTAACTGGAGTCAGACAAATGAACCTCCAGTTGATGGCAGTAACGCCGCTCAGTTATTTCAAAAGTCTGGTTGAAACAGACGCTGATTTCCCATTGCTAGAAGCTGCGGCGTCCATTGCGCAAGATGAAGAGCCACAGTTGGACATCCAAGATGTTTTGGCAAGCTCTGACGCGCTTTTGGTTCGTTTAAGGCGTCGTTTGAAATTTGAATCAGATCCGCTCAAGACGCTTTCTGTATTGAATCAATTTTTCTATACAGAGTTAGGGTTTGCTGGCAACGCCAACAATTTTTACGCGCCAGAAAACAGTTACTTGAATGAGGTATTGCGGTCGCGAAGAGGTATTCCAATTTCGATTGCAATTATTTGGTTGGAGCTTGCACAGGCGTTAGGCTTGCAAGCGGAAGGCGTGTCTTTTCCGGGTCATTTCTTAGTGAAGGTGACGCTGCCTGAGGGCTTGATTGTGATGGACCCTCTGACAGGCGATTCCTTGGGTTTAGATAGCTTGGCTGAACGCTTGGCGCCATTTCGTCCTCACATGGGGACCTCTGGCGACATGGACACGCCATTGGGTCTGTTTTTGCAGCCTGCGCTGCCTCGCGACATCTTGACCAGAATGCTTCGAAATCTCAAAGAAATTTTCAGCAGTCAGGCAGATTGGGAGAGGCTTGTTTTGGTGATGGATCGCTTGATTGTTCTCAATCCAGAAGCGCTTTTTGAGGTCCGCGATCGTGGCTTGGCCTTGATTGAGTTGGGTCAAAAAGAGCGTGCGCTGAAGGACTTGTTAAGGTATGTTGAAGCGCTGCCCAATGCAACTGATGCAGTGGCTGTGAAGCAGCGCTTGGCAAGTCTTCAAAACGACTGAGCCTGCCCCTAGAGACAGGGTTCAAGTTCATTTAGGCGTGAATGGCTATTGGACCTCAAAGTTTGATGTCACCACGACTTGCTCGCCATCACCTTGGACAGCGATCAGCCCAATTTGATAAACTTTCTCGCCCGAATGGCGCAAGGTCTCTGCACATGCTTGGGCATGAGCGGCATCAAGCACGACCACCATGCCGATGCCATTGTTGAAGGTGCGATTCATTTCAATGTCGTCAATGACGGCTGTTTTTTGAAGCCAAGCAAACAATTCAGATTGGGGCCAGCTTCCTTTGACCAAGTGGGCTGCGGTGCCTTCAGGCAAAACGCGCGGAATATTCTCCAGCAAGCCACCCCCCGTAATGTGCGCCAGTGCTTTGATGGGGTGAATGGACAATGCGTGCAGTACCGACTTCACGTAAAGCCTGGTAGGCGCCATGATGGCATCTTTGAAGGCTTGCCCATCCAATGTTTCAGGCAGCCGACCCTCGGCGCGCTCTATGCATTTGCGAACCAAGCTAAAGCCATTGGAATGCACGCCATGAGAGCCCAGACCCAACACAACATCGCCTGGTTTGACATCCTTGCCAGACAAGATTTTTGATTTTTCAACAGCACCCACTGCAAAGCCAGCCAGGTCATATTCACCCGCCGGGTACATGCCTGGCATTTCTGCAGTTTCGCCACCAATGAGTGCGCAGCCAGACATTTCACAGCCATTGGCAATGCCGCCTACCACTGTGGCAGCTGTCTCTACATCCAACTTGCCGCAAGCAAAATAATCCAAGAAGAACAAGGGCTCTGCGCCTTGGACCAGCACATCGTTGACACTCATGGCAACCAAGTCGATACCAACGGTGCTGTGCATGTTCCACTCAAATGCCAATTTCAATTTGGTGCCAACGCCGTCTGTGCCAGAGACAAGGACAGGTTCTTTGTAACGTTTTGGGACTTCAAAAAGAGCACCGAATCCACCTATTCCTGCTAAAACACCCTCGCGCATGGTTTTTTTGGCCAGGGGTTTAATGCGTTCGACCAGAGCATCACCTGCGACGATGTCGACGCCAGCGTCTTTGTAGGAGAGGGGGGTTGAGCTCATGTGAAAAATGGGGAAATTGTGAGAAAGGGGGGCGGGGGGACTAAAATCAAGCCTTATTTTAAGGTCAGCACGTGTTGTACTGATCAAAGCCTACAGCTTCTTTCAATTTACTTTGACAACCAATCGTCCTTATGCCCCTTAATCCAAGTTCCAAACGGCTGACTTTGTGGTTGGGTGTCGCTTTACTGGTGCTTGTGCTTTTGTGGGTTTTAGGGCCTGTTTTGGTCCCTTTCGCGGTTGCGGCTGTTTTAGCTTATGCGCTTCACCCCCTTGTGTTGAAGTTGCAAAAGCTCACCCCATTTGTCCCTCGTGTGTTGTGCGTTGTGCTGGTTGAAGTGATTGCTTTGTTGGCTGTTTTGGGTATTTTGTTGTTGTTGGTGCCCATTTTGACCCGTGAAATCCCCTTGCTACAGCAACAGTTACCAGCGCTGCTTGATCGATTGGCGGTCAATGTCAATCCTTGGTTGGATCGGTTTGGTTGGCACTTGACCCTGGATGTGGGCAGCCTCAAAGCCCAACTCATTCAATACTTGAGTTCTAACCGAGAAGATTGGATGGACACCCTTGTTGCATCGCTAAAGTTAGGCGGAAGCTTTGCGTTGACTGCACTGGGCAACCTGATATTGATTCCTGTGGTCCTCTTTTATTTGCTTTATGAATGGGATCGTTGGGTCTTGCAGATTGTTCAATGGGTTCCCTTGAAATGGCGGCCTGCCTACGACAGTTTCATGAGTGAATGTGATGCCGTTTTGGGTCAATATTTTCGAGGGCAACTTCTGGTCATGTTGGCCTTGTCCGTTTTTTATGCGGCTGGTTTGTTGGCGTTTGGTCTAGACTTGGCCATACCGATTGGTGTGTTTACAGGCTTGGCAGTTTGCGTACCCTATCTAGGTTTTGGCTTAGGTTTGATGCTGGCGCTTTTGGCAGGCATTTTGCAATTTGCCTCAATGAAGGCTGTTGTCATGGTGGCGCTTGTTTTTGGTGTGGGCCAATTGCTTGAGGGTTTTTGGTTGACGCCCAAATGGGTGGGTGAGCGCATTGGCTTGCACCCCTTGGCTGTCATATTTGCTTTGTTGGCACTGGGTCAAATGTTTGGTTTTGTGGGAGTGCTCGTTGCCTTGCCAGCCAGTGCTGTGATTTTGGTTGCACTTCGCAGAGCTCGTGATCAATATTTTGACAGTCAACTTTACCGTGGGCCGGGTGCATGAAGCAGTTGGCCCTAGACATTGGCCTGCATACAGCTCCCAGTTTGGAAAGTTTTTTTTCAGGCCCTAACTCTGCGCCACTCGAGCACTTGAAATTGTGGACTTCAAGTCAAATGCCAAGCCCTGTCCCCACCTACCTTTGGGGCGAAAGTGGTTCTGGTAAATCACACTTGCTTCAAGCGGTTCATTCAGCATTGCTAGAAAAGGGTGTCTCGGTGGGTTGCCTAGATGCCCAACAGCAAGATCGCCTTGTCTTTGACGAGTCATGGGGTGCCGTCATGATGGACGATGTTCATTTGTACAACCTAGAGCAACAACAAGTTGCCTTCAATTGGTTTGTCAATGCGCTCACGCCTAAATCTGGCTCGCCCCGTTGGGTGTTAGCTGCGGGGATGTTTCCGCCTGCAGATTTGAAGCTGCGGGATGACTTGCGTTCTAGATTGGGTTGGGGGCATGTGTATGCCCTGCAAGTTTTGAGTGATACGGAGCGGCGAGCGGTATTGCGACAAGAAGCAGATTCCCGAGGGCTCTTTTTGAGCGACGAAGTGATGAGTTACATGCTCAGTCGGTTTACACGCGACTTGAGCAGTTTGATGACGCTTCTTGATCATCTTGACCAATTTGCGCTTCAAACGCAAAGAGCCATCACCATTCCATTGATCAAGTCCATGTTGGAGAACACATGAACTTGGCGCTGTTTGATCTAGACCACACCTTGTTGCCGATTGACTCTGACTACGCTTGGGGTGAATTCACAAATCGAATTGGCTGGACTGACCCTGTTTCATTCAAGTCTAAAAATGATCAGTTTTATGCCGATTACCTTGCGGGTGCTTTGGACATTCACGATTATGTTCGTTTTGCCACTGAGTCTGTGAGGTTGAGGGGGCCAGAAGCAGCAGCCAAAGCCCATGCACAATTCATGAAAGAAATCATATTGCCGCAGATCAAACCTCAGGCACTTGATTTGGTAAAAACGCATCAAGCCGCAGGTGATCACGTCATGATTGTGACGGCAACCAATGAGTTTGTGACCCGTCCTATTGCGCAAGCTTTTGGCGTCCAAGAACTGATTGCAGTTGAATTGGCAAGAGATTCTGAGGGTTGGATCACGGGGGAAATTTCTGGCGTCCCGTCTTTCAAAGGGGGCAAGGTGCTCAGAGTCGAACAATGGTTAAGCGCGCATCAAAAAAATTGGCAAGACGTGCAGATTACTTTTTATTCGGATTCAATCAATGATTTGCCTTTGCTAGAACAGGCTCAAATTCCAGTGGCTGTGAATCCAGATACGCGTTTGCGTCAACTTGCGACCGATCGAGGGTGGCGCATACTTCAACTCTTCTCATGATCAAAAAATTCATTCAAAAAATACTCGGTAAGCCGAGCACAAGTCAAGCCGCGACTGACTTTGGCAAGCGTGTCGAAATTCCTGCTTCTGTGCACGGTATCGACCCAAGTTTGGTCGACGACCGCGCACTGAGCGTGGTTCGTACTTTGCAAGATGCAGGTTACGAGGCTTATGTGGTGGGCGGTGCCGTACGCGATCTGCTGTTGGGTTTACGCCCTAAAGATTTTGACGTTGCAACAGATGCAACACCAGAGGAAGTGAAAGCTTTG
The DNA here is from genome assembly GCA_021300495.1 of Limnohabitans sp. Taxonomy (GTDB): domain Bacteria; phylum Pseudomonadota; class Gammaproteobacteria; order Burkholderiales; family Burkholderiaceae_C; genus Limnohabitans_A. Next base: position 57,510 of record JAJTDK010000007.1, on the reverse strand, counting down.
TTCAGAAGAGCTTTCATCATTGGCCGTCGTTTCCGCATTGTTCACGTGGTGTATGGCAGAGGCCGCGAACACGAGGTCATTGAAGTTTCAACTTTCCGAGCACATTTGGACAATCGCGCTGCCGAGCAGGTGAAGGGAAATGAGCGAACCAGTAAATCTGAGTTGGCTGGTATGAAGCACGCCGTTGATTCAAGTGGGCGTGTTCTGCGCGACAACGTATGGGGACCTCAAGATGAAGACGCAACCCGACGCGACTTCACAGTCAACGCCATGTACTACGACCCAGAATCACAATACCTGGTGGATTATCACGGCGGCATGCAGGATTCGAATAAAAAAGTCTTGCGCATGATTGGCGATCCTGTGGCGCGGTATCGTGAAGATCCGGTTCGCATCATTCGTGCCGTCAGGTTTGCCGCCAAACTCAGTCAATTGGGTTTCAAGCTTGAAACCAAAACAGCAAAGCCCTTGGCCTCCATGTTGGGCTTGTTGGCAGATGTCCCTCAAAGTCGCTTGTTCGATGAGATGCTCAAGTTGCTTCAAACGGGCCACGCCTTGGCCTCGATTGAGCAGCTTCAAAAACTCGGTCTTCAAAAGGGCATTTACCCACTGCTCGATGTGGTGGTGGAACGCGCTGATTCGCCTTTCGTCAAGGCCGCTTTGATCGATACCGATCGAAGGGTCGGTGAGGGTAAGCCGGTAGCGCCCAGTTTCTTATTGGCGTGTGTGCTGTGGGCCGATGTGAAGTTGGGCTGGGATCAGCGCTTGGCCAACCGTGTACCGCCCTTTCCTGCTTTGCAAGAATCGATCGATGAGGTTTTTGAAGCCCGCATCGGCGATGTATCGGGCCGCGGCAAGTTGGCCGCTGACATGCGTGAAATTTGGATGATGCAACCCCGCTTTGACAAGCGCATTGGTAGCACCGCATTCAGTTTGGTAGAGCAAGCGCGTTTTCGGGCCGGTTTCGATTTTCTAAGGCTTCGTGCTGAGGTTTCTGAAGTTGAATTGGCGTTGGCAGATTGGTGGCAAGAATTCAGCATGGCCGACTATGCGGCCAGAGAAGATCTCATCCAATTGGCCAAGTCCGAAAAATCTACAACGCCAACATCTGGCGCTGTTAAAAGTCGCCGTGCACCCAGAAGAAAAAAGCCCGAATCCAATTCCGCTGAACCTGATTGATGGCGCGTGAACTTGTCAATGTTTATGCAGGTTTAGGCGCTAACTTAGGTCATGCGAGTCAATCTATTGACTCTGCAATTTTGGCGCTAGGGCAGTTGCCAGAGATATTGCTGGTTGGCCGTTCTTCTTTTTACAAGTCAGCTCCTTTTCAAGCCGACGGACCAGACTACATCAACGCTGTAGTGCACCTCCAAACTCGATTGAATGCCATTGAATTATTGCGTGCTTTTCAGAACGTAGAAAACCTCGCAGGCCGCGAGCGCCCATACCGCAACGCGCCCCGCACGCTGGACATAGACTTGTTACTTTATGGCGATGGCAACATTCAGTGTCCTGCACTGCAGGTGCCACACCCTCGGATGCGTGAACGGGCTTTTGTCTTAGTGCCTCTGAGCGAATTGGCACCAGACGTGGTGACACAGGATGAACTTCGCAACGTTCAGGCTCAAGTTGTCACCCGCCTCTAATTGATCATTAAAACAGGCTTGTTTTTGACTTCACAAGGCGTCTTACAAGGTCTCAAGGCTTGTTGACTTCGGGTACTTGGCTGATGGCCTTGGCTTGTTCAATTTGGTTCTCAAAGTAGCGCTGAAAACTGAACACAATGCTGGCCATCAAGACGGTGGTTCCCAGAAGCAGTGACGTTGCAAGCCCGAAGATTGTCAGCCAATTGGTTTGGCCGTAAGGACTCTCGGCGTCTTGATTGAACTTCGCATTCCATTGCTCCTTGGACATCAGCCCGTAAATAATGGCGTTCAATGCACAGCCGGCAATGGTGAACCCTAGCAAGGGAATGAGTGCCCAGCTTGTGACATCGTCTTGACCCAACTCTAAAGCGCGCTGAACGCCATACCATCCTAAGGCGGTGGGCACGGGTAGCAACCAACCCAATGGATCGGTAAAGCCTTTAAGATAAAAGCGGTGAAGGCCTAGTGGGCCGCCAAAGAAGGTGAGCCAAACTGCAAATGTTTTGTTTTTCATAAGTTGGATTATTCAGGAGAACGGCTTTGCCCATTGCCTAAAGCCTTTTCCATCATGACGATGTCTAGCCAGCGATTGAATTTCCAACCGCAACCCGAGACAATGCCCACATGTTCAAAGCCCACCGACTTGTGAACACCAATCGAGCCCGCATTGCCTGAGTCACCGATCACGGCGATCAGTTTGCGAATGCCTTTTTTTTCTGCCGCTTGGCACAATTCGGCCAGCAGCATGCGACCCCAACCCTTGCCTGCTTTGTTGGCGGCTAAATAAATGGAGTTTTCGGCTGAAAATCGATAGGCCGGGCGAGGTTTGAACCAATTGCAGTAGGCAAACCCCAGCACTTCACCGTTTTCCTCCAGCGTCAGATAGGGCAGGCCTTTGCTCAATACGTCCTCTCTGCGGGCGGTCATTTCCGTCAGATTCGGGGGGTCGATTTCAAAAGTGCCTGTGCCGTTTAGGACGTGGTACTGGTAAATGGCCGTGATGGTGGTCATGTCAGAGGCTTGGCTAGGTCGTATGGTTGGCATTCTTAAACTCCGGGTTATAATCAGCGGCTTTTCAGTGTGTCACTGGCCGGGTGGCCAGTTGCGTGTCTCAAACGCTGGAAGAATTTGTGGGATGGCAGTTTTTGCTTTCCCAGCACCACCCTAGGATAAATCATGGTTGTCATTCGTCTTTCTCGTGGCGGTTCTAAAGCCCGTCCATTTTTCAACATTGTTGTGGCCGACAAACGTGTTCGCCGCGATGGCCGCTTCATTGAGCGCATTGGTTTTTACAATCCAATCGCCAAGGATACAGAAGAAGGCCTGCGCGTCGTGCAAGATCGTTTGACTTACTGGACCGGCGTTGGCGCTCAAGTGTCTCCTACCGTTCAGCGTTTGGTCAAACAAGCTGCCGCTAAAGCCGCTTAATCGGTTTTTGGCAACGCCAAAGGCTTTGTAGTGCTACCCCATTTAGAGTTTGCCGAAATGCCGGCAGACGCCATCGAAGTGGGGCGCATTGCAGATGCTTGGGGCATCAAAGGCTGGTTCAAAGTCTTGCCCCACAGCGCCTCTCCTGAGGCGCTTTTTTCATCTAAGCGATGGTATTTGTTGCCCTCCGACCGAAATGTAGGCGGCAACAAGTCACCCAGCCAAAAGGCAGCTGCAGTTATTTCTGCAAGAGCCGCCAATCCCGTACTGCTGAAGATTCAAGAAGCCAAGGAACATGCCGACACCGTGGTGGCGAGCTCATTGGATGTGGCCGATAGAAATCAAGCCGAAGCGCTTAAAGGGGCTCGCATTTTTGTGCCGCGATCTAGTTTTCCAACGGCGGGCACCGATGAATACTATTGGGTCGACTTGCTTGGGCTGGATGTGGTCAACAGAGAAGGGGTGGCGCTGGGTCAAGTGAAAGACCTGATGTCCACAGGTCCTCAAACAGTTTTGGTTTTGGCACTGGCTTCGGACGAAGCGGGCAAGCCTGCTGTAGAGCGCATGATCCCTTTTGTTGCGGCCTTTGTAGATAACGTTGATCTGCCCGGACGCTTGATCACCGTTGATTGGCAGTTGGACTATTGAGCAGGTCAGGGCAAATCATGCGCTTTGACGTTATCACCCTTTTTCCTGAACTTTTCGCACCTTTTTTAAGCGCAGGTATCAACCGTCGTGCCTTTGAAACGGGCGCCGTCGAACTGAAACTTTGGCAACTCCGTGATTACGCCGATGGCACTTACCGCCGTGTGGACGATCGCCCCTTTGGCGGCGGCCCAGGCATGGTCATGTTGGCCGAGCCGCTCGAAAAATGTTTGCAGGCCATTCGGCAAGACAGAGTGCTCAAGAACCCACTTGAAAAACCTGTGCCGGTGGTCTTGTTTTCACCCATTGGCCAAACACTGAATCATGCCGGCGTTGAGAAGTGGTCCCAAAGTGATGGGGCCATCTTAATTTGCGGTCGGTATGAAGGATTGGATCAGCGCTTTATTGATACCCATGTCGATGCCCAAGTCAGTTTGGGTGATTTTGTGTTGTCGGGTGGAGAGATTGCCGCCATCGCTCTCTTGGATGCTGTCGCGCGCTTACAGCCTGGCGTTTTGAATGACGAGGGCAGTCATCAAATGGACAGCTTTAACCCCGCGCTAGACGGCTTGTTAGATTGTGGGCATTTCACGCGTCCTGAAGTCTGGAAGGACATCACTGTTCCGCCTGTGTTGATGTCGGGGCATCATGCTGAAATTACCAAGTGGCGACGCCAACAAAGTTTGGTGCTAACCCAAAAATACAGACCCGATTTGATTGAGGCTGCTAGGCTGGCTGGTAAATTGAGCACCCAAGATGAAAACTTTTTATTTAGTTTGAGTGTCTCTGGCTAGGTTGAATGCAAATCGAATTAACTTGCTTGCCCTCGGGTGAGGGGGGCTTCAAACGGCTCAAAAAGAAAGATATAATCAAAGGCTTTTCGATCCTCTGCCCGCCGCAGTCGTTGCGTTTGAATCTGGCTTTTGTGGCCAAGTGCAATCAGCATAGAAGCTGCCTTTAGCGTAGCGTTGTGCAAGATCGATAGACGAAAGAGCTCACAATGAATTTGATTCAAACTCTCGAGATGGAAGAAATTGCCCGTTTGGGTAAAACCATTCCTGACTTCATGCCTGGTGACACCGTGATCGTTAGCGTCAATGTGGTTGAAGGTACACGCAAGCGTGTTCAGGCTTATGAAGGTGTTGTGATTGCCAAGCGCAATCGTGGCTTGAACAGTGGTTTCACCGTTCGCAAAATTTCAAGTGGTGAAGGCGTGGAGCGTACGTTCCAAACATACAGCCCCTTGATTGCCAACATTGAAGTCAAACGCCGTGGCGATGTTCGCCGCGCCAAGTTGTACTATTTGCGTGATCGCAGCGGCAAGTCTGCGCGTATTAAAGAAAAGTTGCCACAACGCGCTGTTAAAACAGCAGCAGTTGCAGCGTAATCTAAGACAATTGGTCCTTCAGGGGCCGCTATTAAAAAACCGCCAAGGCTTTCGCCAAGGCGGTTTTTTTACGCCCCTGTTTAGCAGGGGCGTTGGGTGCGAGAATTAACCGCGTGTGATTTTCAACACTTTAGCGCCAGTGCGCTTGGGTGCGGCATGACCACCGGCATTGTGTGGCTTGAAGTTGCCAGCACCCATGACTTTGGGGCCGCGAGCAGGACGATCGCTGGCACCGCCGCGTGCATTGTCACGGCCTGGTGCGCGTGGGGCACGGCTGTCGCGTGAGTCGAAGCGGTCGCCGCCGCGATTGTCGGGGCGTTGATCGCCTCTTGGCTCAAAGCGGGCTTCACCACCGCGAGGTGCGAAACTGCGTTGTTCGCCGCGGAAATCACCCCTTGGCTCAAAACGACCTTCTGGACGGAAATCGCCACGACCCTCAGGGCGTCCTTCAAAGCGAGGAGCAGGTGCGCCACGGTTTTCAAAACGATCGCCACGGCCTTCGAAGCGGTCACCACCTCGGTTGCCTTCAAAACGAGGTGCGCCACGAGATTCAAAACGATCACCACCGCGATTGCCGCCAAAGCCGCCACCACCACCAAATGGGCGACCACGGCCACCGCGATCACCGCGGTCATTGCCACCACGGCCGCCTGGACGACTTTCAGGGAAGTTTTGTTTGGGTTCCATGCCTGGAATCACTTCAGCTTTGAACGGTTGACGGCTGTAAGCCTCAATGTCCAAAATTTTGCGACGATCGCGAATTTCAGCGAAGGTGACGGCCAAGCCATCACGACCTGCACGGCCTGTACGACCAATGCGGTGTGTGTAGTCTTCGGCTTTCATAGGCAAGCCAAAGTTGAACACGTGCGTGATGGTGGGCACGTCAATGCCGCGAGCAGCCACATCAGTGGCGACCAAGATTTGAACTTGACCGTTGCGCAAAGCCATCAGGCGGCGATTGCGCAAACCTTGGCTCAAGGCGCCGTGCAAAGCGACGGCATCAAAGCCATCTTGTTGCAGGTCGGCAGCCAATCCATCGCACTCAATTTGGGTGCTGGCAAAGACAATGGCTTGGTTGATGGAGGCATCACGCAACCAATGGTCAAGCAACTTGCGTTTATGTTGGGCGTTGTCGGCCCAGAACAAAACTTGTTTGATGTTGCTGTGCTTTTCTTGGGGTGAATCGATTTGGATTTTTTGAACCGATGAGCCGCCGTCGTGCATGACGCGCATGGCCAACTGCTGAATGCGCGGCGCAAAAGTGGCGCTGAACATCATGGTTTGCTGACGTTGGCTTGTGAGTTGGTTGATGTCGGCCAGGTCGTCAGAGAAGCCCAGGTCCAACATGCGGTCGGCTTCGTCAACCACTAAGAATTTGACCTTGTCGAGTTTGATTTGCATGGAGCGTTGCAAGTCGAGCAAACGGCCCGGCGTGGCCACCACCAAGTTGGCATTTTGCAGTTTGGCAATTTGCAACTGGTAAGGCATACCGCCCACAATGTTGGCCACGCGCAAGCCGCGGCAATGCTTGACCAAATCGATGGCATCGTGCGCCACCTGTTGGGCCAATTCACGTGTAGGGCAAACAATCAGGGCACCAGGTGTGGGCGCTTTGAAGTTGCGTGAGTTGGTGGGGTCTTTGCGCTTGGGGCGCTTGGGTGCTGGCTCGCCATTGGCGGCAGCGTCTGAGCAGGCTTGTGCAAATGCAGCGCGCTCGGCTTCTTCTTCAGCGGCCATTTCTTGTAGCAAGGTGTGCAACACGGGCAACAAGAAGGCAGCTGTTTTACCGCTGCCAGTTTGGCTTGAAACCATCAGGTCGATGTAGCGGTTGGCTTGGCCTAATGTTTCCTTAGGCAATGCCAATGGAATGGCTTTAAGTTGGACTGAAGTGGGCTGTGTGTAGCCTAGGTCGGCCACCGCTTGAACCAATTCTGGTGCCAAGCCCAACAGCACGAAGCCATTGGGTTGCTCGGGAGTGATTTCGGATTCGACAGCTTCGTTGTCGTTAACGTCGGCTGCATCAAGCGCCAATGTTTCGGTCACGAAAGTTTCGTTCGTAGAGGATTGCGCAGACGACAAGTCGTCCTGCACTTCAAAAGCGTCAGTCATATTTTTTCTCGCACGGACGTCCGCAAGATTTGCGGTGGCGCCGTTCATGGTTAAAAAACATCAACCATCAAACGGAGCTCGGTGCTGTTTGAAGAGAGTGGGTTTGACATGATGTCGGGCCCATCTTTTCCAGTCGAGTGACTCTTATCAGTGAGTCAAAGGCGTGAAGGGTGATGCACAAGTACTGCGGCACAAGGCCTGTTTGCAATACAGCCGCTAATTATTGCACAGTTTTTTAAGTTGCGCGGGTTTTCCCTGAAATCAATTCAAACAAGGGTCAGAGGCGAATGAAATGCTCTCTGTAGTGGGCCAATTCTTCGATGGATTCGTGCACATCCGCCAGAGCTGTGTGCTTTTGTTGCTTCTTGAAGTTGTTGAAAACCTCGGGTTTCCAACGCTTGGAAAGTTCCTTCAGCGTGCTGACGTCTAGATTCCGATAGTGAAGGTAAGCCTCCAATTTGGGCATGAACTTAACTAAAAATCGGCGGTCTTGGCTAATGGTGTTGCCACAAAGTGGTGAAGCATTTTTGGACACATACTTCTTGATGAAGGTCAAAATTGCTTCCTCTGCATCCTGCTCTGAGGTGGCAGAGGCTCTGACTTTGTCAATCAAGCCGCTCCGGCCATGGGTTCCTTTGTTCCAGGCATCCATCTTGTCGAGGAGCTCGTCGCTCTGATGAATAACGCACACTGGACCTTCTATTCGGGGTGTCAAATGGGGGCCTGTCACAACGACCGCAATTTCAAGCAGACGCTCCTTTTCAGGGTCAAGGCCCGTCATTTCGCAATCGATCCAAACCAAGTTGTCGTCTGACTTGGCCAAGGGCGCTTCGGCATTGGGTTGATTGGCGGGGATGTTTGAAGAAGGAGCTGTCATGTCAAAAAGGGGCTTTTTCCAAAGCTTCAGATTGTCGCTGATGTTGGCTGATCTACACTTCGGGCTATGAATGCGACTTTGACCCTGACTTATTTTCTGGTGGGCGCTTTGCTGACCAATGTTTTATTGAAGCTTTGGCTGAATGCCAGACAAGTGCGGCATGTCGCGCGACACAGGGGTGACGTGCCAACTGCCTTTGCAAGTCAAATTTCATTGGCCGATCACCAGAAAGCCGCTGATTACACCTTGGCCAAAGCCAAGGTCTCGCAAATTGACATTGGGATCGATGCCGCTGTTCTCATTGCATGGACCCTGATGGGCGGTTTGAGCGCCTTGAATAACGTCATTCTGGAATTCATGGCGCCTGGGCTTTGGCAGCAAGTGATTCTGGTGTTGTCGTTTGCCTTGGTAGGTGGCCTGATCGATTTGCCTTTGTCGCTTTATCAAACTTTTGTGTTGGAACAAAAGTTTGGTTTTAACAAAATGACTTGGAAATTGTGGTTGAGTGACGCTGCCAAGGGCCTTGCTTTGGGTTTGGTCTTGGGCGTTCCTCTCATTGCTTTGGTGCTGTGGTTGATGAATGTGGGCGGCGCTTACTGGTGGTTCTGGACTTGGTGCGCCTTGGTGTTTTGGCAGTTGTTTTTGATGGCCATTGCCCCCAATGTCATCATGCCCCTGTTCAATCAATTCACGCCCTTAGAGGATGAAGCCTTGAAGGAGCGAGTCAATGGACTGATGCAGCGTGCTGGTTTCACAGCCAAGGGTTTCTTTGTGATGGATGGCAGCAAAAGATCGGCACATTCCAATGCGTTTTTCACAGGCTTTGGCGCTAGCAAGCGCGTGGTATTTTTTGACACCTTGCTGAAGCAACTCACGCCTTCTGAAATGGAGGCGGTGCTGGCGCATGAGTTGGGACATTTCAAACATCGACATATCTTCAAAATGATGCTCAGCAGTTTTGCAATGAGTTTGCTGGGTCTGGCCGTGTTGGGTTTCGCCTCACAGCAAATTTGGTTTTACACAGGCTTGGGCGTCACCCCAAGTTTGACGAGCGGCAACGAGGCTGTTGCACTGTTGTTGTTCATGCTGGTTGTGCCAGTGTTCACTTTTTTGTTGGCGCCCATTTCTTCTTGGCGCTCAAGGGTCCAAGAGTACGAAGCGGACGCCTATGCTGTGTCGCAAACGCCTGTGGCTGACCTTGGCAATGCCTTGTTGAAGTTGTACCAAGACAATGCGTCAACCCTCACGCCCGATCCTTTGTATGTGAAGTTTTACTATTCGCATCCTCCTGCCAGTTTGCGCTTAGCACGCATGCAGCATGCGCAAGCTTAACCAGCGCACACACACCAAGACCAAGGCTGCACAGGCCTTGGTCACCTCTTCGCAAGAGGCCATGAACACAGGCTTGGTGGTGGCTACACACGGCAGACATTGTGTGGTCGAGTTGGATGATGGATCGCGCATCATTTGCCATCCTCGGGGAAAGAAGAGTCAGTCCGTGGTGGGCGATCGTGTGAGGTGGCAAGCCGCTGCCGACGAAGGCACGATTGAAAGTGTGCTGACAAGAAAAAATCTTTTTTACAGGCGAGATGAAGTTCGCACCAAATCATTTGCAGCCAATCTAGATCAGGTGTTGATCTTGTTGGCGGCAGAACCTGAGTTTTCAGAAACGCAATTGTCTCGCGCTCTGATTGCTGCAGAAGCGGAGCACATCAAACCCCTCATTGTGTTGAACAAGAGCGATCTGGGTGAGGCTTTTCAGCAGGCGTGGCATCGGCTGGCTGCTTATCAACACATGGGCTATACGGTGTTGCCTCTCGAATTAAAAAGTCAACAAAACGCCAATACTTCCTTGAGTGAGCTAAGGTCTCACATGGAGGGGAAGACGACCTTGATTCTGGGCCCATCTGGCGCCGGAAAAAGTACCTTGGTCAATGCACTGGTTCCCAATGCTCGCGCTTTGACAGGCGAGATCTCTCAGGCTTTGAACTCGGGCAAACACACCACCACAAGCACGTCGCTCTATTGGGTTGGCAAACGACCCGGCCTTTCAGCGTTGGCAATTCCGGGTACCGCCATCATCGATTCGCCGGGTTTTCAGGAGTTTGGCCTTCAGCACATTCCACAAAATCAATTGGCCGCTTGCATGCCCGATTTGAAACAGCATGTGCCCAATTGCAAGTTTTACAACTGCACCCATTTGCATGAACCTGGCTGTGGGGTCTTGTCTGCATTGCAAAAAGCAGAGTCTATTGATTTGCTAGCCACAGAAGTGAGTCCAAGACGGCACAGAATTTATGCGCAGCTGTTTGAAGAGCTAGGGCAGCAACGTTGGTCCTAGGCCATCTATGGGCCAGTAGCTTGAAGTGGCGCTTAGCCCAGAAGGCTGCCAGGTAAATCGGGCTGAAGTGCCGCACCACCCAATTGAACATTGATAGCGCCTGCTGTGGCGGCCAAGATAACGCCATCGTTGTCATCTGGAAACTTTTCGGCATGGTGCCGCCAGCCGTCCATCGCATCTTCGAAACTGCCCATGATGGCGAAGCCCATGGCCGTTGCTCTGGCGGGCAGCCAATCAATAGCGTGCCAAGATTCGGTGGCGACCATTCTCAAAGAATCACTGTGCCAGTTTGTGTTGTCTTGTTGAGTGGGCATCGTTGCTGTTACGGTTGCCACAGACGGTGCTTGCGACCAATAACGTTTTGCAAACTCAGCAATTCTGTAGACCACAGCGCCCACCGGTCCGAGGCCAACGATGGAAAGCAATGCGTAACTGAAGAAGACACCGAAAACGTGCCGATGCGCAGACAAAACAGAGTGTTCAATGACATGGCGAACAATTTCGTTACGGGGTAGGTCATTGATTTCGATTTGCTGCCATTTGGCCAATAACTGGCGAGCCAATGGCTCATCGCCATCGTTCAGTGCATCGCGAATGCCCGTAAAGTGATGGCTGAATTGCCTGAATCCAAGGGTGACATAAAGTAAACCCACATTCCAAACCACTGCAAAGAACCAGCCTAAGAAAAAAGCCAAACACCAATGAATGAGTACGGCAAGACACGCGGGTACGCCAATCAGTAAGCCCCAAGCGAGCCAGGCTTGTGAGCGTGTTCCGCCGTCCACATGGGATGCAACCCAGTCCGCCCAACGCCTTAACCACTGATGCAAAAAATGCGACGAGCCCAAAGGCCGTGCTTGTTCAATGACCAGTGCCAAAAAAATAGAGAAAAAGCTCATACCTGCATCATAAGGAATTCGCGGCCAATAAAAAACGATAAAAATTCCGAATCATCCCTGCGGTGGCTCCCCAGATGAAATAGTCTGCTTGAAGGGGGTCCTTGTTGGGTGATGTCGCTGAATAAGGCATGGAGTACCAACGTCTCACAACGCCATCTCTGTCCCATTCATGCAGGCGGTGGTTTTGAGGATTCATGAGAAAGGACAAGGGCACCTCAAATGCAAATTCAACCTCATTGACATTGGTTGTAATGGTGTGATGCGGTGAGACCAAGGCCACCACAGGTGTGATGTTAAATGAGGTACCTGTGACGTAGCTTGGCAGTTGACCCAAAATCTCTACAAATTCAGATTCAAGCCCCACTTCCTCTTGTGCTTCGCGAAGTGCTGCTTGCTCTACTGTCGCGTCTTCTGGGTCTACCTTACCTCCTGGAAATGCAATTTGCCCCGGATGTGAAGACAAGTGCTGGGTTCTTTGCGTCAGCAAGAGATGGGGGTCTTGACCATTCTCGCCCCTCATCACAATGGGCATTAAGACGGCAGCTGCTTGGGGCGCGCGCTGGCCAATTAAAGGCTCGCGTTTTAGCTCAGGGGTCCAGTCTGGTGGGTTTTTAAAAATCCACTTCAGACGCTCAGCACTCAACGATGAAGACGGTAGTGCTGGCCAATCTTGAAGTTGGCGTGTCCAAGGGATTTCTCGGGGGTCAAAGCCCAAGGCGTTTTTCATGTCAGAGAGCAAGTCATGTTGGACGTCTCAGATTTAAAAAGGTGTTTGGTAGGGCGGACATTTGATTTCGATTTTCTGTGGCGCGTGGTCAATCTGATCGCGTTGAATGGCCGTGAGACATCCGCCCCAAACACAACCCGTGTCCATGGCCCAAATGTCTTTTTGACTCACGGCGCCGAGGGTGGACCAATGTCCAAATGCGATTCTTGTGCCAATGGTTTGGCGATGGGGAACTTCGAACCATGGCATATAGCCTTCGGGTGCTTTGGCGCTGTTTTCCTTGACCTTAAAGTCCATATGGCCGGTGGCAGAGCAAAAGCGCAGTCGGGTGAAGGCATTGAGAGCGCAGCGCAGCCTGTCCATGCCCTTCAAGCTAGGGTGCCATTGGGCAGGTTCATTGCCGTACATGTTCATGAAAAATTCGGCAGCATCGGGCCCGCGCAAAACGCTTTCAATTTCATGTGCTAGCTCTAAAGTGGTGCTGAGTGACCACTGCGGCAGCACGCCCGCATGAACCATCAGAACATCTTCTTTGAAAAGTGCAATGGCTTGGTTTTGAAGCCAATCAAGCAATGTGTGTCTGTCGCTGGCTTCCAAGACATCTTGAAGTGTGTCGGTTCGGCTTGGTTGTCGGGCACCTGCGGCAAGGGCCAGTAAATGCAGATCATGGTTGCCTAAAACACATTCAACACTGCTTCCCATTTTGGACAAGCGCCGCAAGACTGCTAAGGAAGAGGGCCCCCGATTGACCAAATCGCCCAGTACATACAAACGATCCCGACTGGTTGAAAAAGCAACTTGGTCTAGTAATTGACCCAGTGGTTCGTCGCAGCCTTGCAGATCACCGACCCAATAAACAGACATTGGCTTCCAAAATCTCAAGAAAACCCAATTGTGGATGTTTTTTGCCTAATTTTGGCCCATGACAAGGCCGCTATTTCATTCGTCTTCAGGCCTTGGCACAATGGAGGGATGGATTTCTTACTGATTGCGTTTTTAACTTTGGTGAATGGTGTGTTTGCCATGTCTGAATTGGCATTGGCTTCTAGCCGTAAGGCAAGGCTTGCGGCCATGGAGGAAGCGGGGGACAAAGGCGCAACCGCTGCCCTTAAATTGCTTGAGAACCCGACGCAGTTCTTGTCAACGGTGCAGGTAGGCATTACTTCAATTGGTGTCATGAATGGCATTGTGGGAGAGGCCGCATTCAGTGGAGATGTTGCACGTTGGCTGATCAGTTGGGGCCTTTCAGATGCGGCTGCTAGCTTCACAGCCACCTCACTGGTTGTGGCGGCCATTACCTTTACAACCATTATTTTTGGGGAGCTTGTCCCTAAAAGAATTGGCCAACTGTATCCAGAGCCTGTGGCAAGGCTTGTATCTAGGCCGATGGCTTGGCTGGCCAGTGCGGCCAGGCCTTTTGTCGGTTTGCTGTCCATCACGACCCATGCTGTTTTGAAACTGCTGCGCATTGATACGCGTGGTAATCGTGCCGTGACTGAAGAGGAAATTACAGCCAGCTTGGAAGAGGGTGTCGATGCTGGATTGATCGAAGAACATGAACATCAAATGGTGAGAAATGTTTTTCATTTGGACGATCGGCCTCTGACTTCCTTGATGGTGCCACGCCTTGACATACAGTGGTTTGAAGGCGGTATGACGCGTTCTGAGTGTCTGACACAGGCAGGACTGAATGAGGGTGTTGATGGACATTCTTGGTACCCCGTTTGCCGCGGCAATTTGGACGATGTGATTGGGGTGGTTAGCCTTGCGCGTTTGGTATCTCTGTCAAATGCTGACGACGCACCCGTTGAAACCTACGCCCTTCCCGCTACATTTGTGCCTGAAACCTTGAGTGGCATGACTCTTTTGGAGCAACTTCGCGATAAATCCGGCCGAATGGTCTTCGTGGTGGATGAATATGGCGTAGTTCAGGGCTTATTAACGCCCAGAGATTTACTGGAAGCCATTACCGGCGAGTTGCGTCCATTAACGGTTGAAGATGCTTGGGCCTCTTCTCAAGCAGATGGCACTTGGGAACTAGACGGCTTAATGCCCATCAATGAGCTTAAATCTAGGCTCGACATTAAGCAATTGAATGGAGAAGAAAGGGGATTATTCAATACCCTGGGTGGATTTATTGTGTCGGAATTGGGTTATTTGCCTGAAGTGGGTGATATTGTCCAAAGTGAAGATTGGCATTTTGTGGTTTTATCTATTGAGGGTCGTCGAATAGACAAGGTAAATGCTAAATTTATCAATTAATTATTGAATTTATAGATTTTATAAATAATTAATCTGATTTATTTGAACTAGAATTCTGATATTCTTCGGAATCTTGTTATTTAAACAAGTTTATTATCTTAATAGGAACACTATGACTAACTCTTACAAAGAATTATTGAAGCAACGTGAAGCTTTGGAGCACGCTATTGCATCTGCACGCCAGAAAGAACTGTCTGAAGCCGTTGGCAAAGCGCGTGAATTGGTGGCTGAATTTGGATTAACTGTTCAAGATATATTTCCATCTGGCCGGGGAGCTGCGAAATCTGCTGGAAAATCTACAGGTGGCAAAGTGGCCCCTAAATACCGTGATCCAGCTACAGGTCAAACTTGGACCGGCCGTGGCAAAGCACCTAAATGGATTGATGGTCAAGACCGCACTAAGTTTTTAATTGCTTAATAGGCTAATTAATTTTTACTCAAAGGCCGCTTCCAGCGGCCTTTTTAATGAGTGACAAAGTTGTAGAATCACTTTGTCTTTTTATAAGCGAAATCGTTTGTCATCTAATCCCCTTCCAAAGCACGTCGGCATCATCATGGATGGCAATCGCCGATGGGCTAAAAAACGCCTGTTGCCAGCCGCATTGGGGCATGCTTCGGGTGCAAAGCGTGTCAGGGCGGTTGTGGAATCATGTATCAGATGTGACATTGCGCACCTCAGTTTGTTCGCTTTCAGTACCGAAAATTGGAGGCGTCCCCCCGAGGAGGTCTCCGTTTTGATGAACCTTTTTGCCAGTTACTTGCAAAAAGAAGTAGACGAGATGGAAAGCAATGGTGTTTGTCTAAAAATCGTCGGGGACAAATCTAAATTCAGCCCAGAATTGCAAGATTTGATCTTACGCGCTGAGGAGCAGACTCAACACAACACCAAGATCACCCTCAGGGTGGCTGCGAACTATGGTGGCCGGTGGGATTTTGTTCAAGCGGCCCAATCTTGGCAGCGCGCAAATTCTGGCGCCAGCATCGACCAGCTCACAGAAGCTGAACTTGCGCCATTTCTCAGTACGGCAGGCGCACCAGAGATGGACCTGCTCATCCGAACGGGCGGCGAGTCCCGCGTTAGCAATTTCATGCTTTGGCAAGCTGCATACGCCGAGCTTTTTTTCATCGACACCTTGTGGCCAGACTTCAGCGCGAAGCAGTTCAGTGAGGCCTTGGAATGGTTCTCAAAACGAGACCGTCGCTTCGGATCGGCAGCACCTTTTTAAGTCGACTCAATCACGGGGCCGATTGCTTCTCTGCTGCAGCCAACTGACGTAATTTGTCTTTTTTGCTAGGCCGCTTGCCCTTGATGCCGCCATTGCCAGTTTCATTTTCTGGAATCGGTGAGCTGGCTTCAAAACCTTGAATGGTTTCTCTTTCAAGTTTCACTGCATGGCGTTTTTCAATCAATGCCCAATGGCTCAAGGACTCAGGCGTCACAAAACTGATGGCCAAGCCAGCCTCGCCAGCGCGGCCAGTCCGGCCGATTCGATGGGTGTAATCAACTGCCGATCTGGGTAAGTCGAAGTTAATGACGGCGGGTAGTTTTTCGATGTCTAGGCCGCGCGAAGCCAGATCTGTGGCGAGGACCACTTTGACGCGCTGAGCTTTGAAGTCTGCCAAGACTTGCTGTCTTTTACCTTGACTCAGTTGGCCATGAAACGGCTCTGCAGCAATGCCAGCAACACGCAATTTGGCGGCCACCATGTCACTGCTGTGTTGGGTGGCGACAAAAACCAAGACTTGTTTCAAATTTTCTTCTTTGAGCAAGTGTTTTAAAAGCTGCGTGCGTTTGGCGACATCGGTGTAGATGGCACGCTGCAAAATTTCGGCAGGTTGCAGCGCTTGGCCTTCGATGTGAATTTCAAGGGGGTCGTGCAAAAGGGCCTGGGCCAAAGCCACCATGCTTTGGGGTCTGGTGGCCGACAAAAATAAGTTTTGCCGCTTCGATGGAAGCTGGTTCAAGATGTATTGGAGTTCTTCTTGAAAGCCAAGTTCTAGCAATTTATCGGCTTCATCCAAAACCAAGGTTTGCACGCCTGACAGTTTCAGGGCATTGTGTTCTAGCAAATCAATTAAGCGGCCGGGTGTGGCAATCAAAATATCTGTTCCGCCTCGTAGGCCCATCATTTGGGGGTTGATCGAAACGCCACCAAAGACAACCGTGACTTTGCACAGATGGCCCCATTGGGCGGCCAAGCTCATGAACAGTTGGCTGACCTGAACCGCCAATTCACGAGTGGGAACCAAGACCACAGATTGAGTGATTTTGGTCGTCTTGAGATAACCTGACTTCGAAAGTCCGGGGGCAACACTTTTGGGGATTGAATGCGCCCAATGCTCAATTAACGGAAGAGCGTAGGCCAAGGTTTTGCCTGACCCCGTGGGTGCGGTCACCCAAGCATCTTGACCTTTCAGGGCGGCGGGCACCAGCTCCCGTTGGACCTCGGTGGGGCTTGGGTAAGTTTTGGGTTTGAGTGCTTTGAGCAACTCGGGCGAAAGGCCCAGATCTTTAAACGACATAGGTACCAAGCATAAGTGCATATGGCTTGATATGACGGACAGTCGTGGCAAAATACATGGATGAATACACGCAAAGGCATTATTTTGGCGGGCGGGTCAGGGACCCGCTTGTACCCTGTGACACAAGCTGTCTCTAAGCAACTGATGCCTGTGTACGACAAGCCCATGGTCTATTACCCGCTGACCACGCTCATGTTGGCGGGCATCAAAGATGTGTTGCTGATCAGTACACCTCAAGACACACCGCGTTTTTCAGAGTTGTTGGGTGATGGCCGTCAATGGGGAATGAACATTCAGTATGCAGTTCAACCCAGCCCCGACGGCTTGGCGCAAGCCTTCATCATTGGCAAAGAATTTGTGGGCGAGCACCCCAGTGCATTGGTCTTGGGCGACAATATTTTTTACGGCCACGACTTGGTCAAGCTCATGCAAAGGGCTGATGCGCAAACCTCTGGTGCCAGCGTCTTTGCTTATCACGTGCTCGACCCCGAGCGTTATGGTGTCGTGGCTTTTGACGATCAGCGGCGTGCATTGAGCATTGAAGAAAAGCCCAAACAGCCCAAAAGCAATTACGCTGTGACCGGTCTTTATTTTTACGACCAACAAGTGTGCGACATCGCCGCCCACATCAAGCCCTCTGCTCGGGGTGAACTAGAGATCACCGACGTGAACCGTTGTTACTTAGAGCAGAAACAGCTGAACGTAGAAATGATGGGCCGGGGTTATGCATGGCTTGACACTGGGACGCATGACAGCTTGCTTGAGGCCGCAGGATTCATAGCCACCTTGCAAAAAAGACAGGGCTTGATGGTGGCCTGTCCTGAAGAAATTGCATTCGCACAAAAGTGGATTGATGCAGCACAGTTAGAAAAACTTGCCACGCCCTTGTCCAAGAACAGCTATGGTCAATACTTGCTGAATTTACTGAAGTCTCATTGATGCCCTATACCGTTACGCCCACCCATCTGCCAGAGGTATTGATCCTTCAACCCAAAGTTTTTGGTGACGCTCGTGGCTTCTTTTATGAAAGTTACAACGCCCGCGATTTTGAGGCCGCAACGGGTCTGAAGGCCGAATTTGTACAAGACAACCACAGTCTTTCATCGCAGGGCGTGTTGCGCGGACTGCACTATCAAATTCAGCATGCGCAAGGTAAATTGGTGCGAGTGGTTCAGGGGGAGGTTTTTGACATTGCCGTCGACTTGAGAAAGAGCTCAGCCACCTTTGGGCAGTGGGCGGGGTGTCATTTGAGCGCAGAAACAGCCACTCAACTCTGGGTGCCACCAGGCTTTGCACATGGGTTCTTGGTGCTCAGCAAAACAGCTGAATTTTTGTACAAGACCACCGATTATTGGTACCCGGAGCACGAGCGCAGTTTGCTTTGGAACGACCCTGCTCTGGGCATAGAGTGGCCTTTGCCCGAGGGGTTTTCTGCCCCTGTGCTGGCGGCCAAAGATGCCGCTGCGTTGCCGCTGGCCCAAGCCGAAACTTTCTGATTATTTAAGCGGTGGTAGCGCGTAAGCTTTGATGGTGCTCAGCTGACCCAGCGTTAAGCGATTGCCATGTTGACTGACCACGGCGGCGGCTGCATGATTGCCAAGGTAGGCTGCTTTGTCAGCCGAATAACCGCGTGATATGGCATACAAGAATGCACCAGCAAACATGTCGCCTGCACCATTGGTGTCAATGGCTTTAACCTTGTCAGCGGGTACGTGCCAAGATTGCGCTGCTGTGATAATTTCTGAGCCTTCAGGCCCACGTGTGAGGCAAACCATTTTGGCCACATTTTGCAATGTGCGTTTCACAACATTCAAATCGTCCGAGCCACACCAAACTTGAGCTTCTTCTTGGTTGCAAAACAAGTAATCGACGCCGTCACCCAACATGGCATCCAGCCCGGCTTTGCAAAATTGAATCATGCTGACATCGCTGAGGGTCAGGGCTAAAGCGACGCCAGCTTCTTTTGCAATTTTTCTGCCTTGGAGTGCGGCATTTAAACCAGTTGGCGAAGCGGCCAAGTAGCCTTCCATGTAATAAATTTTTGATTTGACGATATCTTGAGGATGCAGGGCTTTGTCGTCCAATTCTGCTGAAACGCCCAAGAAGGTGCACATGCTGCGCTCGGCGTCAGGGGTGACCAGAACCATGCAACTGCCTGTTTGTCCATCCAGAGCGCGCGTGTGAGTCAGATTGGTCTCAACACCGCGAGCTTGTAAATCTTTGACGTAAAAGTCGCCCAAATCATCGTGCGCCACCTTGCAGGAATAAAAAGCCTTGCCGCCGAGTTGGGCCAAGGCCACAACTGTGTTGCCTGCAGAGCCACCGCCAGTTTGGCGGGGCGTCATAGCCTTGACGTGATGCAGCAATTCGGCACGGCGCGGCGTATCAATCAGGGTCATGTGGCGCTTGTCAACGCCCATTGATTGGAGGAGGGCGTCTGAAACTTCGTATTCTGAATCGACCAGCGCGTTGCCAATGGCGTAAATATCGTAATGGGACATGTGAATCTAGAGGGGTGGAAATCAATAATCCCCAAGTTTAAAGCCAGAAATATCAAGCTTTGAAGCGCGAGGTCGTTAAAATAGAGTCTGGGTTCGCAGACCCGCTACGCTAGGGAGCGCCAATTTAAGTGCGCCCCGTTAAATTATCTTAAAACCTCAAAGGCTGCGATGAAACGCGATTATTTCTCTCATTCTTCTAAGGATGCACACCGTCAACCCCTCGATCAACAGGGCGGCTCGTGCATCGCTTTGATTGACGCCAGATTTTTAGTTTGGCTTGCACAACACAATCAAACTGGACCCAAGCAAGACGCGCTGAATCGGTTCGATTTGGCGCAATTCTTGACGGGTGCATTGGGGCATGCCGGTTTGGATGTCAGCATCAAACGAATTTATTGGTACGCTGAAGAAAATGAAACTTTGGACGTCGATGGCCAAATTGTCCGAAAAGTTTTGTCGCACGATTCAGATGGTGGTATCTCTCTGTTGAAATCAATCGGTCAAGATTTAAGTCGGCTTGCAGAAAGCAAGGCCTGCGACCATGTCTTGCTGGCCACTGACGATGAGCGGTTTTTAACAGCCATTGACGGTGCTCAGCTTACTGGCATGCAAGTTCACATCTTGGCTGATGATGCAGCCAGTAACATGCAGCAATTGCATCAATCAGATCCAGGTTGGGGGCGCTTGTTGTCGCAAGCAGATCGGCGAATTGTTGTGCAATCCAAATCGCTGGCGGACATGCTGCAGGGCTCGGTTGGCAAAGTGGCTGCTCAGGTGCAAGAAGACCCTGAAGTCGTTCGTGAATCCATCACGGAAGTCATTGTTTCTTGGTGGGATGACGAGCCAGAGGACAAGCGAGAAGAACTGCGTGATGCCCTGCACATCAGCCGGGGTATTCCTCAAGAAGTTGATCGTCAACTGTTGCTGCGCATGCGTCATCGTTTAACCCGTGCCTTAACGCTGCCTGAAAAGAAAATGTTGCGAGAAATTTTCCGGTCTGTGGCGCTGGGTACGCATGCAGCAGAGTCTTCACAGAACAACGATCCATTGGCCTCAGCCCCTTTGATTGAAGAACCGGTTTAAGTGACGGCTGAATTCAAACATTCATTGGGGGCATTGGCCGGTCTCAAGGTGGTGGAGTTGGGCCAACTCATCGCTGGCCCTTTTGCTGCCAAAACCTTGGCCGATTTTGGTGCAGATGTCATCAAAATTGAACCGCCCGGTGCGGGCGACCCCTTGCGGCAATGGCGTCTCATCAAAGACGGCACTTCGGTTTGGTGGCAAGTTCAATCGCGGAACAAGCGTTCCTTGGCGCTCGATTTACGGCAGTCAGAAGCACAAGCGATCGTGCGCAAGCTGGTCAAAGAAGCCGATGTCCTGATTGAAAATTTCAGGCCGGGCGCCATGGAGTCTTGGGGCTTAGGCCCTGACGCCTTGCTTGACCTCAATCCTGGATTGATCATGCTGCGCATCAGTGGCTATGGTCAAACGGGCCCTTACAAAGACAAGCCTGGATTTGGTGTTGTGGCTGAAGCCATGGGTGGTTTGCGGCACCTCAGTGCAGAGCCAGGCCGTTTGCCGGTTCGCGTAGGCGTGAGCATTGGCGATACCTTGGCCTCGCTTCATGGCGTGATCGGAATTCTGATGGCGCTTCACGAAAAACAAAGAAGCGGGCTGGGTCAAGTCATTGATGTGGCCCTTTATGAAGCCGTTTTCAATTGCATGGAAAGTTTACTGCCTGAATACAGTGCATTTGGCGCAGTGCGCGGGCCTGCAGGAAGTGCGCTGCCTGGCATTGCCCCCAGCAATGCCTACCTGTGCAAAGATGGCAAATGCGCCTTGATTGCAGGAAACGGCGACAGCATATTCAAGCGATTGATGGCGGCCATTGGGCGCGATGATTTAGCAGCCGACCCCACCCTTGCAGACAACGCAGGTCGCGTTAAAAGGGTTGAAGAAATTGACGCGGCCATTGGTGCATGGACTTCCAAGCACAATGTGACGGAGGTACTTGCTGTTCTTGACCAAGCAGCAGTGCCAGCTGGTCGTATTTACACCGTAGAAGATATTGCGGCAGACCCACACTACTTGGCACGCGGCATGTTGGCCGATGTCAGCATGAGCGATGGTAGCGTTTTAAAAGTACCCGGCATGGTTCCAAAGTTGTCCAGAACGCCTGGACAACATCGGCGCAATGCCCCAAGCTTGGGACAGGATACAGACGCAGTGCTGTTAGACCTTGGGATCACGGCAGATCAAATCAGTGAAATGCGGAAACGGGGTATTGTGGGTTGATGCGCATCAAGTGATCTGCAAATTCAATTTTGGCGCGTTTTTTCTAACTTTGTGGTGTTAAAACCCATCACGTTCAATCGCTGCAAAACGGCGTCGTATCGCTCTGCTGAAACTTGCGGCGTTCTGGACAAAATCCAAAGGTAGGACTTGGAGGGATCGCCTACGGCGGCAAGCTGATAGTCTGGGTCTAGATCTAAAACCCAATAAGCGCCCCAAACCATGGGCAGCCAAGCCGTCCATTCTGGCGCAAAGCGGACTTCAAGTTGAGCGGGCAATCCACTGCCGTTGGGTCTTGCCAGTCCGATGGCTTGTATCTCTTCGCCCGAAGCGGTGACGCACTTGTTGTTCACTTCAATTTGAGCGGGGCCCAACATTTTGTATCGGGCCTGCGTGCCTTGAACGCATTTGCGCTGAAACCAATTTGGGAGCTTGGCAATTTCATACCATGTTCCCATGTAACGGGAAACGTCAAACTCAGAGATGGACTTGACTTGTGACCCGGCAGCGCTTGCCATTGGCAGCAGTGCAAGCAGGGCTGTAAAAGCTAGGTATCGAAGCTGATTTGCGGCACCCAAAAACTTCATGCTTCTAAGTGATAACGCGTAACACGCTCCACTTCATTTTTAGAGCCCAAAATAACGCTGACACGCTCGTGTAATTGCTTGGGCTGGATGTCCAAGATTCGCTCTCGACCATTGGTCGATGCGCCGCCCGCTTGCTCAATCAACCAACTCATGGGGTTGGCTTCGTACATCAAGCGCAACTTACCTGCTTTGTGAGGTTCTCTTTTATCCCAGGGGTACATGAAAACGCCACCGCGTGTGAGGATGCGGTGCACATCGGCCACCATGCTGGCAATCCAGCGCATGTTGAAATCTTTGCCGCGCACACCGTCTTTGCCTTGCAGGCACTCGTCCACATAGCGTTTGACGGGGGTATCCCAGTGGCGCATGTTGCTCATGTTGATGGCAAATTCTTTGGTGTCTTCTGGGACTTTGACGTTTTCTTGCGTCAAAACAAAAGAGCCTTGCTCTCGATCTAAAGTAAACATGGCAACGCCATCGCCTACCGTGAGAACCAGTGTGGTTTGCGGGCCGTAAACGCAATAGCCTGCTGCAACTTGTTGGCTGCCAGCTTGCAGAAATTCATTTTCAGTGATGCCTTCGCTGCCTTCTGGTTTTTGAAGAACGCTGAAGATGGTGCCAATGCTCACATTGACATCAATGTTGCTAGAGCCGTCTAAGGGATCGAACAACAACAGGTATTCGCCCTGAGGATATCGGTTGGGCACCAAGTGAATGGATTCCATTTCTTCAGAGGCCATGGCCGCTAAATGCCCAC
Organism: Limnohabitans sp.; assembly: GCA_021300495.1. Taxonomy (GTDB): domain Bacteria; phylum Pseudomonadota; class Gammaproteobacteria; order Burkholderiales; family Burkholderiaceae_C; genus Limnohabitans_A. Next base: position 34,529 of record JAJTDK010000007.1, on the reverse strand, counting down.
CCCATTCATTGGCTTCAATCAAAACTTCGTTGGCAATGATGTCCAATTTTTTTTGAATCTCACCCTGGACATTCTCGATGTCTGCGCTGCCTAAGACGCCTCCCAGTGCGCCCTTATTGACGGCATGGCTGATGCTTTTGCAGGCACGCGCAACCACTTCTAACAAGAGGCGAAGTTGTGCAGGAATACGTCCTTTGCTGCGCTGCTGCTCAACCAAATAGCGAGACAGTGATATTTTCTGGGTCATTGGTTTCTCCAGGTTTATTCGGCCAAAGCGCGCGTGACAACTTCTCGCACATCGTTGCTGAGGTCTGATTTTGCGGCAACGCGTTCGATAGCGGCCTTGGCAGCTTGGCGATAAGGCTCTGCCAATTTTTTCCAGCGATCTAAGGCACGGGCCAGGCGCGCAGCCACCTGCGGGTTGATGGCATCAAGTTCTATGACGCGCTCACTCCAGTAGACATAGCCTGCAGCATCGCTTCTGTGGAATCCGCCTGGATTGGCGCTGCAATAACTGAAGATCAAACTGCGCGCACGGTTGGGGTTGCGCAGGTTGAAATCGGGATGTTGCATGAGTTGGCGCACGATGGGCAAAATGTGGCCGCCCCGGTCAGGCGCGCTGGCTTGCAGGCCAAACCATTTGTCAATCACCAAGGCCTCGTTTTTAAACAACGCATGGAACAACGCCAACGCTTGAGCGGCCAATTCATGGCCACTGATCACCAATGCAATGAGGGCATTGAATCGGTCGGTCATGTTGTGAGCATCTTTGAAAGCTTGCAAAGCTTTGTTGGGCCAAATGGACGTACCTTCGTGTACGGCTGCCAAACACAACATGCTTAAAGCCATGCCCGACAAGGCGCGTTTGGCGCTCGAGCTGGCATCGGGTGAGTAAGCACCCATGACTCGATTGAGCTCATAGCAAGCTTGCCACTCTGCCTGTAAAGACAGGGCCAACTGAAGCCTCATGGCCTCGCGCACAGCATGCACTTGTTGGGGGTCTACAGGTTTAAAACCAAGCGCATGGCGTGCAGGTAATCGCTGCCCAAAACAGCTTCTGTTTTCGGGTTGTGTTGGCCCCGAATAAAACGCAAAGCAGCTTGAACAGCCAGTCGTTGGCCAGCTTCCCATCGGTTGAAAGCATCTGGGTCATTGGCCAAAAGCGTGAGCCATTGTTCTTCTGTGAGCTCACAGTCAAGATTGACTGGGGCACTGAAGTTACGCAAGACCGAGGGGGTGGGTGGCGAGGCTACATTTTCAAATACAAATGATTTTGTCGCTTCACTCAAGACCAAAGTTTTGCTGAATTGAATATGTGGAGATTGAACTTCGCCTTGCAACTGAACGGCAATGGGGTGACCGGCTGCATCAAGAAGTCCCACTGATACAGGAATGACAAAAGCTTCTTTGTGAGCCTGGTCAGCTGTGGCGGCACAGGACTGCGACAAGGTGAGGGTGTAGGTTTGGGCGTCGCTGTTGAAAACACCTTCTGCTTGCAATCTAGGCGTACCCGATTGGCTGTACCAGCGTTTAAATTGGGGCAACAGATGCGCCAAGGGTGAGTTAGGGTTGGCGTCAGCGATGGCTTGTGCAAAGTCGTCGCACGTTACTGCTTGTCCATCATGCCGTTCAAAGTAAAGCGTCATGCCCTTGGCAAACCCTTGTTTGCCTTCTTCGTCGCCAGGTGAGCTGACCAAGGTCTGCATCATGCGCACAACTTCCGCACCTTTTTCATAAATGGTGACGGTGTAGAAGTTGTTAATTTCAACGTAGCTGTCGGGCCTGACGGGGTGTGACATGGGGCCAGCATCCTCAGGGAACTGAACGGTACGAAGCACGCGCACATCTTCAATGCGCTTGACGGCGCGTGCACTTTGAATGCCCGCCATGTCTTGACTGAACTCTTGGTCGCGGAAAACAGTCAAACCCTCTTTGAGGGAAAGTTGAAACCAATCTTGGCAAGTGATTCGATTGCCTGTCCAATTGTGAAAATACTCATGGCCAACGACACTTTCAATGTTGGCATAGTCAGCGTCGGTTGCTGTGGCAGGGTTGGCCAGCACGTATTTGGTGTTGAAAATATTGAGGCCTTTATTTTCCATGGCGCCCATGTTGAAGTCGCTGGTGGCCACAATCATGAAGCGTTCGAGGTCAAGTGGCAGACCGAAGCGGGCTTCATCCCACACCACACTGGCCATGAGGGAGTTCATGGCGTGTTCGCGAGAAACAATGCGTTGCTCTCTGGCGACCAATTTGCCGGCGACCAAGGCAAACAGGTAACAGGGTTTTTTGTGGGGGTCTGTCCATTTGGCGAAGTGACGACCTTCTTCCAATTGGCCTTGCTCCATTAAATTGCCATTGGACAAAAGAACGGGGTATTGCTGGACATCAGCACGCAAAGTCACGGTGTAACTGGCCATCACATCGGGGCGGTCCAAGAAGTAAGTGATGCGCCGGAATCCTTCTGCTTCACATTGCGTGAAGAAGGAGTCGTTGCTGACATACAAGCCAGACAATTGCGTGTTTTTGGAAGGATTGCAAGTCGTGAAAATTTCCAAGTCAAAGGCATCGTTGCCTTCGGGCAAATTTTCAAGAACCAGTTGATTGCCGTCCATTTTGAAGGAGGTTCCTGCGCCATTGACCATGACGCGGGCCAAGTTCAGATCCTCGCCGTCCAAGCGCAGTGCTTGGGCCGCCACATCGGGGTTGCGGCGCATGCGCATCTTGTTCAGAACGCGCGTTTTGGCGGGGTCTAAGTCAAATGTTAGATCAACGGTATCGATCCAAAACGCAGGCGCGGTGTATTCAACGCGCCGAATTGTTTTTGATTGTTCTTCAAGCATCACAAAAAATCTCCATGGGTTGGGTTGAAGCGCTGGCAAGGCCTGAGCTTTCAAACCCCTTGTTTGAGCGAGGCTTCAATGAATGCGTCCAAGTCGCCGTCCAATACTTTTTGAGTGTTAGACGTTTCAACGTTGGTGCGTAAATCTTTGATTCGACTTTGATCGAGCACATAACTGCGAATTTGATGACCCCAGCCCACATCGGTTTTGGTATCTTCCAATTTTTGTTGGGCTTCCATGCGTTTTCGCATTTCGAAGTCGTACAAGCGTGAGCGCAAGCGTTTCCATGCCACATCACGGTTGCTGTGCTGACTTCGGCCGTCTTGGCACTGAACCACAATGCCTGTGGGGATGTGCGTCAAGCGAACTGCAGAATCGGTTTTGTTGATGTGCTGACCCCCTGCACCACTTGCACGAAAGGTGTCGGTGCGAACGTCTGCAGGGTTAATGTCAATCTCAATGGAGTCATCGACTTCGGGGTACACGAAAATACTGGCGAAGCTGGTGTGGCGTCCGCCCGATGAGTCGAAGGGTGACTTTCTGACCAAGCGGTGCACGCCCGTCTCAGTGCGCATCAATCCAAAGGCGTAATCACCTTCAAATTTAAGGGTGGCGCCCTTGATGCCCGCGACGTCGCCGGCGGACTCGTCTTCTACCGTGACTTTGAAACCTTTGCGTTCTGCGTATTTCAAGTACTGCCGCATGAGCATACTGGCCCAATCGCAAGCTTCTGTGCCGCCAGCGCCTGCTTGTATGTCGACAAATGCATTGCATGAGTCGGCTTCATTGTTGAACATGCGCCTGAATTCAAGCTGTTCCACAATGGCAGACAACTTCTTACCTTCAACTTCAATGGTGAGCAAGCCTGCGTCATCGCCTTCTTCTTTGCTCATCTCAAACAACTCGCTGTTGTCTGAGAGCTCAGAGGTCAGAGTGTTGAGCGTGACGACCACCCCATCAAGGGCTTTTTTCTCTTTGCCCAACTCTTGGGCTTTCTTGGGGTCGTTCCAGACCGTGGGATCTTCGAGCGATGCGTTAACGGTTCTTAGACGTTCGGATTTGGCATCGTAGTCAAAGATACCTCCGTAAGTCTTCGGTGCGGTTTGCCAGGTCGGCTAATTTCGCGCCAATTTGATTGATGTGTTCTGCGTCCATGAGATGGGGTGTCCGAATCTAATAAAGAAGGGATTTTCTCATGCTTAGAGGCCCATTGGGATGCCAGTCAGGCCAAAAAGTCTTCTAGAAGTTGGGCCAATGCCTCGGCTTGGTCATGGTGCAGCATGTGCCCCGCATCTTGCAGCGTGGCTATTTTCAAATCTGCCACGGCTTTAAGGCGTTCATGGAACTCTTCTAAGGTGAATTTTCCTTTCCACCATTGTGTCAAAGAGTCGTCTGAAGCTTCTACCACCAAGGTCGGTGCTTTGATTCTTTTGTAAATTTCAAGAACTTCATCAACGCGGTAAAGGTAGGGGTTGACCACCTTGTGGGCAGCATCTCCCAAAATTCGCCATTGGCCTTGCGCATCAGTTTGCGCCCAATGCTGGGTCAGCCAATCGGCCTTGTCTTGCGAAAGGCGTTGGTTGGTTTTCATCAGCCTTTGGGCCACGGCTGCTGCATCTGGGTAGGGTTTCAGGTCCAACTCTCCTTTTTGAAAGGCTTGAAGTTCGTCCAACCATTGGCCCAAGCGGCCTGGGGCTTGCGATGGGCGGGTGGCCGCCATGCCAAAGCCTTCTAAGTTGACCAAGCGGCGAATTCGATCGGGGCGGGCGCCTGAAAACATCATGACCACATTGCCGCCCATGCTGTGGCCCACCAAGTCGATGCTTTGTTCAGGGCACAGTTGAAAGAGCAGGGCGTCCAAATCGCCCAGATAGTCGGGCAGCCAGTAGCTGTCGGTGGCGGGTCCTGTGGTCAGGCCGTAGCCGCGCCAGTCGGCCGCCAGAATGCGACGGCTTTGAAAAAACGCCTCGCTGAAAGAATCCACCATGAATTGCCAAGAGGCCGCCACATCCATCCAGCCGTGGGCCAAGACCACGGGGGGAAGGCTTGATTGGGGATTGCCCCACTCACGAACATGGTAGTGATGCCCTCGCAAAGGGACAAAATGGCTAGTAGAGTGGCGTTTAACTTGGTACATACTTCGAGATCATAAGGAGGCAGGGAATGCGTGTCAGTCACCCGAACGACGCTTACGAGGCGGTCCACCAACAATTTGCTTGGCAAGTACCCGCAAAATTCAACATGGCAGAGGTTTGCTGCGGCCGCTGGGCCCGTTCACCCCAACACCAACATGAAGTGGCCATTTTGGAGCATCAGACAGGGGGTCAAGCACCGCTGACGTGGACTTTTGCACAATTGCAATCGGCCGCCAATTTGCTCAGCGCACAGCTTGTGGCCTTGGGTGTCCAAAAAGGGGACCGCGTTGCCATCGTGATGCCGCAGCGGTTTGAAACGGCTGTTGCCTACGTGGCTGTTTTGCAAATGGGTGCTGTGGCCATGCCGCTGTCCATGTTGTTTGGGCCTGAAGCTTTGGCGTTTCGGGTGGCCGACAGTGGAGCTGCTGTAGCGCTTTGCGACGAGCTTTCATCACCTGTCTTGATGGCCTTGAAAAAAGAGTGCCCTGGGTTAAAGACGGTTTTGAATGTTCCCAAGGATTTGAAATCCCAAAAATCCAAATTGTTAGGGCAGAAAAAATTCAGACCCGTTCAAACCAAAGCAGAAGACCCAGCCATCTTGATTTACACCAGCGGCACCACAGGCAATCCGAAGGGCGCACTGATTCCTCAGCAAGCACTGATTGGCAATTTAACGGGCTTCGTTTGCAGTCAAAATTGGTTCGGCTTTGAGCCGCATGCATCGTCTGAGGTCAACCTTTCGAAGCACGCGTTACCAACCGGATCGCAAGCCATTTTTTGGTCGCCTGCCGATTGGGCTTGGACCGGGGGCCTGATGGATGCGTTATTGCCTTCGCTTTATTTTGGGCGGCCCATTGTGGCATTCAAAGGTCGCTTCAGTCCCGAACTTGCTTTTGAAATTTTGCACACGCATGGCATCACGCACAGTTTTTTATTTCCCACTGCTTTAAAAGCCATGATGAAGGCGCAAGCGCATCCACGTCAGCATTACAAAATTGTATTGAAGGGTTTGATGAGTGCGGGCGAGGCTGTGGGTGACGCCGTGTTTGCCTACTGCCGTGATGAGTTGGGCGTGGTAGTGAACGAAATGTTTGGCCAAACAGAGATCAATTATGTGGTGGGCAATTGCCAGGTGTTTTGGCCTTCTAAAGCAGGCAGCATGGGGCGCGGCTATCCTGGTCATCAAGTGGCTGTGATAGATGAGCAAGGACATATTTGCAAAACTGGCGAAGCGGGCGAGGTGGTCGTGAATCGTTTCGATCGGCATGGCCAGCCCGACCCTGTTTTCTTTTTAGGCTATTGGAAAAATCCTTCAGCCACGCAAGCCAAATACACAGGTCAGTGGTGTCGAACTGGCGATGTGGCCATTGAAGATGAGGATGGGTATCTTTGGTACCAAGGTCGAACCGATGACATGTTCAAATCCGCAGGCTATCGAATTGGCCCTGGTGAAATTGAAAATTGTTTGGTCAAACATCCTGCAGTGATGAACGCAGCTGTGGTGCCCAAACCCGATGCCGACCGGGGTGCTTTGGTCAAAGCCTATGTGGTCTTGTCGCCAGAGTTTGTAGCGCAACGAGCCGCTGCCCAAGATGTTCAACATTTTGAAAGCCGTCTGATTGAAGATTTGCAGCGACACGTGCGTGGCTTACTGGCTCCCTATGAATACCCCAAAGAAATTGAATTCATTGAGCAATTGCCCATGACCACAACGGGTAAGGTACAGCGCCGTTTCTTGCGTTTGCAAGAAGAGGAGCGTGCGCGCCAAAACACCAAAATGTAAACTTTGACAATGGTTTGTGATTCAAAGGTCAGTTGAATTGAAATAGGTTTTACACTCTGACCCAATCTAATTTGTTACCAGCAGTTTTAATCAAGATGAAAAAAATCATTCTCGGCTCGTCAGATCTTCTGGTTACGCCCATTTGTTTAGGCACCATGACCTTTGGTGAGCAAGTGGCAGAAAAAGAAGCGCATTCAATTTTGGACCGCTCGCTTGACCTGGGCGTGAACTTCTTGGACACCGCAGAAATGTATTCAGTACCCGCCAAAGCAGAAACCTGCGGCGCAACTGAAAGCATTCTGGGTAATTGGTTTGCTACCAAGCCGGGTGCTCGCCAAAAAATGGTTTTGGCCACCAAAGTGGCGGGTCCTTCCAGGGGCATGCCTTGGGTTCGAGAAGGAACAGGCATGACGCCGCAAGACATCTTGAATTCATGCGATGCCAGCCTCAAGCGCTTGCAAACAGATGTGATCGATCTGTATCAAATTCACTGGCCAGAGCGTCACGTGCCCGCTTTCGGTGCCATGTATTTCGATCCCACCAAAGCCGCCATTGAAACCAGCATTCATGAGCAGCTCGAGGCCATGGCCAAGTTGGTCAAGGCAGGCAAGGTGCGTTACATCGGTCTTTCCAACGAAACACCATACGGTACTCACGAATTCATTCGACTGGCAGAGCAACACGGTTTGCCGCGCGTTATGACGGTTCAAAATCCATATTGTTTGGTCAATCGCACGTTTGACAATGCAATGGACGAAACTTGCCACCGTTTGGGTGTGTCTTTGCTGGCTTACTCTCCCTTGGGTTTTGGTTCTTTAACCGGTAAATACGATCAAACAGGCTTAGAGGGGGCGGGTGCACCGATGGGGCGCTTGGCCAAGTACGAGTCTGTGCGAAAACAACGCTGGGCACGCCCAAGCACTTTGGAGGCTGCGCGTTTGTACAACCAATTGGCGCGGGACAATGGCATGACGCCCACTCACATGGCGCTGGCGTTTTGCTATACGCGTTGGTCGGTGGCCAGTACCATCATTGGCGTGACCTCAGTGGCGCAATTGGAAGAAGACGTGAAGGCTTGGGGCACAGAATTGTCAGCCGATGTGTTGTCAGCAATTGATGCTATTCGCTTGATTCACCGCGATCCCGCAACCTGATTCAGGCGTGAAAAAGATCGCCTTCAATGTTCGCACTAGAATAATTGCCAATGCCTGAACATATCCTTTCCATTTTGCTGCATCCGCTGTGTATTGTGATCGGGTCGTACTTGCTGGGCTCCTTGAGCTTTGCTGTCATCGTGAGTCGCATCATGGGACTTTCTGATCCCCGGTCTTACGGCAGTCAAAATCCTGGCGCTACCAATGTGCTTCGATCAGGCAACAAAAAAGCCGCCATCTTGACCTTGTTGTTTGATGCATTGAAGGGTTGGCTGCCAGTTTTCTGGGTGATTCAGTATGGTGCCGCTTTGGGTGTGGGAGAGAGTACCGCCGCTTTAGCGGGTGTTGCTGCTTTTATGGGACATTTGTACCCCGTGTTTTTTAAATTCCAAGGCGGCAAAGGTGTCGCAACAGCGCTCGGTGTTTTGATGGGTGTCAATCCTTGGTTGGGATTGGCCATCGCCCTGACTTGGATTGCTGTGGCGTGGTTCTTCCGATATTCTTCCTTGGCCGCTTTGTTGGCTGCCATCCTTGCGCCTGTTTATTACACCTTGGGTGGCGATATTTTGTGGCCATTGCAAAGCCCTTTGCTGGGCTTGCTGTGTTTGATGAGCATCTTATTGGTCTGGCGCCACAGAGAAAATCTGAACCGATTGCTCGCTGGCACTGAATCCAAGTTGGGTGCTAAGAAAGAGGCAACATAAGCAGGCTTCCTTGACTTCGTGCAGCTCTGTAAAAAGCGCCTTGAGGCGCTTTTTTTCATCAATCGCGAAAGTTGTTGAAGCTGATAGGAATCTCGGTGATGTCTTTGCGAAGCAAGGACATGGCCGCTTGCAAGTCATCGCGCTTTGCACCTGTCACTCGAACAGCGTCTCCTTGAATTGAAGCCTGCACCTTCAGCTTGCTCTCTTTCAAGGCTTTTTGAATCTTCTTGCTGTCTTCAGTGGCAATGCCATTGCGGACTTTTAAAACTTGCTTGACTTTATCGCCGCCCATTTTTTGCACGTCGCCTTTGTCAAGGAAGCGGACATCGACACCGCGCTTGGCCATTTTGTTAAGCAAAACTTCGTCAATTTGTGTGAGTTGAAAGTCGGCATCGCCAAACAAAGTAATTTCTTTGTCTTTCAGCTCGATGGCTGCAGAAGTGCCTTTGAAGTCAAAGCGAGTGGCAATCTCTTTGGCGGTGGTGTCAACCGCATTTTTTACTTCAACCATGTTAGGTTCGCAAACGGTGTCGAAAGATGGCATAGGGTTTAACAATCAAGTCAGAGAATGCGACAATTCTCCCATGAACGTGACCCAAAACGTACCCCTTCAGACTTACAACAGCTTTGGCATAGTGGCCAAGGCCTATTCTTTGGTGCGAATTCGGTCTGAGGCAGACGCCCTAGAGGTGCAAGAACACCTGAAAAATAGCCAAGAAGAGCATTGTGTGTTGGGGGGCGGCAGCAACATTGTTTTAACCGGCGATGTGAAGCCTCTGGTTCTTAAAGTCGAAATTCTGGGTAAGCAACTGGTTTCAGAAACCGACAAGGCCTGGATTGTGGAGGCGGGTGCGGGTGAAGACTGGCACGAGTTTGTAGCCTGGACTTTGTCACAAGCATGGCCTGGCCTTGAAAACATGGCCCTGATTCCTGGCTCTGTGGGTGCTTCACCCGTGCAAAACATTGGTGCATATGGCGTTGAGCTTCAAGATCGGTTTGACTCTTTGGATGCACTCGATTTGGTCACGGGTCAAATATTCACACTCAACGCTGCGCAGTGCGCTTTTGGTTACCGTGATTCTGTTTTTAAGCATCAAAGCAGCGGACCGAACGGCATTGGTCTGGCCGGTCGAAGCTTAATTTTGCGAGTGCGCTTTCATTTGCCTAAAGCATGGAAGCCCGTGGTGGGCTATTTGGACTTGGAGCGCAAAATGGCCGAGACGGGCATTGCGAACCCAAATGCCCAACAAATATTTGATTGGGTTTGCGAAATTCGCCGCCATAAGTTGCCAGATCCTAAAGTCTTGGGCAATGCCGGTAGCTTCTTTAAAAACCCCACCGTCACGCCAGAGCAATGCGCCGACATCATTGCGCGCGATCCCAAGGTGGTTCACTACCCCATGCCCGACGGCAGCATCAAATTGGCTGCAGGGTGGCTGATTGATGCCTGCGGCTGGAAAGGCAAGAGCGTGGGCAATGCCGCTGTGTATGAAAAGCAAGCCTTGGTGTTGGTGAACCGAGGAGGCGCTACGGGCGGCGAAGTGGTCACCCTTGCCAAGGCCATTCAGACCAGCGTGTACGAAAGATTCGGCATTCGCTTAGAACCCGAACCGGTCGTGATTTAAAGCTTATTTGCCACCTTCAAGCTTGAGCATTTCGGCGCCTTCGCCCAACGACAGCAAACCAGTTTGGGCGTAGATGCCCAATTTGGCGCGTGTGTCCACGATGTCCAAATTGCGCATGGTGAGTTGGCCAATGCGATCCAAAGGTGTGAACATAGATTCGCCCTTTTCCATGGTCAAACGCTCGGGGTGGTACGTGAGGTTGGTCGAGCTTGTATTCAAAATGGAGTAGTCATTGCCACGGCGCAATTCGATGGTGACTTCGCCTGTGATGGCGCGCGCTACCCAACGCTGCGCGGTTTCACGCAGCATGAGGGCTTGTGAATCAAACCAACGGCCTTGGTACAACAAGCGGCCCAGTTTGCGGCCGTTGTCGCGGTATTGCTCGATGGTGTCTTCGTTGTGAATGCCGGTGATCAAACGCTCGTAAGCAATGAACAACAAAGCCAGGCCAGGCGCTTCGTAAATGCCGCGGCTCTTGGCTTCAATGATGCGGTTTTCAATTTGGTCGCTCATGCCCAAACCATGACGGCCGCCAATTCGATTGGCTTCCAAAATAAGTTCAACAGGGTCTGAAAAACTGACGCCATTCAACGCCACAGGTTGACCTTCTTCAAAGCGCACCGTGACTTCTTCGTGCTTGACTGCGCAGTCTTCGCGCCAGAAAGGCACACCCATGATGGGCTGCACAATTTTCATGCCGCTGCTTAGGTGCTCAAGGTCTTTGGCCTCGTGTGTGGCGCCCAGCATGTTGGAGTCGGTGGAGTAGGCTTTTTCGGCTGACATCTTGTAGCCAAAACCGTTTTGCGTCATGAATGCTGACATCTCTGCACGGCCGCCCAACTCGTCGATGAACAGCTGATCAAGCCAAGGCTTGTAAATTCTGAGCGAAGGGTTGGTGAGCAAACCGTAGCGGTAAAAACGCTCAATGTCATTGCCCTTGTAGGTGCTGCCATCGCCCCAAATGTTGACGTCGTCTTCTTTCATGGCGGCCACCAACATGGTGCCCGTGACGGCGCGGCCAATGGGCGTGGTGTTGAAGTAGGTGACGCCTGCCGTAGAAATATGGAATGCACCGCACTGCAACGCTGCAATGCCTTCGTGTGCCAGCTGCTTGCGGCAGTCAATGAGGCGAGCCAGTTCGGCGCCGTATTCCTTGGCCTTGCGCGGAATTTCTTCGTAGTCGGGCTCGTCAGGCTGACCTAGATTGGCGGTGTAGGCATAAGGCACTGCGCCTTTTTGACGCATCCAAAGCAATGCAGCGCTGGTGTCCAAACCGCCGGAGAAAGCTATGCCTACTTTTTGGCCCGCGGGGATGTGTTGAAGAATGGTTGCCATGCTTGTACTTTCAAAGACGAATAGGTTCAACCGAAATGGCAGATGTAATGATAGGCCTCGGTCACGCGGATTTCAAAACTTGATTGACCTGGCACACTGAACTTCTCGCCCGCTTTGGAGCTTTGCCATTCGGTGCTGCCCTTGAGTTTGAATTCGCAAGAGCCGCCCACGCACTCCATGATTTCAGGCGCGCCGGTATTGAAAGTGAGGGAGGAGGGAAGAACCACGCCTACCGATTTTTTTGTGCCGTCGGCCAAAGTGATGTTGTGGCTGACGCATTTGCCGTCAAAGTAGACGTTGGCTTGTGTGGTGACGGATGCGTGGTCGATTTTTTCGGTGGTCATGGGTCAGGTGTCCTAGCCACCCGAGGGCGGCTTAAAGTTTGAACTAAACCCAATATTTTAGGCGATTGCGGGGCATGCCGAAGCCCCTCACAGAGTCTGGATGGGCTTAAAGGACCGGTGTAATCTGCAATTTGATGGTGGGGCCGGGGTCCTTGGGCAGTTGTACGTTGTATTGTTTGCCAGCAAACTCATAAATGACGTTGTAGCCCGTCAGTCGATTTTCAAAGACTTGCTGAGTGGTGCACGTTTGCTGAGTTTGGGTTTGAGTGGCTTGAGGTCCTTCCACCTTGTCGCCAGCGATGGCGCCGCCAATGACGCCAATCATGGTGGCGATGGCTCGGCCTTCGCCTTTGCCAATGGCATTGCCAATGGCGCCGCCTGCAATGGCGCCCATGGCAGCGCCTGCACCTGAGGTTTGGCCTGGCACATTGATTTGCGTTTGGGTGCAAACCTGGCGAGGGACAGACACTTGTTGGTAAACGGCGGTACGACTAATGACGTTGCCAACTTCTTGGGCTTGCGCGGGCAGGCCAAGAACCAGCCCTGACAACATAGCACTGGCCAGCACGGCAGAGGGTAAGCGAGTAGAAACAAAGTTAGTCATGATTTTTAATTCTGAGAGAAACATTTCGATGGCTGATTTTAGAGTTTGTATGACATCTAAAAGTGAAGCCTGCGTTAAGTGACTTGAAATAACAACTTTAAGTGCACTTGTATTGACTTAACGCGTCAGCCACAGTTCTGGTTGAAAGCCGATGGTCATTTCGACAACTTTGTTTTGATGCCACTCAATTACGGGGCGTTTGATCAGGCTTGGGTTGGCCAAAAGAAAGGGCTTGGCGGTGTCAGCGCTTGTGACGCTGGCTTGTTCTTCTGGGGTGAGTTTTCTCCAACTGGTGCCTTTTCGATTCAGCACCTTTTCCCAGCCGGCTTCATTGAGCCAACGGTCTAGTGCCTGTTCGGGAAGGCCTTGTTTCTTAAAATCATGAAAGACATGGTCATAACCCTGATCAGTTAACCAAGTTCTTGCTTTTTTAACAGTGTCACAGTTGGGAATGCCCCAAACAACAATGGCGGTGTATTTCATTTTTTGGAATAAGGTATGCAGTAGTCAGCGACAATCTTATCCTTATGAAAACTTTGTCTGAATGGCTCGCGCATTGCGAGAAGTTGCACCCCTTTGCCATCGAAATGGGCTTGGATCGTGTTCGTCAAGTGGCTGAGCGCATGCAAATTGCTTTTAAAGCGCCTGTGATCACTGTGGCTGGCACCAATGGCAAAGGCTCAACCTGCGCCATGTTGGAGGCCATCTACCTTCAGGCGGGGTACAAAACAGGGGTTTATACATCGCCTCATTTGGTTCAATTTGAAGAGCGTTGCCGCTTGCTGGGAGAGTCTCCGCCGGCAGCACAGTTTGCAAGCGCTTTCGAGCGGGTAGAACTAGCTCGGGGTGAGACCAGCCTGACCTATTTTGAATTTAGCACCCTGGCCATCTTGAAAATGATGGTGGAGGCCGAGCTTGATGTGATCATTTTGGAAGTAGGCCTAGGTGGCCGCTTAGATGCGGTCAACCTGGTCGATGCCGATTGCGCCATCATTACCAGCATTGATTTGGACCATACAGCGCTCTTGGGCAACGACCGTGAAACCATTGGCCTTGAAAAGGCCGGCATCATGCGCGCTGGTAAATCGGTGGTTTTGAGCGACCCTGTCCCCCCTCAAAGCATCGTTCAACACGCTAAAAAGTTGGGTGCAGACCTTTGGCTGATGGGTCAGGACTTCAATTTTTCTGGCGATCAGCTGCAATGGTCTTGGGCTGGCAGGGGTCGCCGTTACAGTGGTTTGGCTTACCCCGCCCTCAGGGGGGCCAATCAGCTGCTGAATGCTTCAGGTGTTTTGGCCGCTGTGGAAATCATGAGGCCACAATTGCCAGTGACGGCTCAGGCCATTCGCAATGGCTTGGCCATGGTGGAACTAACAGGGCGGTTTCAAATCGTGCCAGGCGAGCCGGTTTTGGTGCTGGACGTGGCCCACAATCCCCATTCTGTGGCAGCCTTGGCCGCTAATTTGGATGCCATGGGTTTTTATCCGTGCACCCATGCTGTGTTTGGGGCAATGGCCGACAAAGACCTGCCAAGCATGCTCAAAAAAATCCTGCCCATGGTGGATGCTTGGTATTTCACAGATTTGCCCTTGCCTCGGGCAACTACGGCAGCCCAATTGGAGGATCAATGGCGTCAGATGAACACGCGTCAAGATGTGAAGGCCAGTCAGCACGCGGCCCCTCAAAAAGCTCTGGAAGCAGCCATTGCGGCAGCAGGCCCCACTGATAGAATCTTGGTCTTTGGTTCGTTCTATACGGTGGGCGGCGTTTTGCAGAATGGCATCCCCAAACTGCATGCCAAACACCTGAGTAATTGAGACTCCACAGCATGGCTTTTTTCAAGCTTCGACTTCCTGGCCGATTTTCGTCGACCCAAACTGGCGCCGATGCGCTTTCCAACGCGCCGGCTGAAAGTGTGGAGGTCATTCGAAAGCGTGCACGCCATCGACTCATGGGGTCGGTCGTTTTGGTTTTGGGTGCTGTGGTTGGACTGCCCTTGCTGTTTGACAGTCAGCCGCGGCCAGTAGCGATCGACACGCCTATTGTCATTCCTGATCGAAATCAGATCAGCCCTTTAAGCGCCACAGCAGGCAGTGCCAAAACGGGTGCGATTAAAGAGGGCTTAGCTCAAGATCAAGTCATCGCGGCCGGTCAAACAGGTGCTGCTAAGAGTGCCGTCACTAACTCTGCAGGACTTGATCCCCACGAAGAAGTCGTCCCTAAAGACAACAAGGCAGAAGCCAAGGCAGAAGCCAAGTTGGAGCCAAAGTCAGAGTTGAAAGCTGAAGCGAAATCAGAACCTAAGTCAGAACCTAAGTCAGAAAATAAACCTGACGCCAAAGAGGCGGCCAAAGCGAAGGCCTTGCTTGATGGAAAAGAAGCCCCTAATTCTGGTGATGCTGTTCGATCTGTCGTGCAGGTGGGTGCGTACGCTGATCTGGCGAAGGCCAAGGAGGCGCGTGCCAAGCTTGAAAGTGCAGGTTTTAAAACCTATACCCAAGAAATAGACACCAAAGACGGCAAACGCATTCGTGTTCGAGTCGGACCTTTCGCAACGAAAGAAGAAGCAGACAAAACAGCGGAAAAGATTCGCAAATTGAATTTGCAAGCTTCGGTCTTAAAGCTCTGAGGAGAGCAAATTCATGGCCTCCACCGATTGGATCCTTATCGCAGTGCTTGCTGCGTCCATGGTGCTTGGTGCATGGCGGGGTTTGGTCTACGAAGTTCTTTCTGTGTTGGGCTGGATTGCTGCTTTTTTAATGGCGCAGTGGTTTGCACCTGATGTGGCAGAACAATTGCCCATGCAGAACTCTGACCAAACCCTGCGCTATGCAGCGGCATTTGTGTTGGTCTTCATTGGCAGTGTTTTTCTGGCAGGTTTAATTTCTGCGCTCATGAAAAAAATCATTTCGGTGGTGGGACTGCGTCCAGTTGATCGAGTTCTAGGCGCCATATTTGGTTTGTTTCGAGGTTTGATTTTGTTATTGGCTTTAAGTGTGGTGGTTCAAATGACCGCTTTGCAAGAAAGTGATTGGTGGTTGGAGTCACAAGGCGGGCCCATGCTGATGACTTTGCTCAAGGGCTTGCGCCCCATGTTGCCTGAAAAATTTGGGGCTTATTTGCCCGACTGAATGGATTGACCTATGTGTGGAATTGTTGGCGTTGCAAGCAACGCGCCTGTGAATCAGCTGATCTATGACGCTTTGTTGTTGTTGCAGCATCGCGGGCAAGATGCTGCAGGCATCGTCACGCAGATTGATCGAAAATTTCACATGCACAAAGCCAAAGGCATGGTGAAGGATGTTTTCAGAACGCGCAACATGCGCTCTCTGCCTGGCAATTGTGGTTTAGGCCAAGTTCGCTATCCCACTGCCGGTAATGCATTCAGCGAAGAGGAAGCCCAGCCGTTTTATGTGAATGCACCCTTTGGTCTGGTGTTGGTGCACAACGGCAATTTGACCAATGCCAAGGCCTTGAAGGCAGAACTTTTTTCAACCGATCATCGCCATATCAATACCGAGAGTGACTCCGAGGTCTTGCTCAATGTGTTGGCGCACGAACTGGAGAAAACCACACGCGGCTTGCCTTTAACGCCTGCCGATGTTTTTAAAGCTGTGCAAGGTGTGCATCGCCGCGTGAAGGGCTCCTATGCCGTCATTGCCCTGATTGCAGGCCACGGACTCTTGGCCTTTAGAGATCCTTTTGGCATTCGCCCCTTGTGCATTGGCAAGGGCAAAGATGGCACTTACATGCTGGCCAGTGAGTCTGTTGCGCTTGAAGGAACAATGCATCAGTTTGAGCGCAACATTGCGCCCGGGGAAGCCGTGTTCATTGACATGACCACCAAGCTTCACAGCCAGCAATGTGCCGATGCACCCAGCTTAAATCCTTGCATTTTTGAATTTGTTTATTTGGCTCGGCCTGACTCTACGATGGACGGCATTTCTGTTTACCAGGCGCGTTTGAACTTGGGTGAAACATTGGCCAAGCGCGTGATATCAACAGTTCCCCCTAGCGACATCGATGTGGTCATTCCCATTCCAGAATCCAGTCGTCCCAGTGCTGCACAACTTGCGCAATTGCTAGGACTTCCGTATCGCGAAGGGTTTGTCAAAAACCGTTATGTGGGTAGAACCTTTATCATGCCGGGGCAGGCTGTCCGCAAGAAGTCGGTGCGTCAAAAACTCAATGTCATTGCCAGTGAGTTCAAGGGCCGCAACGTGCTGTTGGTCGACGATTCCATTGTGCGCGGCACCACCAGCCGTGAAATTGTGCAAATGGCCCGAGAGGCTGGTGCACGCAAGGTTTACATGGCCAGTGCTGCACCGCCAGTGCGTTATCCCAATGTCTATGGCATTGACATGCCTACCAAAGACGAGCTGGTTGCTCACAATAAATCGGTCGATGAAATTCGCCAAATCATTGACTGCGATGCACTCATCTATCAAGATGTAGACGCCATGAAGCTGGCTGTGGCCAACGCGGTATTGCCCGGCTATCCCAAAGTACAAGGCTTCGATGCTTCATGCTTCGACGGTATCTATGTCACAGGCGATGTCTCTGAAGCAGACATTGAACGCTTGAACGAGAATCGGCCATCTCAACAAGATGAGTCTGAAGCCGACTCCGACCGCTCGCGCTTGGCTTTGCCAAATGCCAGCTAAGCGCAATTTTGAATCATCTATTTTCGAAAAAATTTTGAGCCCGATATGAGCCAACACCCATTGCCTGAAAATCTCCACATCGATACTTTGGCTGTCAGGGCAGCAGTCGATCGGAGCCAGTATGGCGAAAATTCAGAGGCCATGTACCTCACCAGTGGTTATGTTCAGCCAGATGCCGAAACTGCAGCGCGCCGCTTTGCGGGTGAGGAAGATGGCTACACCTATGCGCGTCTTGGCAACCCTACTGTAGCCAGTATGGAAGTGCGCTTGGCGGCCTTGGAGGGTGCAGAGGCATGTATTGCCACATCAACAGGCATGTCTGCCATTTTGCTCATGTGCTTGGGCTTGCTGAAAAGTGGTGATCACGTTATCTGCTCTCACTCCATGTTTGGCTCGACCATCAAATTGATTGGCAGTGAATTTGCCAAGTTTGGTGTGCAAACCACGTTTGTCTCTCAAACGCAAGTGGCTGAATGGAAAGCGGCCATGCAACCGAACACCCGTTTGTTGTTTGCTGAAACACCCACCAACCCGCTCACCGAGGTGTGCGACATCAAAGCCTTGGCTGAAATTGCCCATGCTGGCCATGCATTGTTGGTGGTTGACAATTGTTTTGCAACGCCTATTTTGCAGCGCCCTCTTGAGATGGGTGCCGATTTGATCGTTCACTCTGGTACCAAATATTTAGATGGTCAAGGCCGTGTCATGGCTGGCGCATTGTGCGGCTCCAAGGCCTTGATTGAGGATGTCTTTGGCCCGGTTATGAGAAGTGCAGGCATGACCTTGGCGCCCTTCAATGCTTGGGTGGTTTTAAAGGGTTTGGAGACCTTGGGTATCCGCATGAAAGCCCAATCCGAGCAGACCATGGCCTTGGCGCAGTGGTTGGAAGCGCAGCCGCAAGTTGCTCGTGTTTTTTATCCTGGTTTAAAGAGTCATCCTCAGCACGCATTGGCCATGGCTCAACAATCGGGCATGGGTGGTGCGGTGCTTTCTTTTGAAGTCAAAGCGCAATCGGCTGATCAAGGACGCGAGAATGCTTTCAAGGTCATGAACGCCATGCGAACTGTTTCTTTGTGCACCAATTTAGGCGACGTCAAAACATTGGTAGCACATCCTGCCAGTACTTCACATGGCCGCCTCACCGAGGCGCAAAGACAAGTGGCGGGCATCCAGCAAAGTTTGATTCGTGTGGCAGTTGGCCTAGAGCACCTCGATGACTTGAAAGCAGATTTCTTGCGCGGCTTCTCTGCCCTCTAATTCGAATTACACAATGTCATCTATTCAAAAGTCAGTCCGCACGCGCTTTGCGCCTTCTCCCACAGGCTTTATTCACCTGGGTAATATTCGGTCTGCTTTGTACCCTTGGGCTTTCGCCAAGGCACAAGGCGGTATCTTTATTTTGCGTATTGAAGACACCGATTTAGAACGATCCAACCAAGCTTCGGTCGATGTGATTTTGGAGGGCATGGCGTGGCTCGGCATGAATCCCGATGAAGGTCCTTTCTACCAAATGCAGCGCATGGACCGTTACAAGCAAGTGTTGGCTGAACTTCAAGCCACGGGGCAGGTGTACCCTTGCTACATGAGCATTGAAGCACTGGATGCTTTGCGCGAACAACAAATGGCTGCCAAAGAAAAGCCCCGCTATGACGGCACTTGGCGACCAGAGCCAGGCAAGACCTTGCCCCCGGTTCCTGAAGGTGTGAAGCCTGTGCTGCGATTTAAAAATCCGATCGACGGTGTGGTGGCATGGGACGACAAGGTCAAGGGCCGCATTGAAATCAGCAACCAAGAACTTGATGACTTGGTCATTGCGCGCCCTGACGGCACACCCACCTATAACTTTTGTGTGGTGGTAGATGACATCGACATGGCCATCACGCACGTCATTCGCGGTGACGACCATGTGAACAACACGCCGCGCCAAATTAATATTTTCAAAGCTTTGGGCAAAGAGGAGCCTGTGTATGCGCACTTGCCCACTGTGCTCAATGAGCAGGGCGAAAAATTGAGCAAGCGAAATGGTGCCAAGCCTGTCACGCAGTATCGCGACGAAGGTTATTTGCCTGATGCCATGGTGAATTATTTGGCGCGCTTAGGCTGGAGCCATGGCGATGATGAAATTTTCAGTCGCCAACAATTTTTAGATTGGTTCGACCTTGATCACTTGGGCCGCAGTGCAGCGCAGTTTGACGATGCCAAACTGAGGTGGGTCAATGCGCAGCATTTGAAGGCCTCCGATGATGAGCAGTTGGCTTTGTGGGTGAAGGGCATTTTGAGCCAAAGAGGCATTGCTTCGGATGATCGTTTGCCTGCCATCTGTGGCCTCTTCAAAGACCGCTGTGACACGTTGTGCGTATTGGCCGACTGGGTTGCTGTTTTTTACGGCGATGTTGTGCCCAAAGCCGATGAAAAAGCGCAGCATGTGACCGATGCAGTCAAACCGGCACTGGCGCTGTTGGTTGAAAAATTATCAGCATGTGCGTGGGACAAAGCATCGATTGCGTTGGTCATCAAAGAAGTATTGACTGAGCAAGGTTTGAAAATGCCACAACTGGCCATGCCTGTTCGGGTTTTGGTCATGGGTACAGCACAGACCCCTTCTCTTGATGCTGTCTTGGCCTTGTGTGAGAAGCAAAAAGTTCTTGAGCGATTGAAAAACGCTTAAAAATCTGTCTATAATCCATTTCTCGACACCTGCGAGGGGTGCCTGCAAGGGTGCCACAAAGGGGGTATAGCTCAGCTGGGAGAGCGCTTGCATGGCATGCAAGAGGTCAGCGGTTCGATCCCGCTTACCTCCACCACAGTGTCGAATCATTGATTGAAGCAATTCAATCAAGTCCAGGTTATGACCCTATCGTCTAGAGGCCTAGGACATCACCCTTTCACGGTGAGTACCGGGGTTCGAATCCCCGTAGGGTCGCCAAGTTTTGTTGCACTTGGCTTTGTTGTCAGCGTTAAGCTGGTTCTTCAGAGCAAAAGCTTCAAGCTACCAGGAGTGGTAGTTCAGTTGGTTAGAATACCGGCCTGTCACGCCGGGGGTCGCGGGTTCGAGTCCCGTCCACTCCGCCAAAAGCAAGTAAAAACGCGCCTTCGGGCGCGTTTTTCGTTGGTGCGGTGAATCACTTCAATATTTTCGCGCCCACGACTTTTCCTGCTGTTTTGTCAAATGTCCAAAGCGGGGAATGACCAGCCCGATGAGCCAATGCGATGTGCAAACAATCGGCAAAATCTGCTGCATGGTTTCTAAACAGTTCAAGCGCTATTTCAACAGAGGGTTCTGATTCGAATTCCAACTCTTTGGTGGAAAGCAAATTGGAAATGAGTTCGACAACTTGAGATTTGCTGAATAAAAAATTAGAACGCAAAACCCATTCCAATTCCAAGATGACGGTGACAGGAATGAACACAGTCTCCCCTTGCGCCAAAACAAGTTGAATGAGTCTTCTCGCTAGATGTCCTTGCTGCTCATCGTCTTGAATGAGGAATCTGACGAGGATGTTTGTGTCGATGGCCGCCATGGATTTTTTATTTCCATGGGTTCATATCTTGAAGACTGACTTTTTGCCCAGCTTGGATCTTGATCGAACCTGCCAGGGATTCAAGGGATTGCGTCTTGGCTCTGACTATCAGCACACCATCGGGTGTGACACTCCAGTTGAGTTTTGCGCCAGTTTGAAGCCCCACAGCCTGTCGAATTTCTTGCGGTATGGTGGTTTGTCCTTTGCTGGTAAGGGTAGAGTGGGACATTTTAATTCCTTACTTTATTGAATTTTGTAATGATAAGGTGCAAAGTGAATGCTGTCTACCTAAGCCCAAGCCTTGGTGCCGAGCAAGCCCACCAAATACCCCCGCAGCCACCCCAAATCAACCGGTTTGGCAATAAAGAGTGAGCCTGTGGGCGGGCCTCCACGGTCTTTCAGCTCTGCAAGGCTAAGAGCGGAGAGGGTGATGATTTGAAGTTTTGAAAAGTCTTCGTTTTGTTGAAGCCTCTTGACCAGTTCCCAGCCGTCAACCTTGGGCATGAGCAAGTCGATTAGCATGATGTGAGGCTTGAATACTGGCAAATGAAGCAGTGCTTCGATGGCCGAGGCCATGGCACAGCAATCAACATGCGGGTGCGCTGTGAGGCAAGTTTCTTGCAAGAGATGCCTTGTGATGGCGTCGTCGTCGACCACCATGACTTTGAGCCTATCGCTCATGAGTCGCTCGAGGACGGGCAATTTTTGCTGCTGCAATTGGTAATTTTGAATGGACTCGAGCGAAATACGCCTGTGGCCTCCTTGCGTAACCCAGGCGTGAAGAATGTTTTTGTCGACCAAGCTTTGGACCGTGCCGACCGACAGCTGAAGAAGTTCAGCGGCTTTGCTGGTGCCGCAGCAAGCGGGGGTGGTTTGAGAGGCCATGCATGTCTTGTGTGAAAAACTTCAATTTAGCGTGATTTCCCGGCATACCGACTTGCAAACGCATACATTGACTTTCATTTGACCTGGCAACAGGCGGCAAAAATGACGTCTCCTTAGGGACTCTGGGGATGTTCCATCTCCTCATACCCGATTAGGATCTCTTGTGCAAAATGCACCAAGCCATCAAAAGAACAATTCATTGAACTTATTTCGTATTCTGTTGGAGACTCATTGAATGCCCGCTCACCATGCTTTTTGGCCCAAAAGACTGCCTTACCAATTGACAGCGCCGCAAACATCTTTGTGGATGAATTTGCAAATCAGTGCGTTGCGCTATCCCCAAAAAGTGGCCTTGGTGTTCATGGGCAGAACGTGGTCCTATTCAGAGTTGCAATTTGAAGCAGAAAAAATTGCTTCAGCATTGCGCAAGATGGGTGTGCAAAAAGGCGATCGCGTGGTGTTGGACATGCAAAATTGTCCGCAGTTGGTGATCACGCATTTTGCAATCTTGCGTCTAGATGCTGTGGTGGTGCCAGTCAATCCGATGAACCGTACCGAAGAGTTGAAACACTACATCTTGGATCCTGATACCAAGGTGGCAGTGACCACGGCAGACCTGGCACCAGAGTTGGCTGCTGCAAGCAATGCGCTAGAAAAATCGCAGCGTCTAAAGCATTTATTGGTCACGCAATTCACAGATGTTTTTGATGCTGCCAACATCGGCCCCGACGAATTGCCTGCAAATTGGAGCGACTGGTTAAAGACAGTGCACGCCTTGCCTTTGCTTGAAGGCGGAGAAGTGCACGCCTGGGCGTCTGTTTCTCAAGGCGAGGTATCCCTGGGC
Source organism: Limnohabitans sp. (assembly GCA_021300495.1). Taxonomy (GTDB): domain Bacteria; phylum Pseudomonadota; class Gammaproteobacteria; order Burkholderiales; family Burkholderiaceae_C; genus Limnohabitans_A. The sequence continues at coordinate 12,088 of JAJTDK010000007.1, read as the reverse complement.
CCAGTGACTGCGCAATCTGAAGACTTAGCTGTCTTGCCTTACACCAGCGGTACCACGGGCCTGCCTAAAGGTTGCATGCACACGCACGGAACCATCATGCACAACGCCATGTCAAGCGGCTTGTGGGCCAATGGCACGCCTGAAAACAAATGCTTGTGTGTGGTGCCGATGTTTCACATCACGGGCATGGTCAGTGTGATGCACGCCACCATTTTCATGGGCGCTACCCTGATTTTGATGCCTCGTTGGGACAGGGATTTGGCGGGCCGTCTTATCTCCAAATGGAAAGTGACACACTGGACCAATATTCCCACCATGGTCATTGATTTGTTGGGCAGTGCCAATATGGCGCAATTTGATTTAACCAGTTTGCAAAACATTGGTGGCGGTGGAGCCGCCATGCCTGAGGCGGTAGCACAAAGACTGCTAGATCAATTTGGTCTTCGCTACATTGAAGGCTATGGTTTGACGGAAACTGCTGCGCCGTCGCACACCAATCCACCCGATGCGCCCAAAAAGCAATGTTTGGGAATTCCTTTCATGAGCGTTGATTCGCGTGTGGTGGATCCAGAAACTTTGCAAGAGTTGCCCCAAGGTGAATCGGGTGAAATTGTCATGGCGGGACCGCAAATTTTCAAAGGCTATTGGAAACGACCAGAAGCTACCGCCAGCGCATTTTTTGAGCGCGATGGCAAATCTTTTTTCCGCTCAGGTGACATGGGCCGCATTGATGAAGAAGGCTACTTCTTCATGACCGACAGACTCAAGCGCATGATCAATGCAAGTGGCTTCAAAGTTTGGCCGGCTGAAGTAGAAGCGCTGATGTTCAAACATCCCGCCATTCAAGAGGCCTGCATCATTTCTACCAAAGACGCTTACCGCGGAGAGTCAGTCAAGGCCGTGGTGGTGTTGCGCAGCACGCACATAGGCCAAGTCAGTGAGCAAGACATCATTGACTGGTGCAGAGACACCATGGCGGTTTACAAAGTGCCGCGTGTGGTGGAGTTCATAGAGGTATTACCCAAAAGTGGCAGTGGTAAAGTGATGTGGCGCGCATTGCAAGAAGCAGAAATGGCCAAGGCTTGATGAATTATTTTTTGATGATGTTAGAGATTCACACATGAGCCTGAAACTGTCTGTACTGGACCAATCAGTTGCCATGGCTGGCCGAGGGCAAGATCAGTCCATCCGGCAAACGGTGGCTCTGGCCATTGAGGCCGAACGTTTGGGCTATGCGCGTTTTTGGGTGAGTGAGCATCACGCACATCCCAGCATTGTGGGCACTGCGCCCGAAATTTTGATGGCGGCCATTGCCACACAAACTCAAAAAATCAGAATTGGCAGTGCGGGCGTCATGTTGCCGCACTATGCTGCCTTAAAAGTAGCCGAACAATTCAGAGTGCTCGATGCATTGGCGCCAGGCCGCATTGATTTGGGTGTTGGGCGTGCGCCCGGTAGCGACGGCAAAACGGCACAACTGTTGAACCCAGACCGTTATGCCAGCGAAAACTTTCCGCAGCAAGTGATGGAACTTCAAGCGTGGGTCAAAGGTCAGCCATTGCCGGCAGGGCATCCTGGTCATGGCGTGTTTGCCTACCCTCAGTCGGCCACATCGCCAGATGTTTGGATGTTGGGCAGCTCAGACTATGGCGCTCAATTGGCGGCTCATTTGGGCCTGCCTTATGCCTTCGCTTGGTTCATTACAGATGGGCAGGGGGCTGATCAGGCCTTGCAAATTTACCGAGATACGTTCAGGCCTAGCGCAGGTTTGGATCGACCCAAGGCCACCCTGTGTGTGTGGGCGTTGGCGGCTGACACGGACGAAGAAGCTTGGCATCTTTTCAAAAGCCGCGCGCGTTGGCGAATGGACAGAAATCTAGGTCGCATTGGCCCCATGCTACCGCCAGAGCAAGCCGATCGTGATTATTCTCAGTCTGAGCAAATGGCGCTTGATGCACTCAAGGCCAATGCATTTGTTGGAAGTGCTAAAACAGTAGCTGACAAGTTAAGAGCGGTGGCAACACGGCTTGAACTCGATGAAATGGCCATCATCACGTGGACGTATGACGCCAAGGCGCAAACGCGTTCGTACGCATTGTTGGCCCAAGAATTCAATTTGAAATCCTCAATACCTCAGGAGTACACCCATGTTTGAAACCGCAATTGCAGGAAGCTTGCCAAAGCCAGAATGGTTGGCTGAGACCAACAAACTTTGGCCCAAGTGGATGGCTGAAGGCGATAGCCTGAAGCAAGCCAAAGCTGATGCCACACTGCTCTGGATCAAAACCCAAGAAGATGCTGGCTTGGATGTCATTGGTGACGGTGAGCAATCACGTCAACACTTTGTGCATGGGTTTTTAGAGCAAGTTGAAGGCATCGACTTTGAAAACAAAGTGACCATGGGCATTCGCAACAATCGCTACGACGCACAAGTGCCGCAAGTGGTTGCACCCTTGCGTTTAAAAGGCCGCGTGCATGCTTTTGAAGCTCAATTGGCAAGAGCGCACACCAAGAAAAAATTGAAGTTCACCTTGCCTGGCCCCATGACCATTGTGGACACGGTGGCCGATCGTTTTTATGGCGATAAAGTGAAGATGGCCATGGCTTTTGCAGAGCTTTTGAATCAAGAAGCATTGGCACTGCAAGCCGATGGCGTTGACATTGTTCAGTTCGACGAACCTGCCTTCAATGTCTACATGGAAGAGGCTGCTGACTGGGGCGTCAAAGCTTTAGAGCGCGCTGCACAAGGGCTGACCTGCACCACGGCCGTTCACATTTGCTATGGCTACGGCATTCAAGCCAACATTGATTGGAAAAATTCATTGGGCCACGAGTGGCGCCAATATGAAAAAGTGTTCCCAGCCTTGGCCAAAAGCAGCATCAAGCAAGTGAGCTTGGAATGCTTTCACTCGCATGTGCCCATGGACCTGATGGCTTTGCTTGAAGGCAAAGATGTGATGGTGGGCGTGATTGATGTGGCCAGCGATGTGATTGAAACACCTGAACAAGTGGCCGACACCATTGGCCGTGCGCTTCAGTTTGTGCCCAAGGCGCGCATCATTGCTTGTACCAACTGCGGCCTGGCACCCATGAGCCGCGAAGTAGCCGAGAAAAAATTGCAGGCGTTGGCAGAAGGCGCACGCATTGCACGAGCGCGCTATCTCTGATTACATGCGCTCAAAAATGGCCGCAATACCCTGACCGCCGCCAATGCACATGGTGACCAAGGCATAACGGCCATTGATGCGGTGCAGTTCGTGCAATGCTTTGACGGTAATCAAAGCGCCTGTTGCACCGATAGGATGACCCAATGAAATACCAGAACCATTGGGGTTGACCTTGGCGGGATCCAAACCAAGGTCGCGAGTGACGGCGCAAGCTTGCGCCGCAAACGCTTCGTTGGCTTCGATCACATCCAAATCATTCACGGTCAGGCCTGCTTTTTTCAGAGCCAACTGAGTGGCAGGCACAGGACCAATGCCCATGTACTTGGGATCGACACCGGCGTGTGCGTAAGCCACCAAGCGTGCCAAAGGTTTGACGCCGCGGGCCTTGGCCGCGCCAGCTTCCATCAGGACTACGGCAGCTGCAGCATCGTTGATGCCTGAAGCATTGCCGGCTGTGACGGTGCCATTCTCTTTGATGAACACGGGCTTGAGTTTGCCCAGTTCTTCTATTGTGCATCCAGGGCGAAAATGCTCGTCTGTGTCATAGGCCACTTCGCCTTTGCGCGTCTTGAGCATGACGGGCATGATCTGATCTTTGAAATAGCCGGCTTGCGTGGCGCGCTCTGCACGGTTGTGGCTTTCAACGGCCAACTTGTCTTGGTCTTCGCGTGTAATGCCCCACTTGGCGGCAATGTTCTCGGCGGTCACGCCCATGTGAATGGTGTGGAAGGGATCGTGCAGTGCGCCCACCATCATGTCGATCATTTTGGTGTCGCCCATCCGAGCACCAAAACGGTTGGTGTTGATGGCGTAAGGTGCGCGGCTCATGTTTTCTGCGCCGGCGCCAATGGCCACATCGGCATCGCCTAGCAAGATGGATTGGCTTGCAGACAAAATGGCTTGCAAGCCTGACCCGCACAGACGGTTCACGTTGAAAGCAGGTGTGCCTTCTGCGCAGCCACCGTTGATGGCGGCAACGCGCGACAAGTACATGTCTTTGGGTTCGGTGTTGACCACATGCCCAAACACCACATGGCCAACGTCTTTGCCATCGGTGTTGGCGCGCTTGAGTGCTTCGCGTACGACTTGTGCGCCCAGCTCTGTGGGGGCAACATCTTTCAGACTGCCACCAAATGTGCCAATGGCGGTGCGCACAGCGCTGACAACGACTACTTCACGGCTCATCTCTATCTCCTAAGAATTGAATTGAATTGAACCCCAAAGTCTCACCCAATAAGACTACAGGGGACTGACAAAAGTTGATTGAACGTGGCTAAGTTAAGCGTCCCTGACATCGCTGACAGGGTTGCTGCCAAAGTCGGGGCGAGCTAAATAGTCAAGGATGCGCTTGGCGGCATCGGCTGGGGAGGTCAGTTGACCTGTGGCTTTGAGTTGTTGAAAGCCGCTTTGATCTGGGAAGCTGTCGGCTGGGGCTGATCGCAATTGGATTTGCATGTCGGTGTCTATGACGCCAGGTGCCAGAGACGTCACTTTGGCACCATGGGGTTTTAAAGCCTCTTCCAAAGCCAGGCAACGGGTGAAGTGATCCATTCCAGCCTTGGCTGCGCAATAGCCCGATTGAGAGGCCATGGCACGGCGGCCAAGTCCAGAAGAAATATTGACGATTTTGCGTGGCATGGGCCAAGCTTCAGTGGCACCGAGAAAGGCTGCACACAATTGCATGGGAGCCTCTAAGCCAACGCGCAATGCCATGGCCAGATTGTGGGGGTCTGCTTGACTCAGGGGTCCAATGCGAGGAATGACGCCTGCATTGTTAATGAGCGTGGCACTTTGAAATTCATTGGGTTTTTGAGCCTGAAGCCAAGTTAGCAAGGCCTTGCTGGCCGCAGCGCCGTCTGCTAAATCATGAGACCACTGCGCTAATGTGGCACCTGATTTTTGAGCGAGTTCAATGAGACTGGCTTGTTGATTGCGTGAAATGCAAATGAGGGTATGACCCGGTGTTAAGAGTTGTTCTGCAATGGCCAAGCCCATGCCGCGAGAGCCGCCCGTCAAGATGTAGAGGTGTTGTGTCATGTTGATCTTCTTTCGAATTAAAACGGAACCTTACTTTCGAATGCCATCCATTCTGCCTTCATTGGATGCCTGAATTGGAGTTCGCGCGCGTGCAATAAAAGGCGAGGAGATTTTGCCAAAATTTCGGGTGTGGCATACAAGCTGTCGCCCAGTATGGCATGACCGATCGCCATCATGTGCAAGCGCAGTTGGTGGGTTCGCCCCGTGATAGGTTTCATCTCGACACGGGTCGTTTTCTGCAAACAAGCCCCTTGCTGGATGCGCCATTGGGTGTGGCTGGGTTTGCCGTGTTCCCAATCTATTTTGCTTTTGGGGCGGTTGGGCCAATCGATCAACAAGGGCATTTGAATGTCTTGCCAGGCATCGGCCTGGCTTTCATTTGCACTTTTTAAAATGCCGTCGACCACAGCTTCATATGTTTTGTGAACCTCTCTCTGTGCAAAGGCTTGGCTCAAACTGCGTTGTACTTCGGGACCTCTGGCAATGACCACCAGGCCTGAAGTGGCCATGTCCAAGCGGTGCACCGTCAGTGCATCGGGCCATTCACTTTGTGCTCTGGCAATAAGGCAGTCTTGTTTGTCTTCGCCGCGGCCGGGCACACTGAGTAAGCCTGAGGGTTTATTGAGAACCACCAGCTGATCGTCGAGGTAAACAAGATCCAAAGTGGACATGATCATCGGCCCTGCAAAGCCCGAATGCGATTGACCTGAAGGGGTGTGACCTCCGCGGCCTGATTTCCCCATTGCGATCTGAGATGGGTCAAAACAGCTGCAATTTCTCGGTCTTCCAATGTGAGAACAAAAGGCGGCATGCCAAAAGGTCTAGGGTTGTGAGTTGTGGCTGCTGGATATCCACCATACAAAACAGCTTGAACCAAGTTGGTGGGGTCGCTTAAAAGAACGGCTCTATTTTGCGCGAGTGCCGGGTAAGCATGAGCCACACCTTGACCTTGAGATTGATGGCACTGCTCGCAGTGCTGTTCATAAATTTTGGCGCCCAAGTTTAAAAAATTGCCTGGGCTCTTTGTGATGGAGGGCTTGTGGGTGATGTCGCTGACCGAATTTGTTTGCGCTTGCTCTTTTAGATAGGTTGCCACAGCCAGGAGATCGGCTTCAGGCCAGTGTTGCGTGCTGTGTTGCACCACTTCAGCCATTGGGCCACTCGCCACGGCTGTTGCATTCTGGCCTGATTTTAAAAGCAGGACAATCTCTGAAATGCTTTGTTGTGCCAAGCCTGTTTCTTGTGCGCTCATGAGAGACGGCGCATACCAGTTGACCAGGGGCATCAGGCCGCCCGAAAAATCATGGACCTCTCCCGATGCGCCCCATGCATTGCGTGGGCTGTGGCAGGCTGCACAGTGGCCCAGGCCTTGTGCAAGGTAGGCACCTCTGTTCCATTCATTGCTTTTGCTGTCTTGCGGCTTGTAGGTACCAGACGAGAAAAACAAGCTTCGCCAAATGGCAATGGCCACTGCTGAGTTGTAAGGCCATGCCAAACTCTCAGACACTTTGGGAATTGGCTTTTGAGTCGTTTCTGGCTGAAGCGTTTTCAATGCGGCAAACATCGCATCGCTGTCATCGCGCGTGATGAGTGTGGTGTGTTTGTAGGGAAACACGGGCGTGAGCAATCGACCATCTTTGGATTTGCCGTAATGAAGTGCGCGCCAAAAATCATCAGCCTGCCAAGTGCCCAAGCCTTGGTCCATGTGGGGTGTGAGGTTGCTGCTGTAAACGCTGCCAAAGGGCGTTTCGAAAGCGCGCCCACCTGCACCCACGGGTTGGCCTCGTTCGGTATGGCAGGCCAAGCAATTGCCCAAATACAGCAGCGTTTGCCCTTGGCTAATTTGAGTGTCTGAGGGCTTGTCAGTATTGTGTGAAGCCGGTTGTTTTTCCCAAACATCACGGTGGTTGTCCATCAGAACAGCAAGCACAAGCAAAAGGGTCACTGACAGCCACAGCCACGCCACATTGCGCCAAAAATTTTGTGGAAACATCATGGCTGTGCCTTTGACAGCTCGGGAGCACTGCCGCATTGCCAGGATGCTTTCAGTGGCGTAGAAACTTTGCTTGCAGGCGCTGTATCTGTGGGCATATTTTGCGTAGACAACCAAGTGGCGACTGCCACCAAATCTTCAGACTGAAGCCGTGCCACTACCTCTTTCATACAATCGGGCTGACGGGCTTTTCGTTGATGGGTTTGCCAAGCCCCCAGTTGTGCATTGAGGTAGTCAAGGGGCAAGCCCAGCAATCCTGGCACGTGGGCTTGTACGCCGGTAAGCTTCGTGCCATGACAAGCAGTGCAAGCAGGCACGTCTTTCGCAGCATCACCTTCTAAGGCCAGTTGTTTTCCACGTTTTAATGCTTGAGCAGAGACCCTCTCGCTGGGCATGGTGGGGGCTGGGTAGGGTAGTTTCAAGTTGGCAAAGTGCTGTGCTATCTCTTGAAGGTAAGCGTCAGACAATGGGTCGACCAAGCGCGTCATTAAGTTGTAGTGGCGCTGGCCTTCTTGGAAGTTTTTGAGTTGATTGAACAAGTAGCCAGCAGGCTTGCCGGCCAGTCTGGGGTAATAACCATCAGGACCCGCTTTGCCTTGATCGCCATGGCAGGCGGTACACGCGCGGGTTCTTTCCGCCATGTCGTCTTTGAAGTCTTTTCCTTGGCCCCACGCCATCGGCCCGAAGAAAATGCAGACCATGACAGTCAACCAAGTAAGCTTTCCGAATTTCATTGGAAGCTTTGAGATGTGAGTCAGAAAAGGGAAGAAAAACATGTTTAAAAGTTAGCCTGAAAGAATGCTTTTTAGGGCCTGTTTCGTCCTTCAGCATAGAAGATTCCCAGTTCAGGCGACAATCTAGGGTTTTGAGACTCTAACATTGACCGATATGTCCGATTTTGAAGTTCGATTTGCTACCAAAAATGAAGCCGCCGATGTGGCGCAATTGCACCTGATCGCAAGCCGCGCGGCTTACGCGGGCCAAGTGCCTGAAGCGCATTGGGATGCCACGCCCATGGCCAAGCGAGTGTCTTACTGGAAAGAAGCCATTGAATACGGTGAGCCCCAAGTTTTGGTGGCATTGGAAGGCGGCAGCATTGTGGGTTTTGTGGGCTATGACCGTTCGCGCGACCCTAAGTCCAAAAACACCATGGGTGAAATTTGGGCCATTTATGCCGATCCCGATCGATTGGGCGAAGGTGTTGGCTTGGCTTTGTGGGATGCTGCTCGTGAAGGTTTGCTTGAAGAAGATTGCACCGATGTGACCATTTGGGTTCCTTTGTTAAACGAACGCACAGTTCGTTTTCATGAATTGGCCGGCTTCAAGCGTGAAATGAATACAGCGCGCACTGTGCCTATTGGGACTGTCAAAGTGGAAGAAGTTCGAATGAAGCGATCCTTGGCTTAAAACATTGGCGTAGATGAAAATTTTGCTGGCCCCCATGGAAGGGCTGTTGGACCACAGCCTGCGCGACACGCTCACTCGTGCGGGCGGCATTGATTTGTGTGTCTCTGAATTTATTCGAGTGACCGATGCGGTGCTTCCAAAAAGAGCGTTCTACCGGGTGGTGCCAGAGTTGTTGAATGAAAGTAAAACGCATGCGGGAGTGCCAGTTAGAACTCAATTGTTGGGCTCCGACCCCGAAATTTTGGCAGCCAATGCGGCGCGCTTGGCCAAGCTCAATCCTGCTGGCATCGATTTGAACTTTGGTTGCCCTGCTAAAACGGTCAATCGTCATCGTGGGGGTGCGGTGCTTCTTGATGAGCCAGAATTGGTGGGTCAAATTGTGGCTGCCGTGCGCCGTGCTGTGCCAAGCAATGTGCCTGTATCCGCCAAAATGCGTTTGGGCTTTAACGACGATTTGCGTGCGGAAGATTGTGCCCAAGCCATTGAGGCAGCTGGCGCCGATCAGTTGGTGGTGCACGCCCGAACCAAGGCGCATGGCTACCGGCCGCCTGCTTATTGGGATCGCATTGCCGACCTTCGTCAGAGTGTGAAATTACCGATGGTAGCCAATGGCGAAATCTGGACTGTGGCCGACGCCATTCGTTGCCGTGAAGTCACTGGCTGCAATGACATCATGATTGGCCGCGGCATGGTGAACAATCCTGGGCTTGCATTGGAAATTAAATTTCACGATGCTCAGGCACAAGGCATGTCATTGGCAGACATGCCACAGAAATTTTCTTGGCAACAGTTGTGGCCTCTGCTCAGTGTTTTTTGGAAGCGCATGAGTTTGCATGTGGCGCCGCGCCATCGTTCTGGTCGCTTGAAACAATGGCTCAATTATTTACGCCGTCACTACCCTGAGGCACAGGAAGCATTTGATACGCTTAGGCTGGTGCAAGACCCTAAGGTGTTGGAGGCTTGGTTGTCGCAGCCGTTTGCAAAATGTGAGCGGCAGCCTCAAGTTGAAGCGCTTGCAAACTAGATTGTAAAAGTTCGCAGGCAGAAAGGGCGGCATCTTGTTCTTGGTGTGACGCAATGTGTTTGCACAAACTTTCGGTGCGCGCAATTTCAGCCACCAAGGCATCTTGGCAAAACACGGGCGCAAAGCCTTTCAGTTGGTGCCATATTTTTTGCAAAACTTCGAAGTTGCGATTTTGAATAGCGTTTGCAATGACTGGGTCGTCAGTGAGAAGCGTGCTGTTGAGCGTGCTCAGCAGTTGCTGAGCGCTGCTGGCATCGCCCAAATAGCCGATGGCTTTTTCCATGGACAAAAAGCGAGCGGAAGTCATGCTTTACAACTTTCCGTGAAGCAGGGCATCCAAACCACCTTCTGGTTCAAAGCGCTTGTTTCTAAAGTGCAGCCTTGAAGGGCCTGGAAGGGCGCGCTGTTGAACGGGGTGTTTCGGATCTCCAGGATAGCAAATGACCCTCATGCCTTCCACATCGAAGGGCTCTGGTTGAATCACAGGAGGCGTACGCAGCGCCGCATCCTCTAGGGCATGATCGACAGAGTTAAAAATACTCAAGTGCGACAAGCTCATTATTTGCGGCGGAGCCAACAGGATTTCTCCCGCCCAATATTGCACCAGCGCTTGCCTGGGTGTGGTCCACAAGACTTCCGTGGTTTCGTGATTGTCTTGAACCGCAATTTGTAAAGCCGGTGCTCTAGCTAAAAAGAAACGTGTGTCAAAGCGCTTTGACATCATGGAGGGCATGCGAGGTGTGATCCAGCGCGACCAAGGTCGCAAGTCAGCGCACCTGAGTTGCAAGCCACATTCTTCTTGAGCTTCTCGCAAGGCAGCAACGAACAAACTTGCGGCATGCTCAGGCGCAATGTCTGGTTCGCCAAGTTGTGCATGCAAAGCTGAGAGGGGTTGGTCTAGGCTGGCCAAGGCACCAGGACTTGTATCGGCCTCATCGCGCTTTCCACCTGGAAATACAAAGGCCCCACCCAAATCCTTCGAGTCGGTATGTCGTTTGAGCAACAAAACTTCTAAACCATTTGAACCCTCGCGCAGCATTAAAACAGTGGCTGCGTCCCGCGGTGGGGTGTCAACGATGTGAGAAGTGATTTCCATAAAGGCTTAAATTTGAGTAATATCGCAAGGCTATCAGATTGAGGAATGCAAATGAGTATCGATTTTCAAGGACGTGTCGCCATTGTCACAGGTGCAGGTGGCGGCTTGGGCAAACAACACGCGTTGGCGTTGGCCAAGCGCGGCGCTAAAGTGCTGGTGAATGACCTGGGGGGCAATGTCCACGGAGAGGGTGGCTCTGTCAGCGCAGCCCAAGCGGTGGTAGACGAAATCATCAGTGCGGGTGGCGAGGCGATCGCCAACGGTGCATCTGTGACCGACTACGAAGCGGTTCAGGCCATGGTGAAGCAAGCCATGGACAAATGGGGACGCGTTGACATCTTGGTGAACAATGCTGGCATTTTGCGCGACAAAAGTTTTTCCAAAATGGAAATTTCAGATTTTCGCTTGGTCATGGAAGTTCACGTGATGGGTGCTGTGCATTGCACCAAAGAGCCACAAGCTGTGGTGCCTGCCATGTTGGTCATGGCTTGTGAAGATGCGCCAAACAGAACCATTATGTGCGCAGGTGCGGGTAGCTTTGAGGTTGCCAACATCACCCTCACACAGGGCGTGCATTTGGGTATGTCAGATGACGCGCCAGAGCAATTGCTGGCAGCCATGGCGCAAGTGAAAGACCGCCACGGCGAGTTGGTACCAGGCTCGGGTTCAGGTCAAGGCAGTTTGGAAGTGGCCAAGGCGATGGCAGCCCACAAGGCTTAACTCAGCGTGAGTACCACGGGGGTGTGATCGCTGGGGCGCTCGTTTTTGCGTGGCACTTTGTCGATCACGCAGCCTGTGGCGCAAGCCTTCAATGCGTCTGTGATCAAAATGTGATCGATGCGCATACCGCGGTTTCGTTTGAAACCAAAGTCGCGGTAGTCCCACCAACTGAAGCTTTTTTCGGGTTGCTCAAACAGCCTGAAGCTGTCGTGCAAACCCAATTGAATCAAGCTGTTCAGATGCTCTCGCTCTTCGGGTGTGCAGTGAATGGTGCCTGCCATACCCACAGGGTCCCACACATCCAGGTCGTCAAATGTGATGTTGTAGTCACCCATGAGTACCAGCTTGGGGTGGGCTGACATCTCTTGCTTCACCCACTGGTGCAATGCCGCCAGCCAGCGCATTTTGTAAACGAACTTGTCACTGTCAGGCGCTTGGCCGTTTGGAAAATAGCCACCGATCACACGCACATCGCCGAAAGTGGCTGTGATGACGCGAGACATGTCGTCTTCAAAACCAGGAATATTTTTGACGACCTGTGTCCCTTCGATGCGCGAAATGAGCGCCACACCGTTGTAGGTTTTTTGACCAAACCATTGGGCGTGGTAACCCGCCTCATTGAAAGCTGCAAGCGGAAATTTGTC
>JAJTDK010000126.1 GCA_021300495.1 Limnohabitans sp. | reverse complement strand
GTGTGCAAAACAGTTGAGCGGTGCGAGTAGACCACCCCCTTGGGTCGTCCAGTGGTGCCAGATGTGTAGCACATGGAAATCGGATCGTCTTCCGAATGTGTGGCGTATTCGAATTGGCTGCCATCCGTGCCAGCCAACCACTGTTCGTAGTTCATGAACTCTGCAGGCACATCGGCACCAGAAAAGGGAAACACGACGACTTTTTCGAACTTGTACTTGCTCTCAATCTGGCGGTAAAGCGGAAGCAAAATGTCGTCAATGATCAAAAACCGGTCTTGTGCATCGTTTGCAATCCAAGCAATTTCGTCTGGTGACAAGCGCAAATTCAGAGTGTGCATGACACCGCCAGCAGCAGGAATACCGAAGTAGCATTCCAAATGGGCATGGTGGTTCCAACACAAGGTGGCTACCCGATCGCCTTTTTTCAGACCCAAATCTTTCAAGCCCTTGGCCAGGCTTCGCGTCCGGCTATAAAACTGTGCGTAGGTGTGCTTGACCAGAGATTTATCGGGCAGTCGCGAAACAATTTCATTGTCTGGAAATAAAGTGCCCGCTCGGTCTAGAAAATGATTGATGGACAAGTCCACCTTCATCATGGTGCTGGTTACATCTGCGTTAGATTTCATCAAGTGCACTCCATGGTTTTTTGATCTAGTAAACCGGTTTGTATTTCACTAAAGTGTCCAATACCCCTGGAGAGACATTGAAACCATCACCATATTGAACTGCAAGTTCTTGACTTCGCTTCGCAAAATTTGAAACGCCCATGCCGTAAATAAACTGCAAAGCGCCGCCGGTCCATGCTGGATATCCAATGCCGAAAATAGAGCCAATGTTGCCTTCGTGGACGGATGTCAAAACACCTTCGTCCAAACACCTGGCAGTTTCAATTGCTTGTCTGTAAAGGATTCGGTCTTTAATGTCTTGCTGATCAATTGTGACTTGGCTCTTTTCAAATATTTTTTTCAATTCAGGCCACAGCATCTTTTTTTGTTCGGCTGGGTAATCGTAAAAACCGCCACCCGATGCTCGCCCACCTCGCTTGAACTCCTTGACCATTCTTTCAACCAACAGTTCTCCAGGGCTTTCAGCATAGGTGCGCCCTTCTTTCTTGAAGTCTTCGCGAGTTTGTTCTAAAACATGGACCGACAAAGTCAGGGCAGTTTCGTCAATCACAGCCAATGGACCTACGGGCATGCCCACTTGCATAGCCAGATTTTCAATCACTGGCGCTGGTATGCCCTCACCTAACATGGCAGCACCCTCCATGACAAAAGTGGCAAAGGTACGACTGGTATAAAAACCTCGTGAGTCGTTCACGACGATGGGCAGCTTGCCCAAGGCCTGAACATAATCGTAAGCACGCGCGATGGTTTCATCGCTGGTTTTTTCACCCCGAATAATTTCGACCAACTTCATTTTTTCTACGGGACTGAAAAAATGAATGCCAATAAATTTCTCAGGATGATTGCTGGCAGTGGCTAATCCACTAATGGGCAAGGTCGATGTGTTGCTTGCAAAAAACCCACCCTCAGCCAGCATGGTTTGCGCTTCTTTGGTAACTGTGGATTTGAGATCACGCTGTTCGAAGACTGCTTCAATGATGAGATCGCATCCTTTCAAGTCTTGCGTATTGTCGGTGGCTTGAATCAAGTTCAACAAAGTGGTTTGCTGTTCAAATGTCATGCTGCCTTTTTCCAGCAACTTTTGTGTGAGTGCCGAGCTGTAAGACTTTCCCTTTTCAGCCTTTTCAAGGGTCACATCTTTTAGGACAGACGCAATACCCCGACTGGCTTGGCTGTAGGCAATGCCAGATCCCATCAAGCCCGCGCCTAAAATGCCAACCTTTTGGGGTCGATAGCGAGGCACGCCCGCAGGACGACTGTGGCCGCTTTTGATGCTGTTCATGTTGAAAAACACTGTATTGATCATGTTGCGCGCAATACCACTGGTCATCAGGCCTGCCAGGTAGCGGCTCTCTATGCGCATGGCTGTGTCAAAGTCGACCAGCGCGCCTTCTACCATGGCAGCCAAAGCAGCCTCTGGTGCCGGATATAAACCGCGTGTTTTTTGTTTCAATGCTGCCGGCGCCAAACTCAACATACCCGCCAATTTGGGGTTGTGAGGCGCACCGCCAGGCATCTTATAGTCCTTGCGGTTCCAAATGTGAAGACAAGCCTCTGGCTTGTTTTGAGCTGCTGCAATAAAGGCCAAGGCACATTTGCGAAGCTCTGAATCAGTCTCGACCAACTCATTCACTAAACCGAGTTTCAAAGCTTGCTCAGGACCAAACAACTTACTTTCCAAAATATAAGGCTGGGCCGCAAGCAGTCCTAATGTGCGCGTCATCTTGGTAATACCGCCACCGCCTGGAATGAGACCCAGCGTGACCTCTGGTAAACCAAACTGAATTTTAGGATTGCGGGTTGCAACTCTGTGATGGCCAATCAGCGCTACTTCCCAGCCACCGCCCAAGGCACTTCCATTCAAACAACTGACAACTGGAATACCTAGCGTCTCAATTGTCCTGAAATTTTTCTTGATGCGTTCAATTTCAACAAATACCCGAGGGCCATCAGCCGAGCTTGATCGCATGACACCCTTTAAATCAGCGCCTGCGAAGAAAGTCGATTTGTTGGAAGCCAAAACAACGCCCTGAAGCTTTGATCGGTCTTTTACAAGCTCCTTTGCAACCTGGTCTAAATCATCTTGCCATTGCAAGCACATGGTATTGACGGGCGAGCCCTGCTCATCAAAGGTAATGGTAGCAATCTGTTGCTCAATCTCGTAGCGCAATGTTTTCAAAATCATGGGGCCACCTTCTCTTAAACGCGTTCAACGATGGTGGCAATGCCCATACCACCTCCCACACAGAGTGTGGCCAAACCATAGCGGAGTTGTCGACGGTGTAATTCATCAATCAAGGTTCCAAGAATCATGGCGCCTGTAGCACCCAACGGATGACCCATTGCAATGGCGCCATTGACATTGACGCGGTCATGCGACACGCCCATTTCTTGCATGAACTTGAGAGGCACCGCCGCAAATGCTTCGTTCACCTCAAACAAATCAATCTGATCAATACGCAGGCCCGCCTTGTCCAGTGCTTTTCTAGTGGCCGGCATGGGCCCTGTGAGCATGATGGTGGGGTCAGCGCCAGACAAAGCTGCCGCCACAATTCTGGCGCGCGGCTTTAGATCATGTACTTTTCCTGCCGTCTCGCTGCCAATGAGCACTGCGGCAGCACCATCGACAATGCCAGAGGAATTGCCTGCATGGTGCACATGAAAAATACGTTCAACTTGAGGGTAGCGCTGCAGAGCCACAGCATCAAATCCCATAGCGCCCAATTGCTCAAAAGAGGCCCTGAGCGCACCCAGGGTTTCAGTCGTGGTTTGCGGTTTGATGAATTCATCTTGCGCCAGAATGACTTGACCCAGCTTGTCTAAAACGGGCACCACAGAACCATCAAAGTAGCCACTGGCTCTGGCGTGTGTAGCTCGCCTTTGTGACTCAACAGCAAAAGCATCTAAGTCGTATCGACTGAAGCCACAGAGGGTGGCAATCAAGTCCGCCCCAATACCTTGAGGCACAAACAAGGTCGCACTGTTTGTTTCTGGATCTTGCGCCCATGCACCGCCATCTGCACCAATAGGAACGCGGCTCATACTTTCTAAACCACCCGCCACCACCAACTCTTCCCAACCGCTTCGAACCTTCATAGCGGCCAAGTTGACCGCTTCTAAACCAGAGGCGCAAAACCGATTGACTTGAAGCCCAGCACATTGCCAATCCCAGCCAGCTTTAAGCGCCGCCACTTTGGGCACCACCGAGCCCTGCTCGCCGACGGGAGACACCACGCCCATGACCACATCGTCAACAGCGGCCGTATCGAGTTGATTGCGACTTTGAAGTTGCGCCAACACACCTGCCAACAAGTCGACGGGCTTGACCTCATGCAAGCTGCCGTCTTTTTTACCTTTTCCGCGTGGTGTGCGAATTGCGTCGTATACAAATGCTTCGGACATAGCATCTCCAAAAATTTGAGGCCATAGATGACAGCAAAGCTTTTCATTCGAGACGAGTATACTTTTAAGAGGCGCTTGCTATGTGTCCAACAAATGCACTTTCATCAGGACAAACCATGATCTCTAGAACTCTCTTTACGATTGAACACGAGTCTTTTCGTGACAGTTTCAAACGATTTATGGACAGAGAAATCGCCCCCTTTCATGAAGCATGGGAGGAGCAAGGCTACGTCGATCGCGAAGTCTGGCAAAAAGCAGGGGCCAACGGTTTTTTGTGTATGACGCTGCCCGAGGCTTATGGGGGTACAGATGCTGACAAACTTTACTCAGTGGTTCAAATGGAAGAGTTAGGTCGTGCGGGATTTACGGGTATCGGTTATGGGCTACACAATGAAATTGTTGCCCCCTACATTTTGAATTACGGCACTGAATCACAGAAGCAAAAGTACTTGCCAAAGTTTGCTTCAGTCAAAACCAGCGCTATCAAGCAAGCCGATGGCTCCTATTTGCTGAACGGAAGCAAAACATTTATCACCAATGGTTGGCATGCCGACCTGATCATTGTAGTTGCCAAAACAGATCCCAGTGCGGGCGCAAAAGGCACAAGTTTGTTGCTAATTGAACGTGGCATGCCTGGTTTTGAAAAAGGCAAACGATTGAAGAAATTGGGCCTCAGGGCTCAAGACACTTCAGAACTATTTTTTCACAATGTCAAAGTACCCGCCACCCAGTTGTTAGGCGGGCCCGATTACGAGGGCAAAGGATTTATTTGTCTCATGGAACAACTGCCATGGGAGCGACTTCAGATTGCAATCACTGCAGTCGCGGCGGCACAAGCCGCCATTGATTGGACCGTGAAATACACCCAAGATCGAAAAGTTTTTGGTCAAGCTGTGGCCAATTTTCAAAATACGCGATATAAACTTGTCGAGCTACAAACTGAAGTTCAGATCGCACAAGTTTTTATTGACAAATGTTGTGAACTTGTGAACGTCGGACGGTTAGACACGCAGACAGCCAGCATGGCCAAGTATTGGTGTACCGATCTTCAATGTAAGGTCATGGACGAGTGTGTGCAGCTTCACGGTGGTTATGGCTACATGTGGGAATACCCTATCACCAGGGCCTTTGCAGACGCACGCGTACAAAGAATATATGGCGGCACCAATGAAATTATGAAAGAGGTCATTTCTAGAGCTATGGGACTTTCTGGAAAGTAAACAAAAAAGTACGGACACCTGAATCAATACATAAATACGTGCACAAAATAACCCAAGGGGAACCCATCGTTCTGGGTCTAAAAGAGATTGGCGGCAAAGCCTCTAAAGCATTAGCCGCCAGCTTGAGCCCGCAAGGTCGATTGGTGCTTTACGGTCTCCTCGTTGTTGCTTGAGTTAGCCCAATCTTATGAAAGATTTGGTTGAAATTGAAGCTTTAGATTTGGGGGTGTACTGAATTTTGTGTAAACGGTCTAATGGCGGGTAACCGTCGAA
>JAJTDK010000060.1 GCA_021300495.1 Limnohabitans sp. | reverse complement strand
TCTTTGTTTTGCAGGGTATGCATGACAGCGCCATCAATATCACTTTGAGTGAGGCTTTTGGGCAAAGGGTTGAGCTTGAGGAACACGCCCATGGCAAGCATGCTTAAGACGACGCCAAACAAGAAGACTGCAGCAAAATCCCACCGAAGGACTGATTTCAAAAAGTGAAGTTTGTTCGTCCTGGGCGCGGCAGACTTGGCGGGCTTGCCTAAGTCGGACGAGAACGTGGTTGAATCCGTAGCCTTGTTCGTAACAGAAGCTACAGTTCGCGTGCTTTTGCTAAAAACCGCTTCTCGTTTCATAAGAATAACCATAACATAAGCTTCAATGGTAAATTGGTGGAACTTGCGAAAACCCTATTGGCTATGCAATTTCTAAATCCTTTCATGCTTTGGTCCCTGTTGCTCTTGCCGCTCATGCTGGCAGGCTATGTGTGGCTTTTGAAGCGCAAACGGCAGCAAGTCGTGAGCTTTTCCGCAGTCTCTTGGATCTTGCAAAACATGGACCTCCCGTCCCCTTGGCGGCGGCATGTCCCGCCAGCCCTGATCGGCATCGCCATGGCGCTTTTGTTATTTGCCAGTGCCAGACCGATGGCCAGGGTCACCCTGCCAGCCGACTACATGACGCTCATCATGGCCTTGGATGTCTCCCGAAGCATGCTGGCAGAAGATGTAGAGCCCAGCAGAATGAAGGCGGCTCAAAAGGCAGCCAAAGAATTTTTACAAGACCTGCCCAAAAACGTTCGAGTGGGCATCGTTTCGTTTGCCGGCAACGCACAGGTTGTGCAGCATGTGTCGCAAGACAAAGACGAGTTGGTTGCCGCGATTGATCGTTTCCAATTGCAGAGGGGTACAGCTACAGGCAGTGGACTTTTGTTGGCCTTGAGCACACTCAGGCCGGAAGCCCAGATTGACTTGGAGGCGGCGCTCTACAACACCAATCCGTTTAGCTACAGCAATCAAGGCCAGTCGGGTGGCGCAAAAAGTTTGGATGCCAAACCAGTCGCTAAAGAGCGAGCCCCCGAGCCCCCCGGCTCCTACAAGGGCGGCGCCATCGTTTTACTCTCGGATGGGCGCCGTACGACAGGCCCTGATCCATTGGTCGCGGCAAAGAGAGCCGCTGATTTGGGCGTGCGTGTTTACACCGTTGGCTTTGGCACGCCGAATGGCTTTATTCCAGGTTTCGAGGGCTATTCATTTTTCACCCAAGTGGATGAAGAGTCTTTGAAGGGTATCGCCAAGATCACTGAGGCAGACTATTTCAAGGCGGGTTCGGCAGAAGATTTGAAGCAGGTCTACAAACACCTCTCTACGCAATTCACGATGGAAAAAAGAGAAACAGAAATTACAGCCTTGCTTTCGGGCTTGGCACTGGTCTTGGTTTTTATCGCACTCTTGCTGTCTGCACTTTGGTTCAGATTAGGTCCGCAGAATTCTTTTAAATCTTTTGTGAGGTGATGCAATGGTTGAAAACGGCATCTTGAAAATTGAGTCCATGAAAAATCGCTGCACACCTGAGGAATGGCAGGCCCGAGTTGACCTGGCCGCTTGCTATCGCTTGGTGGATATTTATGGCATGTCCGACATGATGGCCAACCATGTCTCGTGCAGTGTGCCAGGCGAAGAGGGCGCCTTTTTGATCAATGCTTACGGCATGATGTACGAAGAAATCACAGCTTCTAGCCTGATCAAAATTGACATTCACGGCAATATTTTGGACAAGCCTGACTTTGGTGAATTGAACTATGGCATCAACAAAGCGGGTTATGTCATTCACAGTGCTATTCATGAAGCACGGCCAGAAGTCAGGTGCATCATTCACACGCACAGTTGGGCTTCCATGGCGGTTTCTGCACTCGAATGTGGCTTGTTGCCCTTGACGCAAACTGCCATGCGGTTTTTGAAAATTGCCTACCATGACTATCAAGGTGTGGTTCTGAACAACGAAGAGAAAGCCTCTTTGCTGAAAGACTTGGGGCACGGTGAAGCTTTGATTTTGCGCAACCACGGCGCACTCACAGTGGGTAAAAGTGTGGGAGAAGCTTTTAACTGGGCGCACAGATTAGAGTTGGCATGTCATTCGCAATTGGCAGCCATGGCTTGCAATACGCCCTTCACCAAAGTGGCGCCAGATGTTTTAGAAGAAACATGGAACAACTACCAACCTAGCACTCGCAGGCCTTATGGTTTGATGGAGTGGCCAGCACTGTTGCGCAAATTAGACCGCTTAGATTCAAGCTATCAGACCTAAATTGGTTTGATTCGACTCAGTTTCAATCAAGTGCGCTTATGAAGATATTGCTGTCAGATTTGGCAATGCGTGGTCTGTCAAAAGACATTGCCAGAGTGATGGGCTCTCGGCCATTTGAATGCGTGAGCTTTGAGGATGCCGTTGCATCGGGTCGGCGAGATTTTGATGTTGCCTTTGTGTCACGGGATGTCACAGGTTTGTCTACCAAGCATGAGCTTGCGCCTAGTCTCAAGGCTTGCTACCAAGTCTTAGAAGAGTCGCCCAATTTACGCTGGGTTCATATTCACTCTGCAGGCGCTGATCGCGATGTGTACGTTCGCCTGAAAGCAAAGGGCGTGCAAGTCGCCACATCTTCAGGCGCAAATGCTGAAGTGGTGGCCCAAACGGCTCTGGCTGGCTTGCTGGCTTTGTCAAGAAAATTTCCAGAATTGATTCATGCCATGCATGCGAAAAAATGGGCGCCTTTGTTAGGCTCTCAATTGCCTCCCGACTTAAGTGGTCAAACGGCTTTGTTGGTGGGGTGGGGCCCAATCGCACAAAGGGTGGCGCAGTTTCTGACAATGCTGGGGCTTCGTTTGAAAGTCGTTCGCCAGCAAGTTCAGTCTGAATCTTTTGCCAAGTCTGCCAGTCATTCTCCGCAGCCAGAAATGCTGACCTTTGAAGCCATAGACAGCGCGTTGCCTACAACCGACTGGGTCATTTTGATGTGCCCCTTGACCCCAAAAACCCGAGGCTTGATCAATTCCCGAAGATTGAATTTGCTGCCGCCTGGGGCTGGCTTGGTGAATGTGTCGCGAGGTGAGGTTGTGGTTGAGAGGGACTTGATTGAAGCGCTCCAAAATGGCAGCTTAGGAAGCGCTTATTTGGATGTTTTTGAGCACGAGCCGCTGCCCCCAACATCACCCCTGTGGAATTTGCCGAATGTGATTCTGACGCCTCATTCAGCAGGATTTTCTGCAGGGAACGAATTGAGGGTGAGCCACATGTTCTTGGATAATCTTGCTTCTTGGGCTTTTGAATAAAAAATACCGTGCTACAATTCGAGGCTTAGCGGCTGTAGCTCAGCTGGATAGAGTACTTGGCTACGAACCAAGGGGTCGTGGGTTCGATTCCTGCCAGCCGCACCAGATTTCGATTTTTCGAGACTAGAACACAGCTTAGTGGCTTATGCCCCTAGGCTGTTTTTCTTTGTGCAAAACGGGTTTGAATAGACATATTCCACTTAGAGACCATGAGCAAAGCTTTCACACGGGAAACAGACAACGACGCCGATGACGACGGGGAAGACCCCAGTCTGCCGCCCTTGCCAGCAGGCACCCGCAACTACATGACCCCTCAGGGCTATGCCAATTTGCGTGCTGAGCTGTTTACGCTCATGGACGATGAGCGCCCCAAGGTGGTGGAAATTGTGCATTGGGCAGCCAGCAATGGCGACCGCTCTGAAAACGGTGATTACATTTACGGCAAAAAGCGTTTGCGTGAAATTGATCGGCGCATTCGCTTTATCACCAAACGCTTAGAAATTGCAGAGGTAACTGACCCGAGCGTACATCACGGCAAAAACCAAGTTTTCTTTGGTGCGACAGTCACGTATGTGGAAGAAAACGGGGATGAGCGAACTGTCACCATTCGCGGCATAGACGAGGCCGATAGCTTGAAGGGCGAGGTGAGTTGGGTGTCTCCCATTGCGCGCACCTTGTTAAAGTCAAGTACAGGCGATGTGCTCAAGTTGGTCACACCTCAGGGCTGGCGCGAAATTGAAGTACTCAATGTGACTTATCCCAAGCTAGGCGAACACTGAAACTACCACGCAGCGTTAAGTAGTGATTTATTCTTCTGCTGTACTTTGACCACGCACACGGTGAGTCAAGCGCTCTGCATTCAAGACGGCAGGTGTGCGCTTCAAGTTTTTCAGAACCGTTTCGAGATGGCTGACATCGCGCACGGAAATGACGAAGGTATTTTCAGCGGCATCTTGCACACTGGCTTGACCCATTTCTACATGAACAATGTCCACCTCTGAGTTGGCCAGTGTGCCAGCCACTCTGGCCAATACACCCTTGGTGTTAACCACGGTGACGCGGATACTGGTTTCAAAGCTGCGCGTCATTTCATCCGACCACTCCACCCCGATGAAGCGTTCGCTGTCTTTTTGCTGGAGTTTCATGCCAACACTGCAATTGGCCGTGTGAATGGCCAAGCCTTCACCGCGGCCCAAGTAGCCAATGATTTTGTCGCCAGGCAGTGGGCGACAGCAAGGTGCGTAAACGACTGAGGCGTTTTCGGTGCCATCCAACAGAATAGCGCCTTGAGAGATGGTGTCGTTGGCCATGAAGCGTTCGCGTGTCATGAGCAGCGGGTCGGGCTTCTCGCCCATCTCCGATAACAAAGCTGCCATGCGTTTGGCCACAATGCTGGCGATGCGTTTGCCAAGCCCAACATCGACCAACAAATCGCTTCTATTTCGGTTGCCTGTGAAGCGCAAAACTTTTTCCCACAGGCCGTGGTATCGGGTGGGATCGTCTGGTAATTTTTCAATGCCTTCAGCGCGCAATGCTTGCGTGAGAAGTTTCATACCCAAGTCCATCGATTCACTGTGCGCCATGGTTTTGAGGTGATGCCTGATTCTGGAGCGCGCGCGGCCCGTTCTGACAAAGCCAAGCCATGATGGGTTGGGCGCTGAAACGGGTGCCGTCATGACCTCAACCACATCGCCATTTTTTAACTCAGTGCGCAAGGGGACTTGTAGGTTGTTTATTTTGGCAGCTACCAAATGATCGCCAAGATTGCTGTGAATCATGTAAGCGAAATCGACCACGGTTGCACCGCGTGGGAGTGACATGATTTGGCTTTTGGGCGTGAAAACATAAACGGCATCGGGAAACAAATCAACTTTGACATGGTCCCAAAATTCGGAAGCGTCGCGCGTTTCTTTTTGGATGTCTAAAAGTGATTGCAGCCACTGAGTGCCTAAGCGTTCAGCTTCCATGCTGCCCGTTGAGTTGTCTTTGTACAACCAGTGCGCCGCAACACCAGACTCGGCCACCACATTCATGGCCTCGGTGCGCATCTGAAACTCAACATTGACGCCTGAGGGCCCCACCAAAGTGGTGTGCAAAGACTGATAGCCATTCACTTTGCCAATGGCAATGTGGTCCTTGAATTTGCCAGGGACAGGCTTGTACATCTGATGCAAAATACCTAATGCGGTATAGCAATCAATGACCGAGGGGACAATGAGTCTGAAGCCATAAATGTCGGTCACTTGCGCAAAACTCAGGTGCTTGCCATCCATTTTTTTGTAGATGGAAAAGAGCGTTTTTTCGCGGCCAGAAATTTGTACGTCGATCTTTGCCTTTGAGAACGTGGACTCAAGTTCGGCTTGAACTTTTTGAATCAAATCACGTCTGCGATTTCGAGCTTTGGCAACGGCCTTTGCCAGAATGGCGTAGCGCCAAGGCTTCAAGTGGCGAAAAGACAAATCTTGCAATTCGCGGTAGGTTTGATTCAAGCCTAAGCGGTGTGCAATGGGCGCATAAATTTCGATGGTTTCTGAAGAAATGCGCGCCCATTTTTCACGAGGCATATCGGCCATGGTGCGCATGTTGTGCGTGCGATCGGCCAACTTGATCAAGATGACTCGCACATCTCGGGCCATGGCCAAGAGCATTTTTCGGAATGACTCAGCCTGATTTTCTTCTCGGGTGTTGAACTCCAATTTGTCCAACTTGGTTAAGCCATCGACCAATTCAGCCACTGAGGATCCGAACTTTTCAATCAAGTCAGACTTGGTGACATTGCAATCCTCCATGACATCGTGCATGAGCGCTGCCATCAAGGCTTGCGCATCAAGCTTCCACTCTGTGCACTGGGTGGCCACTGAAATGGGGTGTGTGATGTAGGGCTGGCCATCTTTGCGAAGCTGGCCCAAATGGGCTTCGTCTGCAAACCGATAGGCTTTGCGCACCAAGTCGATGTCAGACTCAGAGAGATAGCTGAGTTTGGCGACCAAGGCGGCAAAACTGGCCGCAGCGGCATTGGCAGCACTGGCACTTGGCATGCCAACCAAGATGTTGTGAGCGTTATCGCGCTTCCCGAGCATGGATGTACCAGCGGAATTGTGTAAAACAGATGTAAAAGCTGCGCGCATGCCCTAAATGTAACGCGACTGTGAAAAAGCCCCAGGTTTTGAAACTTTGGGGCTTTTGGGGCTAGGCCTTGAGGGCCTGACGCAATGTAGAAATTAGTTTACTTTTTTCAGCATTTCCAAACCGACTTTGCCAGCAGCAATTTCACGCAGGGCGGTAACGCCTGGCTTGTTTTTGCTTTCGACGCGGGGTGTGTGGCCTTGGCTTAGCATGCGTGCGCGGTAAGTGGCAGCCAATACCAATTGGAAACGGTTAGGGATCTGTTCGAGGCAATCTTCAACGGTAATGCGGGCCATGACGGTCTCCGGTAAAAAATCAGGTGATATGGAGGGATTCGAAAGTTTCGGCACGGGCTCGGTGCTGGGCTAGGTATTTCAGTCGCTGAGCGTGCACGATGGCCTTGAGGTCAAACAAGGCGCGATCGAAAACTTCGTTGATTATAACGAAGTCGAATTCTTTGACCTGAGCCAGCTCAATGGCCGCATTTTGAAGGCGCAATTCAATGGTTTCGGTGCTGTCTTCGCCGCGGCGCTCCAAACGGCTTCGCAATTCTTCCCAACTGGGGGGGAGAATGAAGATCAGGATGGCGTTGGCGTACATCTTTTGTATTTGAATGGCGCCTTGGTAATCAATTTCTAAAATGACGTCAGAGCCTTGCGCCATGCGCTCTTCCAGCATCTTTTTGGAGGTGCCGTAACGGTGGCCGTGCACATTGGCCCATTCCACAAAGGCATCTCCGGCCACCATGGCATCAAACTCTTGTTGAGACACAAAGAAGTACTCACGGCCATGTTTTTCTTGGCCACGGGGCGCGCGGGTGGTGTGAGACACAGAGGGCAACACGCGGGCATCTAGCTCCATCAGGGCCTTTACCAGGCTGGACTTGCCCGCTCCACTGGGAGCGGCTACAACGTAGAGGTTTCCAGGATATTCCATGGCAAAGAGTGTACTGGGGTATGAGGCTTGTGGTGCTGCAGTGTGGCGACTTATTCGATGTTTTGCACTTGCTCACGCATTTGCTCAATGAGCACCTTCATGTCAACCGATATCTTGGTGAGTTCTAGAGCGGCCGATTTAGACCCCAAGGTGTTGGCTTCTCGGTGCAGTTCTTGAATGAGAAAATCCAAGCGCTTGCCAATGTCGCCCCCCTTTTTAATCAAACGACTGAGTTCATCCAAATGGGAGGCCAATCGGGTGAGTTCTTCGGCCACATCGATGCGAATGGCAAAGGCAGTAGCTTCAGTCAGGGCGCGGTCTTGGGCGACATCGGACGATACGGTGCCTTCAGACAAGGCCATGGCCTCGTTCCAACGGTCTATGAAGCGCTGGCGCTGCTGTTCAACCAATTTGGGCAGCAAGGGCGCAGCTTGCTCTGCCAAAGTGCGCAGTTGGCTGATGCGGTCTTGCAACATTTCGGCCAGCCGTGCGCCCTCTCTGGCTCGGGCGTCTTTAAGCGCTTTCACCGCTTGTGTGGCCAAGGGCATCAGGTCGGCCTCGGTGAGGCTTGTGCCAGATTTTTCGTGAGAGGCAAGTTTGATCACATCTGAGACACTTAAATCACGAGCACCGGGCAACCAACTCTGGATTTTGTTTTGCAAACTCAAGAGTTTTTGGAGTGTGCCAATGGCTGGATCGGTCAGCTCGGTATCTACGAACCTCGACTTTGCCTCGCTTGATGTGCTGAACGATGTGTTCACGAAGGGCAGGCTCTGTGTGACGCAGTTCGTCGGGAAGGCGAAAACTCAGATCCAAAAAGCGGCTGTTAACCGATCTAATTTCCAAACCAAAACGGACCGTCGGCGAAGCTGAGGCATCGGTGCTTCCCTCCGCTGCAGGCGTGCTGGACTGCACGCTTGCATACCCGGTCATACTGTAAACTGGCATGGATTCTTTCTTGGATACAGCAGTCAAACACTGCTGATCAGTTGGGGGCTTGGCCTCTGTGCCTATTGCCCATGCCCCATTATCTCAAACTTAAACAACGCCTCACCATGACCAGCTCTTCGACAACTTCCACACGCGCCCATGGCCGAAATCAAAATCAATTGCGTCTCGTGAAAATCACCAGGGGTTACACCGTGCATGCAGAAGGCTCGGTGCTCATTGAGTTTGGCGATACCCGAGTGTTGTGTACGGCATCTGTGGAAGAAAAGGTTCCTGGGCACAAAAAAGGCAGTGGCGAGGGTTGGGTCACGGCTGAATACGGCATGCTGCCGCGTGCAACACATACCCGTGGCGACCGAGAAGCTGCACGTGGCAAACAAAGTGGTCGTACTCAAGAAATTCAACGCCTCATTGGTCGTTCCATGCGCGCAGTGTTTGATTTGAAAAAATTAGGCGAGCGCACCATTCACTTGGATTGCGATGTGTTGCAAGCCGATGGCGGCACGCGCACGGCCAGCATCACGGGTGCCTTTGTGGCAGCCCAAGATGCGGTGGACTGGCTCATTCACAATGGCAAGTTGACAGAGTCTCCTATTTTGGATTCGGTCGCGGCCATTTCGGTCGGCCTGAAAGATGGCACTGCATTGCTCGATCTGGATTACACCGAAGACTCTTCGTGCGACACCGATATGAATGTGGTCATGACGGGCGCGGGCAATTTTGTGGAAGTGCAAGGCACTGCAGAAGGCGTGGCTTTTACACGCAAAGAAATGGACAGTTTGTTGGCATTGGCAGAAAAAGGTATTGCAGAGTTGGTTCAATTGCAGAAGCAATCCCGTCAAACTCACGTGCACGCCGGAGCCTAATTTCATGAAGATGGTTTTGGCGTCTAACAACTCGGGTAAATTGGCCGAACTGCAAACCATGTTTGGCGCGCTCAATGTTCAATTGATCCGCCAGTCTGAGTTGAATATTTCGGAAGCCGCAGAGCCCTACAAAACATTTGTTGAAAACGCTTTGGCCAAAGCACGTCACGCTGCTGAACAAAGTGGCTTGCCTGCTGTGGCAGACGATGCCGGCTTGTGCATCGAGGCCTTTGGTGGCTTGCCTGGGGTAGATACAGCCTTTTATTGCACGCAATTTGGCTATGAAAAATCAGATGCCAACAATGTGACCGCGGTGCTAGAACAAATGGCTGATGTTGAAAACCGACGTGCCGCCATGGTGAGTACTTTGGTTGCCGTTAGAAGTGCCTACGACCCAGAGCCATTGATTGCAGTGGGTCGTGTGGTGGTTGACATCACAAGAGAGCCTTTAGGCGACAACGGTTTTGGATTTGACCCTGTGTTGTTTTTGCCTGAATTTGGAAAAACTTTTGCACAGTTGCCTGTGGAGGTTAAAAACGCCAACAGCCACCGAGGCCGATCTTCGCAAGCCATGGTGGCGCTCATGCGCGAGCGCTGGGGTCTTTGAATGAAACAAGCCTTTGACGTCGTACACGCCATGCGACCTGGCTTGCTGCAGTTGCAATCATTGCCACCGCTTTCTTTGTATGTGCATTTGCCGTGGTGCATTCAAAAATGTCCCTACTGCGATTTCAACTCACACGAATGGCGCGACAACTCACAAGCCATGCCAGAGCAGCGCTACATCGATGCCTTGTTGGCCGATTTAGAAACCAGTTTGCCCTTGGTTTGGGGGCGCCCTGTTCACAGCGTTTTCATTGGCGGGGGCACGCCCAGTTTATTCACACCGAGCAGCATCGATCAATTGATCAGTGGCATCAGGGCCCGATTGCCTCTGGAAGCAGAAGCTGAAATTACACTGGAAGCCAACCCGGGTACCTTTGAAAAAGATCGCTTTAAAGCCTTTCGTGCCGCCGGTGTCACGCGTTTGTCCATCGGCGTGCAGAGTTTCAATGACGGGCATTTAAAAGCGCTTGGCCGCGTGCACAACCGTGATCAGGCTATGGCTGCCGTTGAAGAAGCGCAGTCTGCTTTTGAAACCTTCAACTTGGATTTGATGTATGCCCTGCCGGGTCAAACATTGAGCGATCTGACGCAAGATGTTCAAACAGCTTTGAGTTTCAAGCCGCCTCACATTTCCATTTACCACCTCACCATCGAGCCCAACACGCTGTTTGCCAAACATCCGCCCGTGTTACCCGAAGACGACGATGCCTACGCCATGATGGATCTGATCACAGAGATGACGGGCGCCGAGGGTTTGCAAAGGTATGAGGTGTCTGCCTATGCCAAGCCGGGCCACAAATGTTGGCACAACCTCAACTATTGGCAGTTTGGCGATTATTTGGGCATTGGGGCTGGCGCGCACAGCAAGCTGAGTTTTGCGCATCGCATTACCCGACAAGTCCGCTTTCGAGAGCCGCAGCTCTACATGACCCAAGCGCTTAAAGGAGAGCCTGCCACGCAACATGAAGAAGTGTCGCGCGAAGAATTGCCCTTTGAGTACATGCTCAATGCCTTGCGCTTGAAAGAGGGCTTTAGCTTGAGCGATTACATGGCTAGAACTGGATTGGCCATGACCTCGATTCAGAAGGGCTTGGCACAGGCAGAAGCCAAAGGCTTGCTAGTTAGAGATTTGGCCAAGGTTCGGCCCACTGAAAAGGGCTTCGATTTTTTGAGTGATCTGCAAGAATTATTTTTAGCAGAACGTTAAGCAGTGCGCCATCAAAAAAGCGCCGTGCTTTTTAGGCAGCTGAAGTAATAGCTGAGCTCATTTTCTTGCCAAAGTCACGGAACATGGCGATGGTTTGATCGGTTGGAATGAGGTACTTGGCGCGCTTGTCTTCGGGTTGGTTGAAGGTCTTCAACAAATCTTTTTGACGCAAGCGAGTGATGCGCTTGTGCAAGGTGGCAGGTGAACCTAAGTGAGCAAGGCCAATGGCTTCACGAACGGTCATGACCCGGTTTTCAAACCAACGCAAAGCAATTTCTTCAAGCAATGCTTTTTCATTGGCGTCTAATTGCGGCCCATCAGGTAGTTCTTGAATTGACCTGGCCAATTGCAGAAACCGCAAGTAGGCATTGGCACTGGCTGATTTGCATTGTGAATTCATACTGAGATTCTATTTGCAGAATTCAAAAAGATGGTTTGAATTTTTGTAAATCATAAAGTTTTTTCACACAGTGTGCAGCAGTTCCCAAAGGCGAAACGGTGTCATGGGCATTTGTAACTTGAGCGCTTTATTGGCATTGCCATTTCTCGCCATGGCATCAGCCACAGCATTCACCACACAAGGTGTTGCACCAATCGTGCCTAACTCGCCCACGCCTTTCACGCCCAAGACGTTGTTGGTGCTGGGAACCGTTTGGTTGGTAAATGTATGGAACATTTCCGGCATGATGTCGGCGCGGGGTGCCGCATAGTCCATCAAACTGCCGGTCAGCAATTGACCGCTTTCTGGGTCGTAAACCAAACTCTCTAACAGGGCTTGCCCCATGCCTTGCACAGCGCCACCGTCGAGTTGCCCCTCCACAATCATGGGGTTCACAATACGGCCTGCATCGTTCATCGAGGTGTAAGACACCACTTTGGTTTCGCCCGTGGCAGGGTTAAGTTCGACCTCGCAAATATGACACCCGTTTGGCCAAGTGGGGCCACTGGCGGTGGTGCTTGATTGCATTTCAATGCGCGCCTCAGGTTGGCGCTTGGCCAAGTCTGCCAGTGAAATTTGCAGGTCGGTTCCTTTGACGCTGAACGTGCCGCCTTGGTAGGCTAAATCTGCCGCAGATGCTTCTAAAGCTTGGCCTGCCAATTCGCGCGCTTTGTCCAACGTTTTCTCGGCACCCACGCGCATGGCTGAACCGCCGGTGAAAAGCGACCTAGAGCCCGCACTGCCAAAGCCGTTGGCGCGGTCGGTATCGCCCAAAATGACGCGCACTTGCGAAATGTCAACGCCAAACACATCGACCACCAATTGGGCAAGGGAAGTGGCAATGCCCTGTCCCATGGCATTCACGGCAGAGGCTACTTCAATCATGCCATCGGCCAAAATTTGGACCTGCACGTTTTCTTCTAGCGCGTTGCCGCCTGTCCACTCCAAAAAGGTGGCAATGCCCAAACCACGCCATAAGCCTTTGGCCTTGGAGGCGGCTTCCCGTTTGGCAAAGCCATGCCAGTCGGCCTTGCCCAAAGCCTCGTTCATGATCATCTCAAAGGCGCCGGTGTCATAAACCTGGCCCATTGGATTTTTGTAGGGCATTTGTTCGGGCTTGATGAAATTTTTGCGGCGCAGTTCGACGCGGTCAATGCCGCTCACCCGTGCAGCCTCGTCCATCAAGCGTTCCATGTTGTAAATGGCTTCAGGGCGACCTGCACCGCGGTAAGCGCCCGTGCTAGCGGTGTTGGTCATCACGCCCGTGAAATGAAAATCAATGGTTTGAATGTCGTACACACTGCTTTGAACCCAAGGGCCGATGAGCATTTGGATGGCTAAGCCGGTCATGGTGGGATAGGCCCCCACATTGGCCAAGGTTTCGATGCGCAAGCCCAAAATTTTGCCGTCTTGGGCCAAGGCCAAAGAGGCTTTGGTTTGAATGTCGCGGCCGTGGGCGCTGCTCAAAAACTCTTCGCTGCGATCGGCAATCCATTTCACGGGCCGAGCCAAAGTGTGGGCGCAAAAAGCCGTCACCACGTCTTCTGCGTAGGCACCGGTTTTCATGCCAAAGCCACCGCCCACATCGCCCACAAGGACGCGAACATTTTCTTTGTCAATGCCGATCAGATCAGAAACGGTGGTGCGAACGCCGGTTGGCATTTGACTGCTCATGCGAATGGTCAGTCGACCGTTTTCGGGGTAGGCCAATACGCTTCGGGGTTCAATGGCCAGAGCGGCCACGCGTTGGTTCACAATGTCCAAATGAACCACATGTGCGGCTTGTGCAAAGGCCGCTTGAGTGGCCGCGATGTCGCCGTAGCGAGTTTCTGCCACGCGGTTGTCGGGCGCTTCGGTGAACAAGGGGGCATTGGGTGCCAGTGCATCGGCCAAGGTGCTTGCACTTTGTAAGGGATCAAAGTCAATTTGAATGGCCTCAGCCGCATTGCGAGCGTTTTCTTCAGTGTCAGCCACTATCGCCACTATGGGTTCGCCAACAAATCGAACGGTGTCTGTGGCCAGAGGGTAGCGTGTCGTGGATGACAAGGGGCTGCCATCTGCCCGTTTGAAGTTCATGGGACGCGCCATGGGCTTGACGCCTGCCGTCAAGAGGTCTTGACCTGTTATGAGGCCATAGACGCCAGGCATGGCCTTGGCAGCAGTGGTGTCAAGGCGGGTAATTTTGGCGTGTGGATAGGGGGAGCGAAGGAAAACCAAATAAGACTGACCAGGCAGGGTGACGTCGTTGGTGTACCTGCCGGCACCTAAAAGAAGTTGCTGGTCTTCGAGTCTTTTAACCGATTTGCCGCTACCAAAGCGGGTGGTCTCGGGGGATGAATCTAAAGATGAGGTGGCTAAAGCTTGGTTCACAGACGGGATCTCCTTGTGCCGAAGTGTAGCTTTGAAGTGTATTTTTTGCTTAGGAGGGCGAAAATGGTTCACGCCGAGTTGCCCCATGGGTGACACTTAGGTAGGATGGCGTCAGATTGACGAAGTGAGGTCCGTTATGGACAATTTTTTTCTGCTGGTTATTGCTGTCCTTTTTATCCTTTTGGCAGGTTTTCTGATTTTCTATTTTCAGACCCAGCAAAGTTTTCAAGAAATTACAGAAAAGCTAGAGGAAATTCAGCATCCTCACGGCAGCATGCTTTCTTCTGAAACGCTCAAACGCGAGTTGGCTTTGCATCACGACAAGCTTGTATTGCTTGAGGCTGATATTTCTAAAAACCTTCGCGAGTCCTTGACCGAGGAAGAGTTGAAAATGTTTGATGTAGCGCGGCATCAAATTAAATCGAGCATTGCCGGCCTCAAAGCCAGCGGTGAATGGGTGGGAATGCCCTTTGAATATGAGTGGACTGAAATGTTGGACAGGTTGCCCAATGTGCTGAGTTTGTACAGAAAGTCTGAGGCCGATAAGCGGGCTAAGGAAATTGAACAAGATCAAGGCCAAACGTCTGCCAACTAAGACAGAGCGTTAAAATGAAGGGCAAAGTCAAATTTGCCCTTTTTCCGCTCATTATTTTTTGACTTGAATCAATTCTGAATGGGCATCTTCTGCGATCATTCAGGCACATGTTCAGCGTTTCCAATCTTTGTTGCTCCCGCGGTGAAAAACGTCTGTTTTCAGGCGTTTCCTTTTCATTGCAAGCCGGTGAGTATTTGCATTTGGAGGGCGACAATGGGGTTGGGAAAACCAGCTTGCTAAGGTTGGCTTGCGGCTTAACTCCCTTGGAAGATGGCGAGATTTGCTGGCAAGGCCAGCCAGTTTCAGAAAATTCAGATGAATTCAGAGCCAATCTGGCCTATCTTGGGCACCAATTGGCCCTCAAAGAAGACCTGACCCCCCTAGAAAATCTGCTTTCTCATGCCGCTGTTGCCGGGCGACAGCTGCCTTTGACCGATGCCATGGCAGCTTTGGCTCAGTTGGGTCTCAGGGGGCGGGAATATTTGCCTGTTCGGGTATTGTCTCAAGGTCAAAAGCGCCGAACGGCTTTGGCGCGCCTGGTGGTCAGCACCGCCAAGTTGTGGATTTTGGACGAGCCGTTTGTGGCATTGGACCCCGCAGCCCAAAATGCGCTGTCTGAAGTTATCAACGCCCACCTGAGCAGTCAGGGTATGGTGCTTTTAACCAGCCACCAAGCGGTTTCATTGGCCGGCCAAGGCCGCACTTACAGGCTAACTGCATGAGTGCTTTTCTTGCCATCGTGAAGCGCGACCTGACATTGGCCTTAAGGCGCAAAAATGAGGTGATTACTTCCGTGTTTTTCTTTGTCGTGGTGGCGGCGCTTTTCCCCCTAGGCATTGGCCCTGAAATGAACACCCTTCGATTAGTAGCCCCAGGTATCTTGTGGGTGGGGGCTTTGTTGGCCAGCATGCTGTCTTTGAGCCGTATGTTTGCCACTGACTACGCCGATGGCACATTGGAGCAAATGGCCTTATCGCCCAACAGTTTATCTTTGATGGTTGCCGCCAAAATCTTGGCGCACTGGTTACTCTCTGGCTTGCCTTTGGTTTTATTGGCGCCTATTCTGGGTTTGCAATTTGACCTTTCTACTAACGCGCTTTGGGTTTTAACTTTGAGTTTGCTTTTGGGTACACCGGTGCTTTCCTTGATTGGTGCAGTTGGCGCGGCCCTCACCTTGGGCGTGCGAGGCGGCGATGTGCTGCTGTCTTTGTTGGTTTTGCCTTTGTATGTGCCCGCGCTGGTTTTTGGTGCGGGTGCAGTTCAAGCAGAGATCAGTGGTTTGGGTGCTTCTGCCCATTTGTCAGTTTTGGCCGCTCTCGTTTTGGTAGCGGCCGTCTTCAGTCCTTGGGCGAGTGCGGCATCGCTTCGCATTGCACTTGAATCCTAAGCGGTCAAGCAAACAATGATTCAAAAATTATTTTTTTACGCATCTCCCCAGAACTTTTACCCTTTGGCTGGAAAGCTTTGGCCCGTGTTTGCATGTCTGGCAACCGGGCTCACTGTTTGGGGTCTGTGGCTTGGCATGTTTGTGGCGCCCACTGACTTTCAACAGGGCCAAGGCTATCGCATTATTTTTGTACACGTACCTGCGTCGTGGATGTCCATGGTCATTTATTTGGCCATGGCTTTTTGGGCTTTGCTGGGCCTGACTTTCAACACACGCCTGTCGGGCATGATGACCAAAGCCTTGGCACCTACGGGTGCCATTTGTGCGTTCTTGTCGCTTTGGACGGGTGCACTTTGGGGCAAGCCCATGTGGGGCACTTGGTGGGTGTGGGATGCACGCCTCACCTCTGAACTCATTTTGTTCTTTTTGTATTTAGGCCACATTGCCCTGACCAACGCCATTGACGATCCTCGACGCGCCGACAAAGCGGGTGGTATCTTGGCCTTGGTGGGCGCACTCAACGTGCCTGTCATTTACTTTTCTGTGAAGTGGTGGAACACCTTGCACCAAGGTGCCTCGGTGTCACTGACCAAGGGGTCTAGCATGGCTCAGGTTATGCTTGAAGCCATGCTGATCATGGGCGTTGCTTTTTGGATGTATGCAGTGGCCATGGCCCTTTACCGAGTGCGGAGCATTATTTTGGTTCGAGAGAGACATACCCAGTGGGTGGCCGAATTGCCTGAAGTCAAAGCTCAAATGATGAAGAACACAGCTGGAGGCGCCAACGCATGATTTGGAGCAGCTGGACTGAATTTTGGGCCATGGGTGGGTATGGTCTTTATGTTTGGGGTAGTTTCGGAGTCACTGCACTGTGTGTAGCTTTGGAAACGATCTGGGTCAAACATGCGCGTGCTCAAGCCCTGGCCCACATAAGCGACGAATTGGTTGCAAAAACGAACAGCAAGGAGTGGTCCTGATGAAACCTAGACATCAACGATTCTTATTAATTGCCGCGGGTGTATCCGCATTGGCCATCGCAGGTGCTTTTGTTTTGAATGCTTTTCAAAGCAACTTGGTGTTCTTCTTTACCCCCACGCAAGTTTACAAAGGTGAGGCGCCCAAGGGCAAAGCGTTTCGTGTGGGCGGTATGGTCAAAGAAGGCAGCTTAATTAAAGACGGCGAGAACGTGAAGTTTGTCGTCACCGACTTTGCCCACGAAGTGCCTGTCGCCTACAAGGGTATATTGCCCGACTTGTTCAAAGAGGGTAAGGGTGTTGTGGCGCAAGGCAAATTGTCGGATGGCCAATTGTTTTCTGCCGCCGAGGTTTTGGCCAAGCACGACGAAAACTACATGCCACCTGAGGCGCAGCATGCATTGGATAAAGCAGCTGCCGCCAAAGCTGCTCAGTCTGTGACGCCGTCTAAATAATTGAAAAGAGTTTTGAATGATTGTTGAAATTGGTCACTTTGCCTTGATTTTGGCTGCGTGTGTGGCGCTGGTTCAAGGTGTCTTGCCGCTTGCCGGAACCATCAATGACAACCAACGTTGGCAAGCCTTGGCAAAACCGGCTGCAACACTTCAATTTTTGTTGATTGCTTTCTCTTTTGCCGTGTTGGCGCATGGTGCACTGACCGATGACTTCTCGATCAAATACATCGCAGGTCATTCCAATTCGCTGCTACCTACTCAGTACAAGTTTGCTTCGGTGTGGGGCGGTCACGAAGGCTCCTTGTTGCTGTGGATGCTGATGTTGTCTGGTTGGACATTGGCCGTCGCCATTTTTTCTCGCACATTGCCTTTGGCCATGGTGGCTCGTGTCATTGGCATTTTGGGCTTGGTGTCTACTGGCTTCCTGATGTTCATCTTGATCACGTCCAGTCCGTTTGAACGTCTGTTACCGGCGCCTCTAGACGGTAAAGATTTGAACCCATTGTTGCAAGACCCTGGTCTGGTTATTCACCCGCCTATGTTGTACATGGGCTATGTCGGTTTTTCTGTGGCCTTTGCTTTTGCTGTGTCGGCTTTGCTATCCGGCCGAATGGATGCAGCGTGGGCGCGTTGGTCTAGGCCATGGACCATTGTGGCTTGGATTTTCATGACGGCGGGTATTGCCTTGGGTTCATGGTGGGCCTATTACGAATTGGGCTGGGGCGGTTGGTGGTTCTGGGATCCAGTCGAAAACGCATCCCTCATGCCTTGGTTGTTTGGCACTGCCCTCATTCATGCGTAAGCGAGGCGTCTTCATTCTGATTTTCTTGGCAGTGGTGGTGGGTGTTTCTTTGACTTTGTTTGCTTGGCGCGCACCCAAAGCCACACTGGGTGGCAAGATGGGTTTGGTGTCTCGCGAGTCCATGCTGATTGCCAACAGTGTCTTGTTGGTGGTGGCCACGGGTGCTGTGTTGTTGGGCACCATTTATCCGCTCATTGTGGACGCGCTTAATTTAGGCAAACTCTCAGTGGGTGCGCCTTACTTCAATGCGGTGTTTGTGCCGCTCATGGTGCCGGTGGTGTTTTTGATGGTGCCGGGTGGCATTGCGCATTGGCGCGAAGCGCGGTGGGCACAACTGGGCCACGATTTGCGATTGCCTGCATTGGCAGCTGTTGTAGCCGGCATTGCAATTTGGACGCTTACCGAACGCGGTACTTGGCTTGCCGGCATGGGCATGGCTTTGGCCACTTGGGTGGTAGTAGGTTTGCTCATGCAAATTTTCATTCGCATGAAAAAGCCAGGTCGCATTCCGCCTTCATTTTGGGGCATGCACTTGGCGCACTTGGGCATTGCAGTGATCACGGTGGGCATCACCATGGTGAAAAGTTATGAAGTCGAGCGCGATGTGCGAATGGGCTTGAACGATACCGTCACCATTGAAAACTACAGCTTTGAGTTGACGGGCGTCTCGGATGTGGATGGCCCCAATTACAAAGCCCTTCGAGGTGATATCAAGGTCACCAAAGACGGCAAATACCTTGAAATGTTGTATCCCGAAAAGCGCAAGTATTTTTCTTCTGCCATGC
Organism: Limnohabitans sp.; assembly: GCA_021300495.1. Taxonomy (GTDB): domain Bacteria; phylum Pseudomonadota; class Gammaproteobacteria; order Burkholderiales; family Burkholderiaceae_C; genus Limnohabitans_A. Next base: position 7,213 of record JAJTDK010000060.1, on the reverse strand, counting down.
CCATGACCGAGGCTGGCATCGATTCGGGCTTGTTCCGCGATTTGTATGTTTCTTTGGGTGAACCCATTGAAGGTGAGCGCTTGCAATGGAGCGTGCGGGTGTTTTACAAACCCTTTGTATCTTGGCTTTGGTATGGCGCTATTTTGATGGTCTTAGGTGGTTTGTTGGCTGTGAGTGATCGACGCTATCGCAAGTCTGCCAACACCTTGGCTTAAGTTCAGTTAACCCATGACAGTGCAGTTGTTCACACTCAGAAAGTTGTCGTGAAAAAGTTTTTAATTCCGTTGGGACTGTTTTTGGGCTTGGTTATTTTTCTGGCAGTTGGCCTGAACCGAGACCCGCGTGAAATCCCTTCCCCTTTGGTCGGCAAGCCGGCGCCCGCATTTTCCTTGAGCACACTTGACGCCAATGCGCCCAAGTTCGGACCTCAAGACATGAAGGGCAAAGTATGGATGCTCAATGTGTGGGCCACTTGGTGTGTAGCTTGCCGAGAAGAACACCCTGTGTTAGTTGCTTTCTCTAAAGCCAATCAACTGCCAATTATTGGTTTGAGTTACAAAGAAGTTCAGCCACAAGATGAGCCAGCCGGCAAGAAGTTCACGCCCGAAGAAAAACTGCAATTTGCACGTGATCGAAGCGCTCTTTGGCTCAAGCGACACGGCAACCCTTATGTACTGTCTGCCGTGGATTTAGACGGCAGGGTTGGCATTGACTACGGTGTCTATGGCGTGCCAGAAACCTATGTCATTGATAAAGAGGGCGTCATTCGTTATAAGCGGGTTGGTGTGGTCACGCCCGAATTGTTGCAGTCAACCATTTTGCCTTTGGTGCAGAAATTGAACGCCTCTTAAAGGCTTTTGAAAGACCGAATGAATTTGCAATCTGTATTTTTAAAGTGGCTGTGTGTGGCATGTTGGCTCTTGTTGTCTGGCCTTGCCCCCTTGCAGGCCAAGGAAGCAGTTCTTTCGGCTGAAGACCCTGTTCTTGAAAAGCGCTTGATTCACATTTCTGAAGAATTACGTTGCATGGTGTGTCAAAACGAATCGCTGGCCTCCTCGCGTGCAGAGTTGGCCAACGACTTGCGCGAAGAGGTTAGAAAACTCATTCGGGAAGACAAAAGCGACTCGCAAATCAAAGAGTACTTGGTCACCCGATATGGCGACTTCGTGCTGTACAAGCCTGAAGTTAAGCCTCTCACTTGGGTCTTGTGGTTTGGCCCCTTTTTGTTGTTGGTCTTAGCCATCATGGGCATGGCGTATTACTTGCGGCAACGTCAGGGTGCACAAAAAACCAGCCCTGTCTTGAGCGATGAGGATCGACGCAAAGTACAAGAAATTCTGAAATCTGGAGATGCGCCATGAATGCCAGCATGTTGTTTGTCATCATCGCGCTTGGCATTGCGCTGTGTGTTGCCGCCATTTTCTTGTGGGTCTTGTTGCGTGAGAAAAAGCCTGTGACGCAGGCTAGCCAAGCCAAGGCCAACGCCAAGGTTTACCGCGATCAAATTTTAGATTTAGATCGCGAGCACGACAGTGGCCATATCAGTGATGAAGAATGGCAGCAGTCGCGCGATGAATTGAGCCTGCGCCTGCTAGAAGATACATCTGCAGTAGACGACCCTGCTGCCAAAACCGAGAAGCCCGCCATTTGGACGGCTGTGGTTCTGGCTGTGGCTTTGCCTTTGGGCTCCATGGGTATGTACATGTGGGTGGGCCAACCCGAGGCCTTGAACCCTTTGGCCTTGAAAACACCTGATCAAGTTGACCCCAAAGATTTGACCAAAATGGCCCAGACTTTGGCCGAAAAACTTCAAGACAAGCCCGACAATTTGCAAGGTTGGGTCATGTTAGGCCGAACCTACCGAACCTTAGAAAATTTTGATGCAGCACTAAGGGCCTACGACAGTGCGCTCAAGCTCTCTGACGACGACGACTTGAAGTTGGAGCGCATTGAGGTCATTGCCATGCAGCGTCAAGGTCAATTTGAAGGTGAACCTTGGAACGTCATACGTGAAGTTTTACAAAGAGATCCTCAACACTTCGGTGCTTTGCTGACGGCAGGCAGTGCCTCTTACGCAGAAGGCAAGTTTGCAGATGCATTGAAGTACTGGGAGCAGGCCAGAAAGCCTTTAGACGCCAACAATCCTGATTTGGAAGGCTTGGAGAGCGCGATTGCAACTGTGCGTGAAAGACTGGGAATGCCGCCCGCTAAAGTCACACCTGCGGCAACTTCCGGACTCAATGTGACAGGCCAAGTGAGCTTGTCTGCTTCCTTGAAGTCCAAGGCCAGCCCCAATGATGTGGTGTTTATTTATGCAACCCCTGCCAACGGCGATCGAATGCCCTTGGCCATCTTTAAGACCACTGTGTCGCAGTTGCCTTTCAATTTCACGCTCGACGATTCCACTGCCATGGCCCCTGATCGCAAGTTATCAGCGGCCGGTGAAGTCATGGTTAAGGTGCGCGTGACCAAGTCGGGCAATGCCATGCCGCAATCTGGCGATTTGTCGGGCAGTTTGGGTCCTGTCAAAGTAGGCGCCAAAGGCTTGAAATTGGAAATTAAGGATCAGATTCCTTGATGGGGGCTTCACCCCAATTACTTCACCACGCCTGAGCAAATGACAAGGCCTGTGAATATCCGTTAAGCCCCGCTGGCTTGTTTCAAAATGTGAGAGGCTTGGCTGGCGTTCTTGCCGCGCCAAGCCACTATTTGATCGGGCCGGATCAGTACCAAGTTGGCTTCGTACAAGTCGAGTAATTCTTGGGAATCAAAGCTCAAGACTTTGAAGTCCAAATGGCACTGTGAAGCTGCTTCAGAAAACTTCAAAGCTTCTTGTGCCAATAGAGACTTGTCTTTGCCCAGCACCAGCAATGTCCATTCAAAGTTGAAGTGGTCGAACAGAGAACTGCCATCAGGCAACCAAGCATGCGGAGGGCGGCCACCCGGGCATGCTGAGGGAGTGTATGTATTGGCAGCATCGGCCGGTGCTTGTGTGCTATCTGCAACGATGAGCGGCGATTGCATGTATCGACCGCCAAACGTCACACCTGGAATATTGAACTCGCGTCTAGCATGGCCATTCAAATATTCGGAGGCGGTGCTTCGGGCTTGCTCGCCTTCTGGCGAAGTGTCTTCAAGCGCTTTGTCAGCGTCAAAAAGCCCAATGGAGTCGGCAAACTGCCTTGCATAGCCAGTGTTGCGAATGGCCAAGGGCTTTCTTTCGATCTCGTAACTGTTGAGCAGAGCGGGCTGGGCTTGGCCTTTTAAAACAGCTGAGAGCTTCCAGCCTAAATTCACGGCATCTTCCACCGCTGTGTTGTAGCCCAGACCCCCTGTTGGCGTGAACAGATGAACTGCATCGCCACCTAAGAAAATATTTCCTTTTTGAAAACTGTCTGCCACCAGCGCATGTCCTGCAAGCCAGGTGGCCATCGATAAAATTTCAATCTCAATGGGCTGGCCGTAGGCGAGTGCAAACAGTCTCTTGGCATCTTCTGCCGTCAGTGCTTCGGTAGCGGCGTCGTCTGCCATTTGCACATGAAAGGCAAACTCACTGACGCCATCAACCGACATGATGAAGGCGCGCAATTGTGGATTAACGATGACATACATCCAAGCGCGGTCATTTGGATTTCGCTCGTAGAAATGAGGGGCCTTCAAATAAACCGCCAGCATTTTCCCGCCCATGAAATTGCGCTTGAAACCTGTTGCGCCGCCCCAAGCGATGCCAAGTTCATGGCGAACGAAACTTCTGGCGCCGTCTGCGCCGATTAAGTACTTAGCTCTGATATTGAGAGAGGCTGGTTCAGCCGAATTGACTTGTTGAATGTTGGCTTGAATAGGATGACTCGATGCAACCGAACCTGCGTTGCTGGCTGAGAGACTTTCATCGACGAATGATTCAAGCTTCCAGCCATAACGAATGTCGTTGGTAGTCCACTTTTCAGCATGCTTGCGCAGCGTCACTTCGACAAATTTTTGAGAGACGCGGTGCGGCAATTCGGCGGCACTCCATGAACCCGTCATGGTTTTGATGGCTTGAGGTGCAGCGGCGGCTGTGGGCAATCTGAGCCGGGCCAACTCAATGCCACTAAAGCGCGTCAGGTAGGTGATGTCAGTGGGGTGATGGGGTGGCAATCCTTGCGCACGTATCTCTTGCGCAAAACCCAGTCGCCGAAAATGCTCCATGGTGCGCGCTTGCGTGGCATTGGCTTGTGGGTTGAAGGCCGTGCTGGCTTTGGGGTCGACCAACAGACACTTGATGTGCCTGCGTCCTAACTCATTGGCCAACATGAGGCCAAAGGGCCCACCTCCCGCTATCAGGACATCGGTTTCCAAGGTGTCTGCCACCAATCACTCCACCGAAATTTTGGCATCGCGAATCACGCGGGCCCATTTGTCTGTGTCGCGTTGCGTCCATGCCATCACGTCCTCTGGCGAGCCAGGCTGAAGCTCTGTGCCTGCGGCTTCAATTTTGGCCACCATGGCTGTGTTTTTCAAAGCTTTGTTGAGAGCGGCATTGATGCTGTCAACAATGGGCTTGGGTGTTGCCAAAGGCGCATACATGGCATACCAAGTGGTGTAGTCAAAGCCTGGCAGTGATGTGCTAATTAAAGGCAATGATTTTGTAGCGGCAGACTTGCTGGGTGCTGTGGCGGCCAATACTTTGACCATGCCCTTGTCGGCCAAACCTTGAAGCGAAGGCAAGCTGCTGAACATGGCACTCACTTCGCCTGAAATTAAATCATTGACTGCGCCTGCACTGCCTTTGTAGGGCACATGAAGCACGTCTGTTTTTGAAAGTGCTTTGAACATCTCCATGCCCAAGTGGGCTGTGCCGCCAGTTCCAGCAGATGCAAAACTCACTTTGCCTGGATTGGCGCGCGCGTAGTCAATGAGTTCAGAAATGTTTTTGACGGGTAGTTTGGCGGAAACGACCAACACGTGAGGTCCCGTTGAAATGGTGGACACGGGCCTTAGTTTGGCGACCAAATCTGCGCCGCCCCTTTTGCTCAGCATCGGTTGCAGCACCATGTTGCCAAAAGCCGCCAAGAGCAGGGTGCGACCATCGGGGTCGGCGCGTGTGACAACGCCAAGAGCCGGTACACCCATTCCACCACCTTGATTTTCTACCGTGACCGTTTGTTTGAGATCGGCCGAGAGGACCAAGGCAAGCTCTCGTGCCACCACATCGGCAGGACCACCCGCGGCGTAGGGCACCATCAATTTGATGGGTTTGGTAGGCCAAGCTGCAGCAGTTGTTTGTGCAAAACCAAGGGGCGAAGTGGCTAGCAGTAAAGTAGCCAAAATAGTGCGGCGATTGAAACGATTCAGCATGAGAGTCTCCATGGCTTGTATTGTGCCGAAAACGGCTGAGCAAAAAACTTTACCGCCACTGACACCCTTATTTCACAACAGCAAACAAGCTGCTGTAGTCGTCAGTCCAAGGTACAAACCCAGTTGGGCTCTCCAGTGTTGTGGCCGCCTTCAAAGCAGTTTGCGCAAACCATTGAGAGTCCTTGGACATCAAAGCCCACCTCGAAGGGTAAACCAATCGATCGTCGTCTCCGGGGTGATCAATGAGCTTGGCTGTAAAGCCCAGTTTTTGTGCAGCAGTTTGAATGACGGGCTGAAGATTTAAGAATCTATTGGTGATGTGAACGGCCAACACGCCATTCGGCTTCAAATGTCTGGCGTATTGTTCAAAGGCCTCGCGTGTGAGCAAATGCACAGGCACTGAATCGCCTGAAAATGCATCAATGACCAGAACGTCGAATTGCTGTGGCGATTCAGCTTCGAGTTGCAATCTTGCATCGCCCAGCACAAGCTCTGTTTTTGCCAACGTCTTTGACAGAAAACTGAAGTTGTTTTGAGCCATGCCAATCACGAGTGGATCGATTTCATAAAATCTGTAGGAGTCTCCTTGCCTGCCATAGGTGGCCAATGTGCCCACACCCAAACCAATGACGCCAACGCGAACAGGACCTTGGGCCATTTGTGTGTTGATGGCAAGTCCAGCGCCTGCATCGGCGTTGTAATAAGTGGTGGGCTCCATCGCGCGTTCAGGTGCTAAGAACTGTCTGCCATGCACAATCTGGCCATGAAGCATGCTTCGATAACCGTTTTCGGCAAATGCAAAAACCCTCAGAGTGCCATAGAAATTGCGGTCTTTCATCTCCACGCCAGCCGACTCTTGCATGTGATCGTTCACTGACACAGTGCCTAGGACGACCAGCGCCAGAGCGCTGGTTACAGCAAAAACGGGCCTGCCTAGCCCATGAGAAATGGCTGGCCAAGCGCGCCATAGCGATAGACTGACGACGAGGCCACTCAAGACCACTGCGACAGACAACTCGTAATGGCCATCGAATGCATAAGGCGCAATGACACCTACAAAGAAGCCACCTAAAAATCCACCCACAGACAACATCAAATAATACAAAGTGAGTTGCTTGGTAGGGGGTTGTTGCAAAGCAAGTTCACCGTGGCAGACCATGCACACGACAAAAAACGCCGTGAGGTTAATGCCCATGGCCACCAGCAGCGGCAAATCGGACAAGCCCAGTGTGGGCAGGTAAGCCAGCGCACCTAAACTTAAAACCAACAGCGGTAAAAAAATGCGTCTTTGGTACCAGCCTTGTCGTTCAAAACACAAAATGAAGGTCAGCAAATAAAGCGCCAGAGGTGCAATCCAGAGTAAGGGAATGGGCGCTATGTTTTGTGTGAGGTAACTGGTGTCGGCCACCATCAAAATAGACGGACAAGCTGCCAGCGCCACCCACAGCAGTAACTGACCCGCTTTGATGGTTGACGAGGTCTTTTCCTCGGTTTGATGACCTGAGACTTGCGTTTTTTCTACCAAGGACTTCGCATGCCGGCCGCGCCAAGCCAAGCTGCCACAGGCCAACACAAACAGAACAAACAAGCCTGACCATGCCAAAGACTGCCAACGTGTTGGCAACAAAGGTTCCACCACAAATGGGTAGGCCAGCAAGGCCAACATGGAGCCAAAGTTGGAGAGTGCAAAAAGCCTGTAAGTGACTGCGCCGCTGCGCTCTCTGGCAAACCAAGCTTGTACCAAGGGACCTGTTGTTGAGAGAACCATGTAGGGCAAACCAATAGAAGCGCTCAGCAATCCCAGAATGCGCAAAGTGGGATTCTCTGCACCCGTAGGCTTCCAAAAATCACTGGGCGCAATGGGAAGCAGCAGCAA
>JAJTDK010000059.1 GCA_021300495.1 Limnohabitans sp. | reverse complement strand
ATTGGCAAACAGACAACAGGGTTCATTGTTCCTAAGTCAACTGAATGTCAAACTGAGCCAAACAGCGTGTTTGATGGGCCCCGCCTGGTGCTGGGTTGACGCAGCCATTGCTCCCTTTGTACGGCAATTTGCCAGAACAGACCGAGCATGGTTTGATGCGCAAGCGTGGCAGCCTTTGCAACATTGGCTGACAAGTTTTGAAGACTCAGACGCTTATGCAGAGGTGATGCACAAGTACAAAGTCTGGCACCCAGACGCTAAGCCTGTGTCTTACCCTGCTACGCCTTCAATGAATTGAACACACACATCTACTTGGGTCACAGGCAACATGTGCCCACCGGTCACCAAGGTAATTTGCGCGCCAGGAATGCGAGAGGGCAAATCTTCGCCGTTCTGTTTGCAATCCAAAATTCGATCTTCCTTGGCAAACAGCACATGCACCGGTGTTTTCATGTTGGCGTAAGCCGCTTCAATAGCGGGCATGCTCCATGAAGCGTTTTGGATATCACTGGAGGCGGTGATAAAGGTTTGAGGTTTGAGTGACAAAATGCCGCCCCCGCGAATAGCAAAATCTGAGGGCGCTCTTTCGGGGCCGAAAACGACTTTCAATGTCAAAGCGATTCGAAGAAGTGTCCCAGGAATAGCCAATGTCCAGCCTAAGATTTTTCGGATCAGCGGAGAGGAAACTTCGAATACTTTAAATACTTCGGCAGTGGATTCTGGCAAATGCGTCAGAGGCGCAATCAAAGCCAAGGCCTTCACCCTTTCAGGGTGTCTTTGCGCAGCTGCCAATGAAATGGCGCCTCCCAAGGAATGACCGACAAAAACGGCAGACTCAATTTGCAAATGGTCTAGCAAGCTCACAATGGTATCGGCTTGTGCTTCTAAACTGGCATCGGCATTGGATGAGCGCTTTGAATAACCGCAACCAGGGCGATCAACACAAATGACTCTGTGATTTTGGGCTAAGGGTGCCGCAACGCCATAGGTGAAGTTTTGAAGATTGCCGGCTAAACCATGGACCATGACAATGGCCGGTCCCTGTCCTTGATCGACATAGTGCAGGCGAGTAGACCCTAATTGGGCAAAGCTGCCGGCTGGCGGTAAAAGTTGTTCAGCCTTCTTGTTTGAAAAGGCAGCGAACAAAACCAATCCGACGAGGCTCATGAAGAGCAAAAACAAGATCCATAAAGCAAGCATGTGTTCCTCGAAAGGGGTTAACTGAAGCGCATGACACCATCATTCAAACGGCCGTATTTAATCAGAAAGATATCTTTCAGATAATTTTGATTCACTTGCCACGGCGCAATTTTGCCTTGCTTTGGAAGCACGTCGCGAGCGCGTTGGACATAGCCAGATGTGAATGATAAATAGTCTTGCTCTTCGACCTGGGCATCTCGAATTGGCACGGCTTTTCTATATCCTTTTTTGCGCATGTAATTCAACAGCCTGCAGGTATACACAGCGGTGAGGTCGGCTTTCAAAGTCCAAGAAGCGTTGGTATAACCAAATGTCATGATGGCATTGGGCAAGTCAGACAACCACATGCCTCTGTAAGCCATGGCCTGAGATGCCTTGAAGGGCTTGCCATCTACTTCAATTTGAATGTCGCCCAAAAGGTTCAAAGTTAAACCGGTGGCAGACACGATGATGTCTGCTTCAAGGGTTTTTCCGCTTTTCAATTCAATGCCATTTTCAGTGACGGCATGAATGGAGTCAGTGACCACACTGGCATTGCCGCTTCTGATTTGTTTGAACAGATCACCATCTGGCACCAGACACAGCCTTTGATCCCAAGGTTTGTAATCAGGCGAAAAATGCTTGGCTTGTTCATCTGAGCGCAATTGCTTGGCAGCCATCTTGACCAAGTAGCGTTTTACAAACTCCGGTTGGCTGCGCGCTAATTGATAGGACAGCATGCCTAAGCTGACATTTTTAGCGCGTGTAAATTGATAGGCCCATTTCGGAGGCAAGTACTTTTGCAAAGTCAAAGAGAAGTTGTCCTCTGCTGGCCTTGAGACGACATAAGTAGGGGAGCGCTGCAGCATGGTCACATGCGCTGCCGTCTTGGCCATTTCTGGCACCAAGGTGACGGCTGTAGCACCACTGCCAATGACCACCACTTTTTTCTGATCGTAATTTAACTTGGCTGGCCAAAATTGAGGGTGAACCCACTGACCTTTGAAGTTGGCTTGGCCTGGAAATTCGGGTTGATGGCCATTTTTATAACTGTAGTAGCCGCAGCACAGGTACAAAAATCTTGCTTTCAAAATGACCGGTTGATCATTTTGTTTTTGACGGGCCGTAATGGTCCAACAGGCTTCATCCGTTGACCATGTGGCATGCGTCACGGAATGGCCATGGCGAATGTGCGGTGTGATGCCGTTTTCATCGGCGGTCTTTTGAATGTATTGGCGAATGGTGCTGCCATCGGCAATCGACTTGTGATCCACCCAAGGTTTGAACGAATAACCCAAGGTGTACATGTCAGAGTCTGAACGAATGCCTGGATATCGAAACAAGTCCCATGTGCCGCCAATGGCGTCTCTTGATTCCAAAATGCACCAACTGGCTTGCGGACTGTGCATTTGCAAATGTTTGGCGGCACCAATGCCAGACAATCCGGCACCCACAATCAAGACATCAATGGGCGAATGATCGTTAACCGCGCTCTCTGATGCGGATTGAAGCGAAGCGTTCATTGTTTAAATGCCCAAACTTTCTAGAGTGACCAAACCTTTGGGCGTTTGTAGCGTGGCCAAGATGTTGGCAGGCCCCTCACTGACAGCAATGTGGCCTAAGGAAATGGCGTCATACGCTGCTTGAATTTTGTTTGCACTTGGATGCGAGACAGTCAAAGACTTGAGTGACACGCCTGAACGTGGCAAGTGATTGCGAGGATGCAAATGCATAGGATCGGCTGCCTCAGGCTTGCCCCATTGAATGAGCGTGGGCAGGGTGCCGTCAAAGAGCCTGTCGCCGTCTAGCCTGACCGTAATTTGCCATTGCAGCAGGCCTTTGGGCGTTTTGCGGCTGGCATGGATGACGGGCCCGCGATCAATGCCTTGGGCTTTCCATGCGTGACGTGCGTCTTGGATGTTGCTTGTATTGGCCACAAAATGAATGAGGCGAGGTGACTTGACCAACTCAGCTTGGAGTTGCGGGTTGTCTAAGTCAAACCAACGTGTAGGCGGCGGTTTTTTTTCAATCACGGCATCGGGGTTGATGGCAATGATTTCTAAATAGGCCACTGGAAAAGCGGGCGTGGCAATTTTAAACAGGCGGTTGTGTGTGCCGTATTTTTCATGCTCACCACCTGCAGCAGGTGTGATGCCTAAGGTGGCCTCACACCATTCAACACCTTGTTGCAAACTGTGGGCTGCAACGACCAAATGGTCAATTTGGCTTTTCATCAAGCGGCTTCAAATTCGATTTGAACTTTCAATGATTGCGATTTGTCGCAAGCCAATTCAAAGGCTTCTACCGCTTTGTCCATGGGCAAGATACCCGTGATGACAGGTTTGCCATTGATCAGGCCTTCATTCAAGAACTGAACCGCTGTGGCAAATTCCGCATGGAAGCGAAACGTGCCGCGCAAATCAACTTCTTTGGCAACCAACTGCGTCATGGGCAAGCTCATGTCGCCGCCCATGCCCACCGTGACCAAGACGCCGCGCGGCACGATGACATCAAGGCCTGCTCGCAACGCAGGCTCGCTGCCTGAAGCTTCAAACACGGCGTCAAATTGGCCTTTGTCGGCTTTGTATTTGTCAAGCAACTCGGGCTGGGTTTTGAGATTGATGGTTTCGTCAGCGCCCATTTCTTTGGCGCATTTCAGGGGCAGGTCTGCAATGTCGGCGGCCACAATGCGGGCCGCACCGGCACGGCGTAAAGCCCCAATGAGCAGCGAGCCAATGGGGCCACAGCCTGTGACAAAAACTTGTTTGCCCAGCACGCCACCAGCGCGTTGAATGGCATGCAAGCCCACCGACAGAGGCTCGGCCAATGCGGCTTCTGAAAGACTAAGGTGCTTACCGATGGCGTGGGCCTGGTAGGCTTCAATGATGAGTTGCTCGGCAAAGGCGCCTTGAATGTGAGGGAAGGGCATGGCGCTGCCAAAGAAGCGCATGTTCAAACAATGATTTTGTTGACCCATTTGGCAGAAGCGGCAAGAGCCGCATGGGCGCGAAGGAGAAATGGCAATTCGCTGACCCACTGTGAGGTGTTTGACGTTCGCACCAAGCGCGCTGATCACGCCCGAAATTTCATGCCCGAGTGCCATCGGTTGTTTAATGCGCACAGTTCCAAAACCACCGTGTTGGTAATAATGCAAATCAGAACCACAAATGCCCCCAAACGCAACGTTCACGCGAACTTGATCGGGACCCATGTCGGGCAGCTGAGTTGTTTCAATTCTTAAGTCTTTGGCAGAGTGGCAAATGAGCGCGCGCATGAAAAGTGCCTTTCAACGGAAAAGTTAGAGTGTAGCCGTGACGCCACCATCCACATAAAGGATGTGCCCATTGACAAACCGGGAGGCATCGCTGGCTAAAAAGACCGCTGCGCCGCCCAAATCCTCGACATCGCCCCAACGCCGGCTTGGGGTACGGCCCACAAGCCATGAAGAAAACTGAGGATCGTCCACCAATTTTTGATTCAGCTCGGTTTTGAAATAGCCTGGGCCAATGCCATTGACGTTGATGCCAAATTGGCCCCAATCAATGGCCATGCCTTTGGTGAACATTTTGAGCGCGCCTTTGCTCGCGGTGTAGGGCGCAATGCCAGGGCGGCCCAGTTCGCTTTGAACAGAGCAGATGTTGATGATTTTGCCGTGGCCACGCGGAATCATTTTTTGCGCCACAGTTTTGCCAACGTAATAAACACTGTCTAGGTTGGTGCGCATCAGGGTGTGCCAATCTTCGTCCTTGTACTCATGCAGAGGACCGCGAATTTGCATACCGGCGTTGTTGATTAAAATTTCAATGGGGCCCTCATCGGCCTCAATTTTGTTCACAGCTGTCGCCACATCTTGGGCGTTGGTGACATCAAAAACCGATTGGCTGATCTTGAGGCCTTCAGCTTGAAGTAGGGAAGCCGCCGCTGCTACTTTCTCTGCATTGCGGCCATTGAGAACGACATGCGCGCCAGCTTCGCCCAGAGCACGTGCAAGGGCAAAGCCGATACCTGCCGATGAGCCGGTAATAAGGGCAAGCTTACCGTTCAGTTGAAATGATTGAAGTACAGTCATTTTTCAAAAAAATTAATCGGTGGGCAGCGCATATTCATCAGCGCTGAAAACAGTGTGAAATACAGTGCCATCGAACATGGCAATAAGGTCCTTAGAAACTTCCCGACTTTTGAGACGCACCTCTGAGGCCAAGGCAATTTCAATGGATTCACGAGTAGGGTAGCGCACGGAAAGCACCATGCCAAAGTGAGGATCTGCAACATCACTTTCAACTTGTCTCAGTACCCGCACTTCTTGCGCACCTGGGAAACGGGTCCACAAAGGCACGAGCTCTTTGCGAATGTAGTTGTTGAAGGCTTGCTCCATGCCAGGTTTGACATTGCCTTGAAAAAATGCGCATCGAATGAACATGTAAGTCCTAATGTTTGTGAAGAGAATGGGTTTGAACGAAAGAACTATTATGCTTAAGCGCATCCTCTTGGTAGGCGACTAACTTCGCCATGGCATTCTCCAAAAGATCCGATACAGCCTGGTTGATGCTTAAAGCGATGACATCACTTTCATCAGCACTGGGTTTTTCCAAGGTTTTCAGTTGACTGTCTAACAAGCCGGCTTGCATGTAATGGCCCTTGCGATCTTGCATGCGTTGCTTGATTAATTCAGGTTGGCCGTCTAAAAAGAGAAAAATAACGGGGCCCGCTTGCTGCCGGATGCGATCTCTGTAAATGAGTTTGAGCGCCGAGCAAGACACAATGGCGCCCGCTTTGCCCTGAGGGTTTTGTTCTGAATTGGCAAGGTAGTTGGCAATGCGATCTAGCCAAGGCCAGCGGTCGGCATCTTCAAGGGCAATGCCGGTACTCATCTTGGCCACACTTTCCGGCAGGTGAAGTTCGTCGCCGTCTTTCATGGGCAAACCAAGGGCCACTGAAAGTCCTTCGGCCAGTGTTGATTTGCCGGATCCGGAAACACCCATCACGATGATGCGAAGTGGAGAATCTGCTTTGCGCATCAGATGTTGTTTAAATTCATGCGAGCCAATACACCTGCTCTGTCACAGCTTGATTTGAGATGATTTCGCGGCAAAGTGTGTTTTGCCGCGAAATTTAATTTCAGTCTGCCTTGGCACCAGAGGCTCTGACGATGGGGCCCCAGCGTTGAACTTCTGCTCTGTTCATATCGGCCATGGTTTCTGGGCTGCTGCCCATGATGATGTAGCCCAACTCGGTCATGCGTTTAACGAACTCGGGTGACTTGGTGCCTTTCACCGCTTCAGCGTTAAGTTTCATGACCACATCACGAGGTGTATTGGCTGGCACTGCCAAGCCAAACCACACGCCTGATTCATAACCCGCCACGCCTGCCTCTGCCATGGTGGGCAAATCGGGCAGCAAAGGATCGCGTTTGGAGCCGGTGGTGGCCAAAGCTTTGAGCTTGCCAGATTTGATGTGAGGAATGGCCGACGGGATGTTGTCAAACATCATCATGACTTGACCACCCAGAAGGTCCGTGACAGCGGGTGCACTGCCTTTGTAGGGGATGTGTGTGATGTTGACATTCGTCAAAGATTTGAACATCTCGCCAGACATGTGAATGCTGGTGCCACTGCCACTAGAAGCGTAATTCATGGCGCCTGGTTGTGCTTTGGCAAGCGAAACAACTTCTGAAACAGAGTTGGCTTTGATCGATGGGTGCAAAACCAGCACATTGTTCAAGGAAACCAAGGCTGATACAGGTATCAAGTCTTTATTGGGGTCAAAGGGCATCTTGGCGTAAAGCGCAGGATTGATGGCCTGAATGCCGCTGGTGGTCATGAAAATGGTATAGCCATCAGGGTTGGCGCGGGCCACTTCAGCACCGCCAATGTTGCCGCCTGCACCTGGTTTATTGTCAACCGTGACGGGTTGGCCTAAATTTTTTGCTAACTCTAGCGCAATCGCTCTGGAAGCAATATCGACAGCACCGCCTGGGGGGAAGGGGCAGACCAAGCGAATGGCTTTATTGGGAAAGGCTTGCGCCAATGCAGCGGGGGCGGACAGCAAGGCACTGGCCATGCCGACTGATAAAGTCAGAGCAGAAACCCATGAAAATGTTGGGCGTAACTTGAAAGATGCCATTTAAAACTCCTCAGGATCGAAATTGAGCCCCAAGCCTATTTGAATTTTTGGATTTTGAGCACAGGATATTCCCTTGATTCTGTGAGTGAAGTTCACAACAAAATAATTCAATTTCGCGGTTTAATAAGGATTCCATGGGTGTTTTCGAATGCCCCTTCGGACATCTCAATTCTTGAATCGAGTTTGCATGCCATATCTTCCTTCTCTGCTGCTGAATTTGGGCCACGCGCTTGACCATCTGTTTTTATTGATTTTTGCAACTGCTGTGAGTGCCATCGCCCAAGATTTTGGGGTTGCCGGTTGGGAGGACATGATGCCCTACACAGTGGGCGCCTTCATGATGTTTGGTTTTGCCTCGATTCCTGCTGGGCGCATGGGGGACCTGTGGGGGCGCAGACAAATGATGCTGGTGTTTTTTTTCGGCATGGGTCTCTCGGCCATTGCTGTCTCACTCACTCAAACCCCTCTTCAGATGGGTATTGCGCTGACTGTTTTAGGTATTTTTTCCGCCATTTATCACCCTGTTGGTATTCCCATGTTGGTCCAAAAAGCAGTTCGACCAGGGTTCGCCATTGGCATCAATGGTCTAGCAGGCAACTTGGGCATTGCCTTGGCGGCCCTTTCAACAGGATTTTTGGTGGCTTGGCAGGGATGGCGAGTTGCTTTCATCGTGCCGGGTTTGGTCTCTATTGTTTGCGGTTTTGTATTCGCTTGGGCAGCGCCCCATGAGTCGGATGCGCCTGCTAAAAAGAAATCCAATTCAGTCCAATTGCCCAAACATGTGGCATGGCGAACTTTCGCCGTCATGGTTGCAACGGCCACCACCACCAGCGTGCTCTTCAACATTACCACCAATGGCAATGCACAGTTGTTGGCCGAGCGCCTAGATGGCTTGGTGAACGACCCGGCTCGTTTGGGCATGCTGTTGGCTGGCGTTTATGCGGTGGCCTCGTTGGCGCAGTTGGTGGTCGGTAGTTTGCTCGATCGCTTTCCCATGAAGCCCTTGTTCTTTGGTGTCTTGCTTCTTCAAATTGTGGCTTTTGGGGTGGCGTCGCAAACCTCTGGTTGGATTTGGTATTTTGCAGCCATCGCTTACATGGTCATGGTTTTTGGTGCAATTCCATTCACCGACACCATGGTGGTTAGATACATTGACGATGCCATGCGCTCCCGCGTCAGCGGTACGCGCATTGCCATTTCGTTTGGTTTCAGCTCGATTGCGGTTTACTTGCTTGGGCCTGTGGTGAAGGTGGCCGGCTTTACGCAACTCATGGTGGCGCTGACCTGTGTGGCTGCGTTGGGCGCCATCATCGTTTTGTTCTTGCCTAACGAAGCGCAGATGAATGCCCACTTAAAGGGCGGCAGTGGCAACCACCTCTAAGCGCCATTTGGAAGAAGCCAAGTTGGCTTGAACAGTGGCTCTGGGTGGCGTGTGGCCGGGCACAACCCACTGATCCCAAACACGGTTCATGCCTTCAAAATCTTTCAAGTCCACTAAGAATATTTGAACCATCAGCAGCTTGCGCTTGTCGGTGCCAGCACGTTCCAGCAATCGATCAATGGCTTGCAAAACCTGAAGTGTTTGGCCTTCAATGTCTAAGTTCGGATCTTCAGGAATTTGACCTGCCAAATAAACCACGCCATTGTGAATGGCCATCTCAGAAAGCCTGGCGCCCACATCAAACCGTTGAACCATATTCACTTCCTTAGGGTGTGTGTTGTGCCAAATAGGCAATGGCAGCAGCCATGCCGTTGGGGCCATAAGGAATTTTCTGAACCGTCATGGCCGCTTCAACGCCCGCAAGAGCACCCAAGATCATGGGTTCGTTCATATCGCCTAAATGACCAATTCGAAAGACGCGGCCAGCCAAGGGGCCTAAACCACCTGCAATGGCCACTTGAAATTTTTCGCGTGCTACGGTGCGAATGGCTTCTGGGTCAATGCCTTGAGCAACTTCAATGGCGGTGACCGAGGATGAGAAGCCTTCTGGATCTTGGCAGTGCAGTTTGATGGCCCCTGCTGTGGCCCAGCAAGAGACGGCAGCCCTAACCGCTGCGCCCAATCTGTGGTGACGTGCAAAAACCGCTGCCAGGCCCTCTTCTTTGAGCAAGCCCAAGGAAACCTCTAAACCTGCAAGGTGTGCCAGAGGTGGGGTGCCACAAAACTTGGCTGATTGGTTGTCGGTTTTTCGCTCTAACCAGCTCCAGTAGTAGCGAGGTTTGGCATGAGCCTTAGACCAAGCAAAAGCTTTGGCATTGACAGCCACAAAGCCAAGGCCAGGCGGCATCATCAAGCCTTTTTGAGAGCTGCCCAAACACACATCGGCACCCAGTGCATCCATGTCAAAAGGTGCTGCGCCCAAGGAAGCCACCACATCGACCACGTACAGTGCTGGGTGGCCTGTGCGGTTAATGGCGGCGCGAATGGCCTTGAGATCGCTGGTGATGCCGCTGGCGGTGTCGGTATGAACCACCATGACCGCTGAAATTTTGTGCGCTGTGTCTGCGCGAAGTGCGGCCTCAATGGCAGTCACATCTATTTGCTGACCCTCTGTATGAGGTGTTCTGATGACAGGCAAGCCTAAGCTGGTGGTTTGGAGGGCCCATTGGTCAGAGAAATGGCCAGAGCCGGCAATCAACAAGCTGTGTTGGTCAGAGCCTAAATTGGCCGATGCGGCTTCCCAAGCACCATGGCCATTGCTGGCATAAAAGAAGACATCGGAGGCCGGCGATCGAAGCAGCTCTTTCATGCCTTTTTCGCAAGCCGCAATGAGGGCGCCTACGCGGGGGTCTGACAAGTCAGTCATCGGCCTTTGCATGGCGTGCATGACTTCATCGGGGACATGGGTTGGCCCAGGTGAGTGCACAAATCGAATGCCAGGTAGCCGAGGAGTGATGGGAGAGCTCATGCTTTGTACTTTCATAGACAA
>JAJTDK010000058.1 GCA_021300495.1 Limnohabitans sp. | reverse complement strand
CTTGGCATCCTCTTGAAGGATGGCTTTCAGGCTGCGCTTGTCGACGGGGATGTCGACATGTGAATCGGCCTTGACGTAACCGTGTCCTGGAAAATGCTTGCCGCAATTGCCCATGCCTGCACGCTGCAAACCATGCATCAGACTTTTGGCCAGCAAACTGACATTGCGGGCATCGCGACTGAAAGCGCGATCACCAATGACACTGCTTTCGCCATAGTCCAAATCAAGAACGGGTGTGAAACTCAAATCAACACCACAGGCGCGCAACTCTGCAGCCAACAAGTAGCCCACGGCTGTGGCGGCTTTGCAAGCCTTTAAAACACCTTCACCAGCCAGACCTTTGCCATCTTGGACCCACATTTCGCCCAATCGTCGCATGGCAGGCAAATGTGTGAAGCCATCGTTTTTAAAACGCTGAACCCTGCCGCCTTCGTGGTCGACGCAAATCAACAAATCTTTTCGAACAGCCTTGATGTCTGCACACAAAGCCGTGAGTTGCGCGCGGCTTTGCCAATTGCGTCCAAACAAAATGAGGCCACCCGTCAATGGGTTTTTTAGGCGCTTTTTGTCGGAAGCTGTGAGCTCAAAGCCTTCAATGTCGATGATGAGGGGTGCTTGGATGTTCATTCGGTTTTTTCCACGATGCAATAACTTCCTGCGTAATCTGCTTCGTCAGTGACGCTGATGTGTGCTTTTAAATGTTGGGACTCAAACCAGATTTTCAAGGCATCGTGCAAAACAATCACGGGTTGGCCAGAAGGCAGTTTGCCAATTTCGCACGAGCGCCATGTCATGGGCATGCGCATGCCCATGCCAATGGCCTTGCTAAATGCTTCCTTGGCAGAGAATCGTGTGGCCACATAACGAACACCCCGTTCTGGCCATCTGGCACTGCGCGCTTTGTAAGTTGCAAACTCCTGGTCGCTCAAAACCTTTTGAGCAAAGCGGTCGCCATGCTTTTCCAAACTGGCTCTGATGCGCCTGACATCACACAGATCGGTACCGATGCCGTAAATCATGTTGGATGTCTACTCGTTGAATTCAAAAATGGGCCAAGGCTTGGATCATCGGCCTAAGGCATTTAAGTAGCCACGCACTGTAGCAGCGTATCCCACCTCTAGTGCGTCGGCCATCAAGGCGTGGCCAATAGAGACCTCCAACAAACCCGGAACGGCTTGTGCAAATTTGGGCAGGTTGTCTTGGTTCAAATCATGTCCGGCGTTCACGCCCAAGCCTTGCTCAATGGCTGCATTAGCAGTGCCAACGTACTCTGCCAAACAAGCATCGTTGGTGGCTGTACCAAAGCTTGCTGCATAGGGCTCGGTGTACAACTCCACACGATCGGCACCCACTTGCTTCACAAAAACCATTTGATTGGGATCAGGGTCCATGAACAAACTGACGCGAACACCCAAGGATTTGCACTCGTCAATCAAGGGCTTCAGTGTGTCGGCATCTTTGGGAAATGACCAGCCATGATCGCTGGTGAGTTGACCCTCGCTGTCGGGCACGAAGGTTACTTGGTGCGGCCGGACAGTCCGCACAAAATCCATCAATTGGTGAAACGGATTGCCTTCAATGTTGAATTCCCTGTCTGGCCAACGCTTCATCAAGTCGGCCAGTTCAAACACGTCGGAGGCACGAATGTGACGCTCATCGGGGCGGGGGTGAATGGTAATGCCCTGGGCACCCGCTTCTAGGCACATCTGAGCCGCTTTCAGGACACTGGGAATACCCAAGTGGCGTGAATTGCGCAGCAACGCTACTTTGTTGACATTGACGGAAAGCGCCGTTTTAGAATCAGGGGTCATGAAGGTCTCACAAACTTTGAATGTCGATCATCATTTGACGGGTCTTTAAAGTGCCGACACCACAATGGTAATTGAGTAAGGTGCGAAGTTGGGTGCGAAGTGGCGTCAACATGTCTAAGCTCAAACGAAGTGTGTCTGCAAATGGAGATTCACCATCCAACGCGTTTTGCAGCGCCAGCCATTGACCGCCGCTCAAGGCGTGACGATCATCACGGTGTGCCAATCGCAAGCCGCCTTCGGGCACCAAACAATAGTCTCTCGCCTCATCCAAGTCAGCCATGGTGAGGGTCTGAGAATTCAAACTGGGCAGCAGTCCAATTTCTCGAAGCAAGAGCAACTCAAACACTCTGAGAGATGCCTGGAGCAATTCGCCTGGCTCCGTGGCCATGACACGCACGGTGGCAGCGTAGGCATCAAACAATTTGGAATGAGGATCATCGCGTGCCAAGAGGCGCAGTAACAGCTCATTCAGGTAGTACCCCGAAAGCAGCGCATCGCCAGTGGGCATGACATGCCCACCGATCCACTCTACTGACTTCAAGGTTCGAATATCGGCATCGCCACCATAGGCAACTTGAATGGCTTGAAGCGGCAATAAAACAGGCCTGAACGAGGAGCTTGGTTTCTTGGCACCTTTGGCAACCAAGGCAATGCGCCCATGATGCCGAGTGAACACTTCCAAGATAAGGCTGGACTCGCTCCAGTCGTAGCGGTGCAGCACATAGGCAGGCTCATCCGAAATTCGTTTCAAGACAGCGGCCATGGGCTGCCCTTTTTACTCGTAACCGAAGGAGCGAACACGCGCTTCGTCGTCGGCCCAGCCAGAGCGAACCTTGACCCACAACTCAATAAAGACTTTGGCATCCATGAGTTTTTCCAACTCTTGGCGTGCTTCAGTGCCAATGCGCTTCAGGCGCTCACCTTTGTCGCCAATGACCATGGCTTTATGGCCCTCGCGCTCAACCACAATGGTGGCAGCAATGCGAATCATGCGATTGGCTGAACGGCTGGGTTCTTCTTCGAATTTATCAATGACCACGGTGGAGGTATAGGGCAACTCATCCCCCGTGAAACGAAACAATTTTTCACGCACAATTTCACTGGCCAAAAACTTTTCGCTTCGGTCAGTGAGTTCGTCTTCACCGTACATCCACGCCTGTTCTGGCAAGTATTTTTCGCAATACCCCATCAGACGTTCAATGTCTTTGGCATTTTTGGCCGACATCGGTACAAATTCTGTGAACGGATGTCGCTCTTGCATCTCTTTGAGCCAAGGCGCCAACTCTTCGCGTCGGTTGACGGTGTCCAACTTATTGGCAATCAACAAAACAGGCACATCGGGTTTGAGCAATGTCAAGACTTTGGCGTCGGCGGTGTTGAACATGCCTGCCTCCACCACAAATAGCACCAAATCGACATCGCCCACCGCGCCCAATACTGTTTTGTTCAAAGACTTGTTGAGCGCCGTGTTGTGGCGTGTTTGAAACCCTGGGGTGTCAACAAACACATACTGGGTGGAACCTTCTGTGCGAATGCCCGTAATGCGATGGCGCGTTGTTTGCGCTTTGCGCGAAGTGATGCTGATTTTTTGGCCCACCAGCGCATTGAGCAAAGTCGATTTGCCCACATTGGGCTTGCCAACAATGGCGACCAAACCGCAACGTTGGGCAGGGATGGTTTCTGTGTTCATTCGCGGGCCTTGACTTTCAAAATTTCAAGCATGGCAGCTGCCGCGGCTTGCTCACCAGCACGTCGCGAGGGGCCGCTACCGTGCTGTGAGAGACTGAGTTCGGGAATGTCGCAAGCAACATCAAAAATTTGTCGGTGTGCCGCGCCTGATGTGGCGACCACAGAATACTGAGGGAGCTGCAATTTTCGGCCTTGAAGCCATTCTTGCAGTTCTGTTTTGGGGTCTTTGGCAGCGGCCTGCATTTGCGGATTGATTTCAACATTTTGAAACAATCTGTGCACCAATTGTTCTGCGACTTCGTAACCTGCATCCAGGAAAACAGCACCTAGCAAGGCTTCCAAGGTATCGGCCAAAATAGAGGGTCGGCGCTGTCCACCCGATTTCAACTCACCCTCCCCCAACTTAAGGCAAACTGGAATTTGAAGCGTGAGGGCCAATTGATGCAGCGTTTCTTGCTTGACCAAATTGGCTCTGACGCGAGACAAATCGCCCTCGGGTAAATCACTCAATTGGGCGTAAAGTAAATGAGCAACGGCCAGGTTTAAGACTGAATCGCCCAAAAACTCGAGGCGCTCGTTGTGATCGGCGGAGTAACTGCGGTGCGTGACGGCACGCTCTAGCAAACTTGCATCTTTGAAAGTGTGCTGAAGGCGAACTTGCAATTGACTGAGATCGTCGTTCAAACGGATAGCCTGACAGTGAATTTAAAAAGTGGCAGTTTCAATGAATGTTGACAAGTTCAAGACAGCAAGCTCAATTGAATGCGCCAATGCGTCCCAGATTTCCAAAATTCATCCAAACAAAAAACGCCCGACCGACGATGTTGGCGTCGGGTACAAAACCCCAATATCGTGAATCAAGAGAATTGTCTCGATTGTCGCCCATCATGAAGTAGTGTCCTTCAGGCACCTTACAAACGACACCCTCTATGGTGTAGTTGCACTGATCTCTAAAAGGAAAATCGTCGGCGCCAGGAATGAAGGCAGGCCGCTCGTCATCCACAATCAAATTGTGCGGCTGGGTACCCAATTTTTCCTGCGATTGTTTGAAGTAGCGCATGACAGACTCATCAAAAAATTCTGGCAACGCCTCGGTTGGCACAGGCTGACCATTGATCGTGAGTTTTTTGTTCAAGTAGGCCACTTGGTCACCCGGAATAGCCACCACCCGTTTGATGTAATCGACACTGGGGCGTGGGGGGTAACGAAAAACCATCACATCACCGCGAGCGACGGGCGTACCTTGAGTTAGTTTGAAGTTGACCACTGGCAAACGAACGCCGTAGTGAAATTTATTCACCAAAATCAAGTCGCCGATCCACAGGGTTGGAATCATGGAACCCGAAGGAATTTTGAAGGGCTCAAATAAAAATGAGCGCAGCACAAAAACGACCAAAATGACAGGAAATAATCCGGCGGTCCAGTCCAACCACCAGGGTTGCATGAGCAGTCGATCGCGCGCTTCGCCCGTATCGGTGTCTTGTCTGTCGATGCCCATTTTGGACAATTCTTGTTGGCGCTTGGCTTTTTCTTGGTCAAGTTGTTCAACTGCTTTAAGTCGCTGCGGCCAAAAATAAAACTTTTCAGCCAGCCAATAAACACCTGAAATGATGACCGCCATGAGCATCAGCAAGGCAAAGTTGCCTTCAATCATGCCGCTGTACCAAGCACCAGCATAGCCTAGCAAGGCAGCCAGCAAAAAACCCGTTATGACTTCCATCAATCTTCTACCTGCAAAATAGCCAAGAATGCCTCTTGCGGCACCTCAACTGAGCCAATTTGTTTCATGCGTTTTTTACCCGCTTTTTGTTTCTCGAGCAATTTGCGTTTGCGCGAGATATCACCACCATAGCACTTGGCCAGCACGTTTTTACGCAAGGCTTTGACCGTTTCACGGGCAATGATGTTGGCACCGATGGCCGCCTGGATGGCCACATCGAACATTTGACGGCTGATAATTTCTCGCATTTTGGCCACTACAGCACGGCCGCGATAGGCCGACTGCGAGCGGTGGACGATGATGGAAAGTGCATCAACCTTCTCGCCATTCAGCAAAATATCGACCTTCACCACATCGGAGGCGCGGTATTCTTTGAATTCGTAATCCATTGAAGCATAGCCTCGTGAGACCGATTTCAATTTGTCAAAAAAGTCCAAAACGATTTCACCTAAGGGCATCTCATAAGTGAGCATGACCTGTCGACCGTGATAGGACATGTTGAGCTGGACGCCCCGCTTCACGTTGGCCAGTGTCATGACGGGGCCCACATAATCTTGGGGCATGTACAAATGCACCGTGACAATGGGCTCGCGAATCTCTAGCATCTTGCCTTGGTCGGGCATTTTGGCGGGATTCTCGACCATCACCACCTCACCATCGCCTTTGACAACTTGATAGACCACACTGGGTGCCGTGGTGATCAGATCTTGGTCAAATTCACGCTCAAGTCGCTCCTGCACAATTTCCATGTGCAACAAACCCAAGAAGCCACAGCGAAAGCCAAATCCAAGGGCTTGAGAAACCTCAGCTTCGTAATGCAAAGATGAATCGTTGAGCTTCAGTTTTTCAAGTGCGTCACGCAGGGAGTCGTACTGATTGGCTTCAGTGGGGTACAAACCAGCGAAAACTTGCGGCTGAATTTCCTTGAAACCTGGCAATGCCTTCTCGGCAGGACCTAAATTGTTGGGGAGCTTCTTTTCCAAAGTGATGGTGTCGCCCACTTTGGCGGCTTGCAGCTCTTTGATGCCTGCAATGATGTAGCCCACCTCACCGGCCTCAAGGCTGTTGCGCGACTCGTTGGCGGGGGTAAATACGCCCATGGTGTCTGCGTTGTACACAGTGCCTGTGGCCATCATTTTGAACCGTTCGCCTTTGCCCAACCTGCCATCGACCACGCGAACCAACATGACAACGCCGACATACGTATCGAACCAGCTGTCAACGATCATGGCGCGAAGGGGTGCGTTGGGGTTTCCTTTAGGTGCAGGAATTTTGGCGACGATGGCCTCCAAAATTTCATCAATGCCCATGCCTGTTTTGGCAGAGCAGGGAATGGCTTCGCTGGCATCGATGCCAATGACATCTTCGACTTCGGCTTTGGCGTTTTCGGGATCGGCTTGAGGCAAGTCCATCTTATTGAGAACGGGTACCACCTCGACACCCAAATCAAGTGCGGTATAGCAATTGGCAACCGTTTGTGCTTCAACACCTTGACTGGCATCGACCACCAACAATGCACCTTCGCAAGCAGACAATGAGCGTGAAACCTCATAAGAGAAGTCAACGTGCCCAGGAGTGTCGATCAAATTGAGGTTGTAAATTTGCCCATCTTTGGCTTTGTATTGCAGCGATGCTGTTTGCGCTTTGATGGTAATGCCACGCTCTTTTTCAATGTCCATGGAGTCTAGAACTTGCGATTGCATTTCGCGCTCTTGCAAACCACCGCAACGTTGAATCAACCGATCGGCGAGTGTCGATTTGCCATGATCGATGTGCGCAATGATGGAGAAATTTCTGATGTGATTCATCAAGGACCAGCTACAAGTGTTTGAGATTCAAAGAAAGACAAGAAAAAAGGGCGCGTCGAATGAGGACGCGCCCTGAACCAACAATCAATGGCAACTGCGATAGTTGGGACTTCATTGTAGGCAAAAAGCCAGACACGTATAGCCCCAAAACAGCACTTTGCAGGTCGTTGCAAGCTTGCAACAGAAAACTTATCAACAACTTATTCACAAACAAGGAGTGCTCAATATGAATAACTTGTGGGTGTTCTGTGGATCACCGGTGGACTGATGTAGGAGATCCCACATTGTGAAGCCACCCCTGCTTTTTTGTCATGAATATTGGTTCAAGATGAAATATTTTAACCATTTTCGAAAATCAACTCGTCAAAAAGTTAGCGAGTACAAACATAAAAATATTTTTCAAAGGTGGCAAACCCTGCAATTCCAAAGGGACTCTTGACAAGTACAAGATCAAGAAATGGGGCGAATCAGGGCAAAGCGAGTTAACTCTCCCCGCCTAAAGAGCACGTTCACTGGTTTTGATTTGTCCAATTTGCTCAAGGCCGCAGCAAAGTCTTTGACTTGGCTGACCTCCATGTTGCCCACCGCCAAAATCACATCGCCTTCTCTCAATCCTGCTCTGACAGCAGGCTCCAACAGGCTTTCGACTCTGACACCCCCTTTGATTTTCAGTTCTGCTTTTTGAAGATCGGTCAAATCAGCAACCACCAATCCCAAGCCCTGCACAGAATTAGCCGCCTTCGGTTTTTCTTCCACTTCAGCAGGTTTTTTAGCCACTTTTTCAGGCTCTAACTCCGCGATCACAATGCTCAACTCTTTGGTTGCGCCGCGCCTGAAAATGGTCAAGTTACTTTTTGTTCCGGGCTTTGTATTACCGACCAATCGGGGCAGATCGGAAGACTTCTCAATGGGCTTGCCATCAATCTTGATGATCACATCGCCAGGCTCCAACCCAGCCTTGTCGGCTGGTGCACCTGGCTCAATTCGGTTGATGAGTGCGCCCTGCGCTTTGCCTAAACCAATCGATTCAGCAAGCTCTTTGGTCACTTGTTCAATTTGAACGCCAATGCGTCCACGTGTCACACGGCCATTGGCGCGCAATTGCTCACTGACGCGCATGGCCTCGTCCATGGGAATGGCAAAAGAGATGCCCATGAATCCGCCAGAGCGAGAGTAAATTTGACTGTTGATACCCACCACCTCCCCTCGCATGTTGATGAGGGGCCCGCCTGAATTGCCTGGGTTAATGGCAACATCTGTTTGGATAAAAGGCAAGTAGTCACCGGTGTCGCGCTGCTTGGCGCTCACAATGCCGGCCGTGACGGAGTTGTCGAGGCCAAATGGTGACCCAATGGCCATCACCCACTCGCCCACTTTTAAGCGCGACACATCGCCCACTTTCACTGCAGGAAGTCCGGTGGCTTGGATTTTGACAACCGCCACATCAGTGCGTTTATCGGCGCCAATGATTCTGGCTTTGAATTCGCGTTTGTCTGGCAAGGTCACCAGAACCTCATCGGCACCGTCAACCACATGGGCATTGGTCATGATGAAGCCATCAGACGTCAAAATAAATCCTGAACCAACGCCCCTGGGTTGCGACTCTTCGGGCGCTGGCGTTCTGCCTTGGCGAGGCGCCTGTCTTGGGGCATTGGGCGCATTTGGCGTGTTGGGCATTGGAATACCAAAGAATCGACGGAACAATTCTTGGGTTTCTTCGTCCATGCCACCGCCACTGCTGGCTGGATTGCGGGCTTTTTCCAGCGTGCGAATATTGACCACCGACGGGCCCACTTGTTCGACCAATTCCGTGAAGTCAGGCAAGCCCTTGACGATGGTTTGCTGCGCAAGTGCATGACTGGGGACAAGAACAAATGTGAGAAGCCCTGCAGACAAAAACAAGGCCTGCAGAACACCCGTCGATTTAAAACTCATCAGTTTCATAAGCTACCCAAACTCCAATTTAATCCCTGCACAGAAAACCTAATCTGATTGCGAATATACAGCGCAACGAAATCCATGCCAACGCTCAGGGAATGAACGCTTTGAAACCCAAAACCAATGTGTGCGGGATGTTGAATTGAGCAAAGAGACGAACAGATAGTGCTGAAAATCCAAATGGACGCGAATTGCGTAACCTCTGTCCCAAGGAGAGTCAATGAGGGTCTGATTTAAATGGGTGCTTGGAGCTGGGCTAGGCGCCACCGAAACAGACTGAGTTGCCAGTGAAAGCACTGTTTGAACTTGCCAATCATGTCCATCCCAGCACAGCCAACTTTGGGCCAACCGACTTTTCAAACTGTAGACAGAAAAAAACGTCAGCAACACCCATGCGCCAAACAAGAGCGCCGCTCGCCAGCCCTCAAAAAGGCCCGCTAACAAACTGGCGCTGAGCGCCAGAAAAGAGAGCATCGCAAGGCCAATGGGTACGTAAGTGGCCCCAAAAAAACGCCCCACCGGGTAATCGACCGATGGTGCGTTTTGATTCAAAGGAATTAGATCCGACGGAAAACCAAACTGCCGTTGGTGCCACCGAAACCGAAGTTATTTTTCAATGCGTATTCAATATTGACGTCGCGTGCGGTGTTGGCACAGTAATCCAAATCGCATTCTGGATCTTGGTTGTCCAAGTTGATGGTGGGCGTCACTTTTTGGTGGTGCAAAGCCAAGACCGTGAAAATGCTCTCAATGCCACCCGCGCCACCCAACAGGTGTCCTGTCATGGACTTGGTGGAGCTGATCAAAGTTTTCTTGGCGTGATCGCCCAAGGCCGCTTTGATGGCATTGGTTTCATTCAAATCACCCAGAGGTGTTGAAGTGCCATGGGCGTTTAAGTAACCGACTTGATCGGCATTGATGCCGGCATTGCGCATGGCTGACACCATGGCTCGACGGGGTCCGTCCATGCTGGGCGCAGTCATGTGGCCCGCATCTGCGCTCATGCCATAGCCACAAATTTCGGCATAAATTTTGGCGCCACGTGCTTTAGCGTGTTCGTATTCCTCAACCACCATCACACCAGCGCCTTCACCCAAAACAAAACCGTCACGGTCTTTATCCCAAGGGCGAGATGCTGCTGCGGGGTCGTCGTTGCGTGTAGACAAGGCGCGCATGGCTGCAAAGCCGCCCAAGCCCAGTGGCGAAATGGTGGCTTCAGAGCCCCCGGCTACCACCACGTCTGCATCGCCGTATTCGATCATGCGACTGGCTTCGCCAATGCAGTGAAGGCCTGTGGTGCAAGCGGTCACAACGGCCAAGTTAGGACCCTTGAAACCAAAACGCATAGACACATGACCCGCAATCATGTTGATGATAGAAGCTGGCACAAA
>JAJTDK010000057.1 GCA_021300495.1 Limnohabitans sp. | reverse complement strand
GGTTTAACGTCAAACCCATAATTCAATTCAGCTTGCTGCTTGCCTGACTGAACGCGCATCGCTGCTGCCATGGCAATCATGGCGCCGTTGTCTGTGCACAAATGAAGCTCCGGATAGTGCACACGCACACCTGCTTTTTCGCAAGCTTGATTCAATTGCAATCGCAAAGAACGGTTGGCGCCTACACCTCCCGCTACAACCAAGCGGCGCATGCCTGTTGATTTCAAAGCGGCCATCGATTTTTTCACCAGCACTTCCACAATGGCGGCTTCAGTCGATGCTGCCAAATCTGCTTTGAAAGTGTTGCCGGTGTCGTGCAGCGCTGCGCCCAGTTTGTTGGCCTGCGTGAGCACAGAGGTTTTTAAGCCAGCAAATGAAAAATCAAAATTACCACTGTGCATCAAAGGCCGAGGCAGCTTGAAGGCTTGCGGATTACCGCCCTCTGCACACTTAGACAAAGCCGGCCCACCCGGATAACCCAAACCCATGAGCTTGGCGGACTTGTCGAATGCTTCGCCCGCTGCATCGTCAACTGTTTCACCCAAAATTTCATAAGTGCCCACTGCCTCAACCCGCATCAGTTGGGTGTGCCCCCCTGAAACCAGCAGTGCGACAAAAGGAAATTCAGGTGGGTCTTCACTTAAAAACGGCGACAGCAAGTGGCCCTCCAAATGGTGAACGCCCAAAACAGGTTTGTTCAAGGCCGCACCAAGGGCGCACGCCACACCAGCACCGACAAGCAAAGCCCCCGCTAGCCCTGGACCGCGGGTATAGGCCACCACGTCCACTTGATTCAACTCAATGTTGGCAATTTTCAAAACTTCACGAGTGAGGGGAATGACGCGCTTGATGTGATCGCGGCTTGCCAATTCAGGCACCACACCGCCATAGGCCTGGTGCATGTCGATTTGGCTGAACAATGCATGCGCCAAAAGGCGTGGTGCGCCATGGGCTTGGGTTTCAACCAAAGCCACGCCAGTTTCATCGCAAGAAGACTCAATTCCAAGAAAAAGCATAGGCCCTGAGTTTATGCGATGAGCCTCATTGAACTTATAACGCCAAGTTATCTAAGCTTTGAGACAATACCTTCATGGGCATTGGTCACTACATCAAAGAAATTGGTCGAGGCAAAGACGGCGCCAAAGCCTTGTCGCGTTTGCAAGCCGCTGATCTTTTGGGCCAGATCCTAGATGACTCAGTGAGTGATTTAGAGGTAGGTGCCTTTTGCTTAGCCATGCGCATCAAAGGTGAAACACCCGAAGAAATGGCGGGGTTCTTAGATGCTGTGCACTCACGTTTAAATGCCCTACCCCAGTTGGATCCTCACCCTACAGTTGTCATTCCTTGCTACAACGGTGCTCGTAAATTACCCGCATTGGCACCCCTTTTGGCTTTGCTTTTATGCCAGCAAGGTGTGCGAGTGTGTGTTCATGGCACACCCACAGAAAACAGTCGGACAACTTCTTTTGAAGTGCTTGAAGCGCTGGGACACAAAACTCTCACCGCTGTCGATCAAGCACAGGCTGGCTTGAACCTGGTGCCCACCGAAGTTCTGAGCCCCGCTTTGAAAAAGCTGCTCGATGTTCGCCGCGTGGTCAATCTGCGCAATCCCGCGCACAGTTTGGTCAAGCTCATGAATCCTTGCCAAGGGTCGGCGCTCATTGTCAGCAGCTACACGCACCCAGAATATGCCGTCTCCATGGCACAGACTTTCAAGTTAACACAAGCCTCTGCTTTCTTACTCAGAGGCACTGAGGGCGAGCCAGTTGCCGATGCGCGTCGCACGCCTCAAATGGATTTCTTTCACGGTGGCATGACACAAACTGCTCAAGCCGCGCAAGCCGGTGCACTTCAAAGCGTTCCCGAATTACCACAACCCAATGCGGCTGAAACGGCCGCCTACATTGAAGATGTTTTGAAGCAGAGACGCGAAGTACCTGCGCCCATATCACTTCAAGTTCAACATATTTTGCAAGCCTTGAAATCTCTATGAGCCACAACGATTCATCCTTTACCCAACCATCAGCTTGCGCGTTAGGCACATGCACTCTGGTGGGCGCAGGCCCAGGCGATCCTGAATTGCTTACCCTTAAAGCCGTCAAAGCCATTCAAGCCGCCACTGTTTTGTTGGTCGATGACTTGGTCAACGATGAAATTTTGAAACACGCATCGCCTTCTGCACGAATTGTTCATGTGGGGAAACGGGGTGGATGCAAAAGTACACCGCAAGCCTTCATTGGAAAGCTCATGGAGAACGCTGTGAACGAAGGCGAAACCGTGGTGCGTCTCAAGGGGGGTGACCCCTTTATTTTTGGCCGCGGCGGTGAAGAAGTGGCGCAGCTTCGCGAAGCGGGCATAGAGGTGACCGTCATCAATGGCATCACATCTGGTTTAGCGGCCATCAGCAGTTTGGGGGCCCCGCTGACGCACCGCGAGTATGCCCATGGTGTGGTCTTTGTCACAGGCCATGCCAAGCCCGGAGACAGCGGCACCGATTGGCGCCAACTGGCAGCCACTGCGCGCGATGCCAAACTCACATTGGTCATTTACATGGGTGTCAGTGGTGCAGACCATATTCAAACTGAACTGCTAACGGGTCTGCCTGCCGACACACCCGTTGCCATCATTGAAAACGCCAGTTTGCCTGAGCAGCGCCAAGCTCTGACGCGACTTGATCGTCTGACTTTCACATTGAATGAGACAGGCCTTCAAAGCCCCAGTATTTTGGTCGTGGGCAATGTGGTTCAAGCTTGCGCACAAATTTTCCAAACGGCGCCATCTAGCCCTACACTCCCACTGCATGCAAACATGTGATGTGGTGATCGTAGGCGCCGGCGCTGCCGGCCTTTTTTGTGCCGGTATCGCTGGCCAATTAGGCTTGTCTGTCTTGTTAGTCGATCACAGTCACAAGGTGGCTGAAAAAATTCGAATTTCCGGCGGCGGTCGAAGCAACTTCACCAATCGCCTTATCGATGCCAGTGCGCCCCACAAACATTTCCTCAGTGAGAATCCGAACTTCTGCCGCAGTTCATTGTCGCGCTATACCGCGCAAGATTTCATTGAACTGGTGCAGTCTTATGACATTCCTTTTCATGAGAAACACAAGGGCCAATTGTTTTGCGATCGTTCTGCTGAGGATCTGATTCAAATGCTTCTCAAGGAGTGCGATAAGGGAAGTGTGATGCGTTGGCAAGGCTGCGGCGTGAAAGCCATCACCGCTGAAGGCTCTGGCTATCAATTGCAAACTGACCAAGGCGAAGTTCAAGCCGGCGCAGTGGTCATTGCCACTGGCGGCTTGTCTATTCCAAAAATTGGCGCCACCGACTTTGGCTATCGCATTGCAGAACAATTTGGCTTGCGATTGGTTGCCAGGCGGCCAGGACTGGTTCCTCTCACCTTTGATGGCGCCGAGTGGGCACCCTATGCCGGCTTGGCGGGCTTGTCTTTGCCAGTGAGCATCGAGACTGGCGCCAAAAAGACCCTCACTCGTTTTGACGAAGACCTGTTGTTCACACACCGCGGCTTGTCTGGCCCTGCTGTATTGCAAATTTCCAGCTATTGGCAAGAAGGTCAGCCCCTTCGTTTGAACCTAGCGCCCCAAGAAGACCTTGAGGGCTCGCTCATGCAAGCCAAAGTCAGGTCTAAAAAGCTCATTGCCAACGAGCTCGGCGCTTGGGTGCCGCACCGACTGGCCGATGCCTGGGTGGCCCAAGACCCCCAATGGCAACGCCCAGTGGCCGAAGCCAGCGACAAAGCCTTGCTTCAATTGGCCCAAAAACTGAGCCACTGGCCCCTCACCCCCAATGGCAGCGAGGGCTACAAAAAGGCTGAGGTCACATTGGGCGGGGTTGACACCCGAGATTTATCGTCGCAAACCATGGAATCCAAGCAGCCAGGCCTGTATTTCATTGGAGAGGTGGTCGACGTCACGGGCTGGCTGGGTGGCTACAACTTCCAGTGGGCCTGGTCCAGCGCATTTGCATGTGCCCAAGCCCTGAAGCAAAAACAGGCTGTAGCCCTGTAAATATCCCCAAAACAGCTTAAAACGGTCTAAAACTTAGGGCTATAATCCAAGGCTTCGCTGGCAATCCTCCGTCTGCCAAATACTAGTTCGTGACGGGGACCCCGCCGAAACTGCTTGTAAGGGCTCGATCTTCCCTCTCAGTGTCAGTCGGCATATTTTGGAAACATTGAAATCCATGACCACCATTCGCGTGAAAGAAAACGAGCCGTTTGACGTAGCACTTCGCCGCTTCAAACGCACCATTGAAAAACTCGGTCTGTTGACCGACCTGCGTGCCCGTGAGTTTTATGAAAAGCCCACCACAGAACGCAAGCGCAAAAAAGCGGCCGCTGTAAAGCGCCATTACAAGCGCGTGCGCAGCATGCAATTGCCCAAGAAGATGTACTAATCTGCTTTGGCAGAAAGTTCACTTCGTTCAAAGATTCGCCTGAATTTTTGAATCTGCGAAGCCCTCTCGGGCCTAGCAAAGCCCGCTGGAGGACGCTCAAGCGGGCTTTTTTAATTCAAGTCAGCGTTCATACACTTTAGGAAACACCATGAGCCTCAAAGAACAAATCACCGAAGACATGAAAAATGCCATGCGCGCCAAGGACACAGCGCGCCTGGGCACCATTCGTTTGCTGCTGTCGGCCATGAAGCAAAAGGAAGTGGATGAGCGCGTGGTGTTAGACGATGCTGCTGTGATCGCCATCGTCGACAAACTGGTCAAGCAACGCAAGGACTCTATTGCGGCTTTTGAATTGGCGGCGCGTCAAGATTTGGTCGACATTGAACAAGCGGAGATGGTGGTGTTGCAGGCTTATTTGCCAGCGCGCATGTCTGCCGAGGAGGTGACTGCTGCAGTTCAAGCCATCGTTGCTTCCTTGGGCGCCTCAGGCCCTGGTGATATGGGCAAAGTGATGGGTGCTGTCAAAACCCAGTTGGCCGGCAAAGCCGACATGGGCCAAGTGTCTGCAGCAGTTAAAGCCGCACTCGCTGGGTAATTTAATTAGGGGCATTTAATTGGGGTCAGATCAACATTAATTTGGTCAATGAAGGGAACAAGTTGGGAAGGGGGGCATCCTCATACTGGGGTACCAGAAATCGTCAGCCCCCCTTCCCAACTTGTTCCCTTCATTGGAAATTAATGTTGCTCTGACCCCAATTAAATGACCCCAATTAAATTTTCGCGCTCACGATCATGGCACTGCCGATCACGGTCATGGCGCCACCCCACCACGCGCCTGATGCAGGTTTGCGGCGGTAGACGATCCACAAAAGGGGCAGCAACAAAACTGGTGCGATGGAAGAAAAGATGGCTACTAAGTTGGCTTGACCTGTTTTTAATGCTTGCAGAATCAAGGTCATGCCGATCACCATGGACACGGTGGCGCTTAAGGCTGTGTTTAGCAGGCTTTTACAATTGAGGGGGCTTTTCAGCTTAGACAAGCCCAAGCCAAACCACAACAGCAGTAGGTGGGCGCCAAAGCTGGCTGTGGCGCGCACTGCTGATGCAGACACTGCATCGATGCCGGTACTCATCAGGGGTTTTAGCATCAGGGCGGCAACGGCCTGACCCGCAGCGGCCAGCAAACCCATGGCCACGCCAAACCAAAGCATGCCACGGGTATTTTCCCAAACGTGGGTTTCCTCTTCGCGTCGGCCCCACAAAGTGGCCACCATGACGCCCGACACCAAAACGCTACTGCCCATGAGCGTCCAGCCCCACAGCGTTTCACCCAAGAACAACCAAGCCAATAAAGCAGAAAAAAGCGAGTGCGTGGCAAACAAGACACCCGAGCGCCTTGGCCCGAGTCTGTTCATGCAGACGAACAATGCTGTATCGCCTACCAAGATGCCAATCCAACTGGAAACAGAAAGCCATGCGATGCTTTCAAAGGTGAGTTCCGGCCAACGACCCACATAAATTGCGGCAATCCACAACAAGCACATGGCAAAAAACAAACGCCACCGTGTGAAAGCAAAAGCGCCCATCTGAGCGGCTGCATTGGCAGAGAACAAAGCACCAATGGCCCAACAGCCAGAGGCCATTGCAGCCAACAACTCAGGTGCAAGCATTAAGAACCCGCGACCTTCATCCTATTGACCAACACCGAGCCAATGGTTTTGGCGCCATAGTTGTAGGCATCTGCGCCCACGGCCTCAATGCCTTTGAACATGGTTTTCAAATTACCGGCAATGGTAATTTCGTGAACTGGAAATGCAATTTCTCCGTTCTCGACCCAGAAGCCCGATGCACCGCGTGAGTAGTCGCCCGTGACGTAATTCACGCCCTGCCCCATGAGCTCAATCACAAACAAACCTGTTCCTAACTTTTGCAGCATGGCTTGGAGGTCATCGTCTGAGCGCGTCAACTTGGACGACATGATCAAGTTGTGCGAGCCACCGGCATTGCCTGTGGTCTTCATGCCCAATTTGCGAGCTGAGTAGCTGCTCAAAAAGTAGCCTTCGACACGGCCACTCGAGACCACTTTGCGCTTCAAACCGCGCACGCCTTCGTCATCAAAAGGCGAACTGCCTTTGCCACGCAACACATGGGGGTCTTCCGAAATGTCAATGTGCTTGGGAAAGACTTGCTTGCCCATGGAGTCCAACAAGAAGCTGCTTTTTCGGTACAAGGAACCACCGCTCACAGCCTGCACAAAGCCGCCCAATAATCCAGCTGCCACAGGAGACTCAAACAAAACGGGGCACTCTGTGGTGGGTATTTTGCGGCTGCCTAAACGACTTAATGCGCGCTCGGCGGCGTACCGTCCCACGGCTTCAGGCGTGGCCATTTGATCGGCTGCGCGCATGGAGGTGTACCAAGCATCGCGTTGCATTTCTGCATTTTTACCAGGCAGTGATGCAATGGGTGCCACCGACATGCTGTGACGTGAACTGGCATAACCACCCCGAAATCCGTGCGTGTGGGCACTGAAGAAATGGCTCTGCTGTGCAGACACGCCAGCACCTTCACTGTTGGTAATGCGTCGACTGGTTTTGAGCGCGGCGGCTTCACAAGCCAAAGCCAACTTGGCTGCCTCTTCGCTGTTGATTGACCAAGGATGAAACAAATCCAATTCAGGTTGCAATTTGGCAATGTCGTCTTCATCAGGCAAGCCTGCAGTCGGATCTTCAGCGGTGAAACGCGCAATGTCGAACGCAGCTTGGACTGTTTGCTGAATGGCAGCCTCTGAAAAGTCAGACGTGCTGGCGTTACCGCGTCTGTGGCCCACATACACCGTGACGCCCAAGGACTTGTCCCGATTGCGCTCCACTGTTTCTAACTCTCCCTTGCGCACGCTCACACTCAACCCGCAGCCTTCAGAGGCTTCGGCCCCTGCATCGGTGGCACCGATTTTTTTGGCGTGTTTCAAGGCAGAATCAACCAAACCCTCAAAAAAGTTGCGGCTGTAGCTGAAACCGTCATGCGCATGCGCGTTGTGTGACTTAGAAGGGGCCTTGGCAGTCTGGGGCTTGGTTTTTTTCATCATTTGCGTCGAATTCGTCAAAACAGTCGATTATTTAAAATTCACAGTGAAGGCTATGATACTTGCCGTCCCGCTGAAAAGGCTTAAGAGCTCACATGTCCCGTAAATTCAAAAAAGGTTATTTCGTTCAAGGTCAATTTGTTGCCGAAGGCAGCGAGCTTGACCTCGAACTCAAACGCGAGCTCAAGGGGGGCGATGAACCCAGCCGCACTGACCTTAAAAAAGAAAGCGATGAGCTTCAGAAACTGGGTGAGAGTCTATTGGATTTACGCCCCGATCTGATGGCCAAAGCCGACCTGCCCGAAAAATTGGTCGATGCCGTGGCGGATGCCAAGCGGATTACCAACTTTGAAGGCAAGCGCCGTCAGATGCAATTCATTGGCAAGCTCATGCGCAAACTCGACGACGATGTCATTGAAAGCGTCAAGGCCGCCCTGCTAGAACAGAACCAAGGGTCGGCACAAGAGACATTGCAACTGCACTTGGCTGAGCAATGGCGTGATCGCCTAATCAGTGATGACGATGCATGTGGCGAATGGCTGAAAAACTTTCCAGATACCGACAGCCAACAATTGCGCGCCCTGATTCGGCAAGCACGCAAAGATGCGCCCGCCATTTCTGCGGCCAGCGTTTCTCAAGGCTTGGCGCCAAGGCAAAGTCGCGCTTACCGCGAAATATTTCAGCTGGTGCGCGCAGAAATGAGCAGCGCCTCGCAAGGCAACTCTGCCAACCAATTCAACGACGACGATGAATAAACATTGAACATGACGCCATCACAAGACACATCAAGCACCGAGCACGATTCCGTCAAAATTGGCATCGTCTCCATCAGCGACCGTGCCAGTACAGGCGTCTACGAAGACAAAGGACTTCCTGCACTTCAAGCATGGCTTGGCCATGCCTTGAAAAACCCATTGCAATTCGAGCCTCGACTTATTCCCGACGAAAAAGAGCGCATCAGCGCCACGCTGATTGAATTGGTGGAGGCTGGCTGCAGTTTGGTGCTCACGACAGGCGGCACAGGCCCAGCCATTCGAGATGTCACCCCAGAAGCAACCTTGGCTGTAGCCGACAAAGAGATGCCTGGCTTTGGCGAACAAATGCGTCAGATCAGTTTGAAATTTGTGCCCACCGCCATCCTCTCAAGGCAAGTGGCCGTCATTCGGGGCCAGAGTTTGATCATCAATCTTCCTGGTCAACCCAAATCGATTGCAGAAACATTAGAAGGTTTGAAAGACAGCCAAGGGCAAAGCTTGGTGCATGGCATTTTTGCGGCCGTACCCTACTGCATTGATTTGATTGGAGGCCCTTATCTGGAAACACACGATGAAGTGTGCAAAGCCTTCAGACCCAAAACTGCCATCCGGCCAGCCAAGCCCTGAGCCTTACTTGTCCAGTAACTGATTGAGTTTTTCAGCTTCAAAGGTTTCGCGCTTGGCTGCATCGCCAGGCATTTGAAGGGTTGCTGAATTGCCCGCATCTGAATTCATTTTTTCAAGCGCTTGCCAGAGCATGGCAATTTGATGTTCTTGACTGGCTGCGTTGTCGATCAATCCGCGCATCGCTTGCGACAAGGGATCGTCGTTTTGTGTCACGCCATAAGCTGAGAAGCCCATTTTGGATGCTGTTGCTTCGCGCTGTACATCGGCATCTTCCTGAATGATGCGCGCAGGATTGCCCACAGCTGTAGCGCCTTCTGGCACCGGCTTGGTCACCACTGCGTTGGACCCCACTTTAGCGCCATCACCGACAGTGAATCCGCCCAACACTTTGGCACCTGCGCCAATAACCACATCTTTGCCCAAAGTGGGATGGCGCTTTGCACCTTTGTACAAAGATGTGCCGCCCAGGGTCACGCCGTGGTAAATGGTGCAACCGTCGCCAATCTCAGCTGTTTCACCAATCACGATACCCATCCCATGATCAAAAAATACCCGCTCGCCCAACTTGGCGCCTGGGTGAATTTCAATGCCCGTGACCCAGCGTGAAAAATTGGAGATAAATCGGCCCAACCATTTGAACCCCATATGCCAGCAAGCATGGGCCCACCTGTGCATGACCACTGCATGAAGTCCTGGGTAACACGTGAGCACTTCCCAGGCTGTGCGCGCAGCAGGATCACGGTCAAGGATGCATTGAATGTCGGAATGGATGCGAGAGAACATAAGCCAATGGTTTTGCGACGAGTCTACCTTTTTGCGTGAGCTGTTTCGATCATGGCCTTAGCAACACCTCTGAGAATATGGATTTCTTCGGGTGTGAGATCGGCTCGATTAAACAGCTGATTCAAACGGGGCATGAGTTTTTTAGGGGCCAAAGGATCGAGGAAGCCAATTTCAACCAAGGCCTTTTCCAAATGACTTAGCATTCCCGCAACTTGAGCCGCATCGGCCAAATTCGATTCTTGCACAGGGGATACAACAGGAAAGCCACCCAAGGCCAAACGCCATTCATAGGCCACCAATTGAATGGCTGCAGCCAAATTCAAAGAGCCAAACGTCGGATTGGTGGGAATAGACAAAGCCACATGGCACTTGTAGACATCCTCGTTTGTCATGCCAAAGCGTTCGGAGCCAAACAAAAATCCCATCGACGAAATGACCTCTTTCGGCTTGGGTTCATCGGCTTTGAAAGCATCCATTTGAGCCTGCGCAAGAGACCGACCCAACAAGCCTTCAAAGTGCTCTCTGGGTGATCTTGTTGGAGGACCAAAATCACGCGGTGTCATGGCTGTGGCACACAGGTGAGAGATGCCCTCACAAGCCTCTTCTAGGGTGTCCACAATGCGGGTTTTGTCCAGCACATCGTTGGCGCCACTGGCCCTTTGGATGGTTTCTTCTTTGCGCAAAATGTTGGCATAGCGC
>JAJTDK010000125.1 GCA_021300495.1 Limnohabitans sp. | reverse complement strand
GCTTGAGATGCTGACCACCGCACAACTCAAAGCACTGACTTCACGCCAAATTGGTTCATTGAACGCCACACAATTCAACGCACTGACCGCAGCACAATTGCAAGCGATCGATGCCACCGACTTGGCCGCCGTGAAATCCAGCCAAATTGCCGGCTTGAACACCACCCAATTCAGCGTTCTGACAACGGCCCAGTTATCTGCACTGACATCGGCGCAAATCCGTTCTGTGACCAACGCGCAATTGACGGTGCTCAGCACAACACAATTGCAAGCGATAGATTCACAAGACATCGCGGCCATGGGCACGGCACAAATCCTCAGCCTGACCAGTGAACAGTTGAACAGTTTGAGCACGCGTCAATTGGCCGCCTTGAGCGGCGCACAACTCAAAGCCGTGACCGCCACCAAATTGAACGGCCTGACCACCACCGCTTTGCAGGCTTTGTCATCGCAATCCATCAAGAGCTTAACCACAACCGTGCTGGCCTCCTTGTCTGGCAGCCAGTTGGCCAATCTGAGCACAGCCCAAATAGCGGCCATGCCTACCCAACTGATTGCCGCACTGAGCAACACGCAACTGGCCAACATCAGCAGCGCACAAATCACCGCCTTGGGCAGCGCTCAACTCAAGGTCATGACAAGCGCACAACTCAATTCACTGGATCAATCCCAGTTGCAAGCGATTGACAGCGCTGATTTGACAGCCCTCAGTACAGCGACAGTGGCGGCCTTGACAGCTGGCCAATTGAACAATTTCAGCAGCAAACAGATAGCGGGTTTGAATTCTGCACAAGTCAAAGCCTTGACATCCACACAACTGAACAATTTGTCAACCAGTCTGCTGCAAGCCATTGAAGCCGCAGATTTGGCCGCCATTGCCACCAACGTGATCAACACACTCAGCGCGTCGCAAGCTGCACTGTTGTCTACCGCGCAAATGGCAGGCCTCAGCAGCAGCCAAATCGGCGCCATGACCACTGATCAACTCAACAACCTTGGCACCACACAAATCAAGGCTTTGACCTCGAACCAAATCAAGGCATTGAGCAGCGTACAGCTCAATAACTTGCAAGCCGCACAACTGGCATTGCTGGATGCCGCAAGCATCGCCACACTCAGCACAGCAGCTGTGGCGGGCATGACATCGACACAACTGGGGCAACTCAATACGGCACAAATCGCCAAGCTGACCAGCACCGCCATTGCCAAATTGAGCACCACCCAATTGCAAGGATTGACCACTGCTCAATTGGCTGCAATGAGCAGCAGCCAAATCAAGTCCATGGGATCGGCTCAGTTGAACGCTCTGACCTCGGCACAAATTCAAGCGATTGATGCCAGCGATCTCGCCGCCATCAATATGTCGGCACTGGCCGGTATGACCACGACACAACTGAGTTACCTGAGTACCAATCAGGTCGCAGCCCTCGGAACTGCTCAAAAGGCAGGTCTGACGTCTGCACAAATTGCGGCGCTGTCACTTTGATAACTATTAATCAAAAAAATTGACGGCTCAATTTTTGCTTTATGTGACCAACGCCAAAAAGAACTTTACAGCTTGAAAAGAATTTCTAAAGGGATAAATATGCAAAAAGATTTAATCAAAGTATTTATTGGCTTCGATCCAGTAGAAAGTGTTGCTTGGCACACCATGGCGGCTTCTATTTACCGCCACAGCAGCCGCCCTATTGCCATCATCCCGATAAATTTGAGCAATTTCAAAAGCATTTACAACCGGGCGCGCGACCCAAAACAATCGAATGAGTTTTCATTTTCTCGGTTTTTAGTCCCCTACCTTTGTAATTACGAGGGACAAGCTATCTTTTTTGATTGCGACATGATGCTGCGAACCGACATCTCTGAAATTCTCTCAGTGATAGATGAACAACCCGGCAAAGCCCTGTACGTGGTGAAACACACCTACGAACCCCGCAACGATGTGAAATATCTGAACACCGTTCAATACAAATACCCCCGAAAAAACTGGTCGTCTGTGGTTTTGTGGAATTGTGCGCATTTCAAAAACCGCGTTGTTACCCCTAGCTTCGTCAATACAGCTTCGGGCCTAGATTTGCACCGATTCACCTGGTTAGATGACAGCGAAATCGGCGAGCTCGATGTGCGCTGGAACTGGTTGGTGGGCGAATATGACGAGCCTCCACACGATGTTAAAAATATTCACTGGACCAATGGTGGACCCTATTTCAATGAATACAAGGACGCAGACTTTGCGCACGAGTGGTTTGATCAACGCGATTTGATGCAGTACTGCATGCAGCGGGAGCCTTTTAAGGCGAGTGCATAAGATATGGATCAGAAAATGACTAAGTCTTCACAACCGATAAATAGCATGAGCAGAGCATTTAAATATTCCTCAGATGGATTGCATACTTTTCACAACTGTGACTTCATTAAACACCCGCGATTTCAACAAGCATATAAATATGGCTTAATAAATGCTAGGTCTGGTATTTCTATTGAATGGCGAGTCCACGTAGCAATTTGGGCAGCATCCCAGTGCGCACCACTTCAAGGTGATTTCATTGAATGCGGTGTACACACCGGAATTCTTTCTGGTGCAGTTATGACTTGGCTTGATTTTGAAAGACTGTCTAATAAAAAATATTATTTATTAGATACATTTGAAGGCATTCCTTTAGAACAAATTTCAACCACAGAGTTCTCGATGGGAGTAGCTCAGATGAATAAAAAATATGATTTTGGCGACAAAACTTATCTTGGTGTCAAAGAAAAATTCAAAAAATGGAAAAATTGCAATGTCATAAGAGGTAAAGTACCCGACACTCTCACCCAAGTGAAAAGTGAAAAATTTTCATACGTATCAATAGACATGAATGTGACGGCAGCAGAAATTGCGGCAGCAGAATTTTTATGGCCCAAGATGGTTCCTGGGGCGATTATGCTATTAGATGATTACGGTTGGGAAAGTCACATACAGCAAAAAATTGCTTTTGATGAATTCGCATTGAAATATGGCATCCAAATACTGTCCCTTCCTACCGGACAGGCCATTTTAATGAAGCCATACACAATCCAACATGGAAATAATGAATAATGAAAGCGGTAATCTTAGCAGGTGGCTTAGGAACGCGTATTAGCGAGGAGACGCATCTTCGCCCCAAACCAATGATCGAAATTGGTGGAAAACCAATTCTTTGGCATGTAATGAAGAATTGACACTGGAGAAAGTACCCAGACTGGTGGCCGTCTTAAACGAGTTCAGCAATATCTGGAAAAAGAAGATTGTTTTTGCTTTACCTACGGAGACGGTCTGTCAGATGTCAACATTAAAGAGTTGATCTCGTTTCACAACCTTCATGGAAAACTTGCAACGGTAACAGCTGTTCAACCACCGGGTAGATACGGTGCATTAAATGTTTCAAACAAAACCCAAGTAACGAGTTTTTCTGAAAAGCCACGCGGAGATGGTGGATCGATAAATGGTGGATTTTTTGTTTTATCGCCCAAGGTTCTAGACTATATAGATAGCGATAGTACAGCTTGGGAGCAAAAACCACTTGAAAGGCTAGCTGACGAAGGTCAGTTGCAAGCATTTTTCCACGATGGCTTTTGGCAACCCATGGATACCTTGCGTGAAAAAAATATGCTTGAAGAATTATGGCAACAAGGGAAAGCGCCGTGGAAAACATGGTAAATGTTCCATCAGTATCCTTCTGGAAAGGGCGACGCGTATTAATCACTGGCCATACTGGTTTCAAGGGTAGTTGGTTATCTTATTGGTTGACCATGCTTGGAGCAAAGGTTACAGGTGTTGGGCTTAACCCTATCACCTCCACCGCTCTATACAACTTGCTCTCTCTAGATAAAATCATTACTTCAAACATAGTTGATATTTTAGATTTTCAGAATTTCAAAAACATATTTGAAGTTAACAAGCCTGAAGTTGTATTTCATCTTGCTGCTCAACCCTTGGTTAGAGAGGGATACAAAAGCCCTGTTAACACATTCGCCACGAATTTAATGGGAACCGTAAACACATTAGAAATGGTACGTATATCGCCATCAGTTAAATGTGCGATCATGATCACGACTGACAAGGTTTATGAGAATAAGGAATGGGGTTTACCCATATCGCGAGACAGATAGATTGGGTGGATACGATCCGTATAGTTCCAGCAAGGCAGCTTGTGAACTTGCAATTGATAGCTACAGAAGATCATTTTTTGAAAAACCTAACACTGCGCACATTGCGAGCGCAAGAGCTGGCAATATCATAGGG
>JAJTDK010000056.1 GCA_021300495.1 Limnohabitans sp. | reverse complement strand
CACGCTAGCTTCATGCCAGGTTGTAGATCTAAGCAATGGCTGGTGTGTGGTGTTTGAAGTCTAGAGGGCCCTGCGTCCTCGCAAGGCCACGGACTGTCATAGTAACCAGAGGGTGCCATGTCTATTGCTCAATGAGCTGGCTGCTTGAGAGGGGTTCGTGTGCGCCGGCGCCAAAACCAAAATGTTGCTAAAAGTAGCACGCCAAAGATGCCGATCAGATGCAATTTGTACCTAGGCCAATAGACAAACACCAGAGAGTTGATGATGACCTGTTCAATAGGGTCGTAGCCTTTTGGCATTTCAAGCACACCATTGGCTTTGGCCCATTTGGCATAGTCTGCTTGCATGCTTAAAAACAGATCGGGTAATTCTTGCTGTAAGTCTTGCGTCTCACCAGGGTCTTTGACAATGTTGTACAAATGCCATTGACCGTCGCCTACCGGAGTTAAGTTGCTGACCAATTTATAGTCACCCTTAAACAAGGCGCGGTTGCCTGACAATTCGTATCCCAATATTTCATCAGGCCTGCGAACTCTTGTTGCATCACCCGTGATCACTGGCATCAGACTGTGGCCACTCAATGGATAGATGGTTTGCCCTTTGTAGAGGGTGCCTGGATGCTGAACGCGGGCCAAGTCAAGCAGTGTGGGCACGATGTCATTCACGTGTGTGAGGCTGGTATGCACCCGATTGCTGGCGGACTTTGGCATATTGGGAATGCCTGAAATAATCAACGGCACACGAATGCCGCCTTCACCTGCAAAAAATTTGTAAGTGCTTAAGGGTGCTGTGGCAGCACTTGCCCAGTTGGGGCCAATGACGCTGTAGGCGCCCTTGCTGCCTAAACGATCGATATCGCGGTTGTAATTTTGATCTAGCCACCAACGACCTACAGCCAAGGCATAAGGATCGGAAGCTTCTGCGCCATTGTCAGACAAGAACATGAAAACAGTTTGATCAAATTCTCCCGTTTCTTTCAAATGAGCGATGAGCCGGCCAATGTGAAAGTCCATGGCCTCTGCCATGGCTGCATAAACCTCCATGCGGCGAGCTTGATAGGCTTTGTCTGCCGCACTCAAAGAATTCCAGGCCACATGGGTTGAAGGTAAATGGGCCATTTTGGAGTTGGCTGGCACAAGGCCAAGGGCAATGGCTTTGTCGCGTCGTTCATTGCGCAATACATCCCAACCTTTGTCGTAGCGACCTTTGTATTTGTCGATGAACGACTGAGGCGCTTGAAGCGGAATGTGGTTGGCCTGGAATGCGATGTAGGCAAAAAAGGGTTTGTCTGATTTGGCGTCGGCTTGAAGGTACTCAAGTGTTTTGTTGATGTAAAACTCAGTGGAGTAAAACTCTTTGGGCATCTTGGCTTCTTGCCCGTTGTCGTACCAGTACACCTTGTCTGTGAGGTCTAAGTAAAGCTTTCCGGTTTCCCAATTGTCAGAACCGCTGTCGCCCATCACCAGGGACCGATCAAATCCTCTGGCAGGTGGTAAGTTGTGCGGCTCTTTGCCGACATGCCATTTGCCGGCGACATAGGTTCTGTAGCCGCTGTCTTGCAGCAAGCTTGATACCGTGACAACACGCTGATTGAGCACACTCAGGTACCCAGCGCGGCCCACATGCGATTGCGGAATGGTCTCCCGCATATTGCCCACACCATTGAGGTGATTGTCGACCCCGGTGAGCAACATCGATCGCGTAGGAGAGCAGGATGCGCTGACATGAAAGTTTGAAAAGCGCATACCTGATTGCGCCAATTGGTTCAGGTTGGGCGTTTGAATTTCACCGCCAAATGCACCAACGTCACTGAAGCCCCAGTCATCTGCCAGCATCACAACCATGTTGGGTCGTTTGGCCTCGGATTGCGGGCACAAGGTGAAAAGAAGGGCTACCAGCGCAACTTGCCAGATTGAGTAGGAATTGCGAAAGTCAGTCATAGTCAATCGTCAGGGAAAGCGCCAAATTGCGCATTTAAAGCATCTTCAATGACCCAGAATCTGTCTTGACCCCAGGCCGATGTATTTTCGTAGCGAAAAGATGGCACACCCCACAAGCCAAGAGCAAAAAGGGCCTGTCTGTTTTCTTCAGCGATCGCGCGCCAGTGAGCTTCATTGGATTGACTTCGCAGGATGTCTTTGGCTGCTGTCCAGTTTAAACCCGCGCGCTCCACGATGATTTTCAAATGCGAATCAAGCCCAGCATCGAGTCCTTCAGACCAAACTCCCTGCATAAAGGACATCACATAGTCCTCTGCCAAATTGTGCATTTCTGCAAACGGCATCAAGGCTAACCCACGCTCTGTGGGTTTTCCAACAGGATCATTCAAACGTC
Organism: Limnohabitans sp.; assembly: GCA_021300495.1. Lineage (GTDB taxonomy): Bacteria > Pseudomonadota > Gammaproteobacteria > Burkholderiales > Burkholderiaceae_C > Limnohabitans_A. Next base: position 8,196 of record JAJTDK010000056.1, on the reverse strand, counting down.
CGAAAGGCACGCCCTGAACGTAAGCTTCACGTGCCGCATCTAAGATGATGTACTTGCGCTTCTCTGCAGGGACCGGCAAGCCCCGCATGACCATCGGCAACACATACCTGAGCTTGATATGGACGCCTGCCTGATGGGCCCAGTGGAAAATTTTCGCTGCTGAAATGGCGGAGTAGGGGCTTCTGAAAGAGAAGAAAAAATCAATGCTTGTATTTTGAGGAGTGATCTGGCCGTGGGCGTATTGCGTAGCAGGGAAAAGGTGGGCGTTGAAGTTTGTTTGGCCTAGACCCAAATCGTTCAGCCTATCTTCTAAGTGATGTAGGCGGTCAATGCCCCAATACCATTCCCCTTCGTAATAAAGCGTGGCGCCAAGATAGTGGCCCCACTTTTTCCGAAGTGCGTTTGATTCACTTGCTGCATCTGAATTTGGCAGTTCACTGGGCTGTACAAATTGCCAATCCAACTGAAACCGATTGGCCAATCGTTGTGCATCCAATAGGCTGTAGGCTTTCAGCATGGCTCTCTCGGGAACTGCTGAATCCTCAGGAGCTTCAACAAGATGGGTCTCTAAGATGATGTTGTAGCGAGATTGCAGAACGGGTAGAGCCTTTGTCAGCAACTGTGAATAAGGGTCGTCCAGTTGGTGAAAAAAATGGATGACGTGCGGTCGCTTGGCTTCTTGTCTTTTTTTCTCTGCTTTGTGTCTCAGTTTAAGTAGACGGGATCGGGATAAAAAAAGTTGACTGATGACAGGCATCAGCCAACTTTGAGGGGACCTAAAAAACATGATACGAAATCAACCTGCCTGAGTTAAATTGAATTCGCAAAATGAATTAAGTTAGAAAGCTTTGATCAAACGCAGTTGGTAGCTTTTCACATTGATCGCATTTTTGCCATCGAAGTTGTTGTTCACTTGAAAATTTAACCCGGCGTTTTGTCCTGGTATTTTGTAAGAGATAAAGGGGCCGGCACCTAATGTTTTGTACCGTCCAATAATTGCTTTTGTTTTGTCTGTACCTGAGTACGTGTCATCTGTGACTTGTTGTGTTGAAAACACATTCATACCCATTGCCCAATCGCCAGAGACCTTCACAATGGCGGCTTCGGAATAAACGAAGTTGCCGCTTTTGTAATGGGTGTCCTTATTGACTGTGTTCGTGCCATAAGCGATACGTCCTGCAATGGTGACGCCAGCATCCCAATCTTGATTGGAATGGCTTGGATTTAGGTTGTAAGTAAATGCCGCACCGGGTCGAATGGTGTAGAAATCTCCAAAGCCAGGGTTTGCTTGTAAAGCCGTGTCTCTTGCCACAGAATATTTACCTGTCGGAACAAACACTGAGATGCCAGCTGCCACTTTCAATCTGTCCGTGTGTCGAACCCAGACGGCTGAAAGTTCAGTGTCACCCATGCCGGAGGCATCCCCAGTAGCTAATTTGGACGCATTCGCAGCTGCTGTACTCACTGCGCCATTGATGGCAGCGGGAATAATGGCGTTGAAATTATTGACAGGTGGTATGGGAGATGAAAATGTGGCTGTGGGGTAAGTCACAAGCACATTTCTGCTTTGTTTCACAAAAGGTACATTGGCAACAAAAGCGATGCGGCCATCGGCATATGTGCTTTCTGTGAGGTAGCCGCCCGCTAAATTCAATTGAGTTTGATCTTGGGTCAAAGAGACAGCGCCATCAGCGACACTTGCTCTAATGGCATTTAAAGCGGCAAACCTAGGGTCAATAAGACCGAGAGGCGTGTTGGAAATGGGCGAGGGTCTTGTTAATGCTGCGCCCGTCGGTCCCTTGATTCCCTCAATGGTCAGTTCCGTCAAACTGGCTGTTCCAAAGAAACCAGGTTTGTCTGCAGGTGTTGCAATATCTCCCCCAAAACTTCCCAAGGGTGCCTGTCTTAGTTTGTAGTTCTCAGCTGCGTGCGCGCTAAAGCCACAGGCAATGAAAACTCCCCATGAAAGGGTTGAAATGACAAGTGCCGTGTGTTTATTTTTTCGTTTTGATGTCAACATGGGGTCTCCTTTTGTTTTGTTAATCAGTACACATGTGTATTGACATTTCACTCTAGCACAGCAAAGATGAATACCAGTCTAGGGTTTTCGCTAGCGAGGGCTTTTATTCAGATGAATTTGTTGTGCTACAAATAGGACATGACACTGATGGACACACAAAATCAAAAGCCCAAATCGGCCGCCTCCGATGGTGCGCGTCTGACGCGGGACAATTGGCTTGACGAGGCCTTTCAAGCGGTTGTAGCCGGGGGCTTTGAAAATGTCAAAGTATTGGCATTGGCCGAAAAACTCAAAGTCACCCGCGGTAGTTTTTATTGGCACTTCACCGACCATGCCGACTTAATTGGCAGCTTGCTGATGCGATGGAAATTGGCCCAACTTGAGCTCGATGAAAAATTAAAATCGCATCGCAGCGATGATCCTATTCAAGATTTGGAGTTTGTGGTGGATGCTGCATTTAACCAAGCCGGCACAGAACTTGAGAACCTCCGCTTTGAGCAAGCCTTAAGAGCCTTGAGTCATCTTCACAAAGGCGCAGCTCAAATGCTGGTGGAAGTTGACGCAGAGCGCATCAATTTATTTGAGTCCAAATTTTTGGTGATTTTGAAAGACCCAACCAAGGCGCGTGATTTGGCTGCGCTTCTTTATTTGGCCATTGTGGGTGGCTATCAGGCTTTAAGTCGGCCTGTGAATCCACCCAACATCAGAGCCTATGTGCAAGGCTTGATTTCAAACTATCTGGTTTTGAAACAACTCACTTGAGTGTCTTAGTTCAGCCGTTCAACCACTGGCATCTTCCACTGCCCATTCAATGCCTTGTCTTCTGGCCAATACAGTCTTGCATTGAGTAAAAACGGAGCGCCCATTTGAACGGGCAACCAATTGGCCGCAGCTTCTTTCTGGGAAGGGGGTGTGGCTTGCACCCAAAGGTCCAGAGAACCATCTGCATTGAAAACCAAGGGATCGCGGTCACCTATGGCAAATCTTTGCAACGGGTTGTCAATTAAAAACTCATCTGCTCCGTAAGCCGTGATCGACCAAAAAGCTTTGACGGGAGGCAGCGCATTGGCCGCAAAATGCAGGCGGTATCGGTGCTTGCCATTCAGTGCTTGACCTTGGTGGTCAAGGACGGTGTTGGGGTACATCGCATCCTCTGGCAAGTTAGCGCCAAGACCCACCATGGCCACCGCAGCGCGCGTGTTGTAGTCGGTGCCATAGCGGCCCAAATTCAAGGGCGGGTAAGACCAGCTTCCATCTTGAGCTTTGGTGTTCAATGCCTTCATGACGCGCTGGTTGGCAATCCAACGACCCAAGCTGAAACTCAACGCGTTCGACCCGCTTAAATGCACGGCTTGGCCAGGTTTAATTTCAAGTTGTGCCAGTCTTGCAAGCAGGGGCGCATCTTCTGGCGAAGGTGGGTTGCTCACCATCAATTTCATAAGCCGATTGAAAAACTCAGTGGTGTTTAGAGCTTTCATTTGTGCCACAGGCGTTAGGCTTGGTTCAGTGCTGACTTGCCAGCTTGGTTGTGCATCTCTTTTCGAATCGGTGCTTGCCGACAGGCTGTCTGGCGGCTGTGGCCATTTCGATAGCCGAAGTCGGTTTTGCAATTCATGCACCGTTGCAAAATCTGCTGTGCCGTTGGTTTGCGTTCTGCCAATGAGCCAGACCATGTCAGTGGGTGACTTTAAAAGTGTCATGCCCTTGGGCACCTGGCCATTCCATTCTGGGCCGGTCAACAAATAAGTGCCCCCTTGATTGCCCGAGGTTCTGGTGCCAGGTGATGCAAACACATTGGTCCATGCATCCATGAAGGGCATCAACTCATAACGCTTGTTGTTGGCGGGCATTTCAAACGCCCACGGCCCCTCTTTCATGCTGATAAATGCTGTGGTGTAGAGCGTATCGACATTGGGCCGCACCACCTCTTTAAATTGCGCGTTGGGAAATTGTCTGACCATGCGCAACTGATTTTCAGGACCGATGTATTTCGCGCTTTGAATACGCGTGGTTTCCATCATGACCAATGGGTAGCCATACAAATAAGCCTCAGCGCCAAGCATGATCTTGTCTTTCATGACAAGCAGCATGGCAGTGATGACGGCCACCAAAACCAAAGTTGCAAGGACTAAGCGTTTTGCAATCATCATGGCTGATAGAGGGTTCTAAACCCCAAGTGGCTGACCGCCAAATCTTCTTCTTGAGGCTGCCTAGATCCTGCGCGATAGCGCATGCAGTAATTGGGGGCACACAAAAAAGAGCCGCCCTTGATCACGCGTGCTTTTGGATCTGAATTGGCTTGAAGCTTTTTAAAAATGGGCGGCCGTTGTGCTTCATCTGGGTCTAGCCCTTGGTTGGGACTTGTACCTGTCTGACTGGAAACTGCAGGCCTTTCGGCTACAAATACATCGGCGGTGAGTTCCCAGACATTGCCAATCATGTCGAACAATCCGTAGGCATTCGGCGCATAGCAGCCCACAGGCGCAATGCCTGAAAAGCCATCTTCACTGGCATTGGCCATGGGGAAAATACCTTGCCATGTGTTGGCACTCTCAGGCTGATCGTGTTGGCCAGGTAATTCCTTGGCGCCAGCACGTGCCGCCCACTCCCATTCTGCTTCCGTGGGCAACCGATGCCCCTTCCATTTGGCGTAGGCTTGGGCATCTTCATAAGCAATATGGACCACCGGAAAGTGACCATACCGATCGATGTTGGAGCCAGGGCCTGCTGGGTGCTGCCAGCTGGCGCCGGGTATGTATTGCCACCACTGACGAGGATCGTCGCCGTAGTTCAATTGGGCAGGTACTTTGAACACCACGGCCCCAGGTTTGCGCATGTCTTCTGGCAGGCTGCTCAGCAATTGTGGACTTACAGGACGTTCGGCTACCGTGACATAGCCAGTGGCTTTCACGAAGGCAGCAAATTCCAAATTGGTCACTTCGGTGCGGTCCATCCAAAAGCCTTTAACCCGCACATTTCGAACAGGTTTTTCTTCAGCGTAAACACTGTCGCCCATGTCGAAGACACCCTCTGGAATCCAAACCATGCCCGGACGCGGTGCTGCGGTTGATGCGGGGGGGAGCTCGCATTGGAATTTGGCGGATGTCGCTTGTTTGGCTGGCTCATTATCTTTAGTCAACCAGAAGACAGAAGCGCCTAAAACCAAAATGATTGCACTGGCAATAGGCCATTGGATAAATTTCATGACGACACTATAAATCTAAAGCGCAGTTCACTTGCATTTAACCCAGAAGGTTTTCAAGCAAAATAGGACCATGAATCTTTTTGAAACCAGTCGACAAGTGACCGTGCTAGGCGCCGGCATGGTGGGTGTTTCATGTGCGTTGGCCTTACAAGCCAAGGGTTGGCGCGTCACCTTGGTGGACCAACAAGCGCCCGGCGAAGAAACGTCGCATGGCAACGCTGGCGTGCTTTCGCGCAGTTCATTCTTGCCATTCAATCGACCTGGTCTATTGCAAAGTCTGCCCTCGATGTTGCTCAGATCTGGGCCGCAATTGAAGATCAGAACCAGTGCTCTGACTCAGTGGCCGTGGCTTTGGCGATTTCTTTGGCACGCTAAACGTTCTTCTTTTGAAGTGACTACCGTGGCACTGGATGGTTTGATACAGCTGTCTTCGGACACACACCGAGCGTGGTTGAAAAAGGCCCATGTTGAAAACCGATTGCGTGATACAGGATGGCTTTGGTTGTATGCACATGACGCCGCATTTCAATCAGGTGCTGTCAGTCGTGAAATTTTGCAAGAATTTGGTGTTGCTGCAGAAGTTTTGAACGCGTCATCACTGCAAGCTTTGGAGCCCCATTTGGCGCCAACATTTAGCCATGCGCTGTGGGTTAAAGATGCCGCATCGGTCGATAACCCTCGTGCCGTGGTGAAAGCCTATGCGAAGCAGTTTTTGGAAGGCGGCGGGCACATTGTGCAAGCACAAGTCCGTGTTATTCAACAGCAACCCAATGGCTGGCAATGGGTGAGTCCAGAAGGGAGCGTGCATTGGACGCCTAACTTGGTGATGGCCTTGGGGCCTTGGTCAGAGAGCTTGCTTGAGGCCAGTCACTTGAGCAGTACCTTCAAAGCCCATATGGGTTTTGAGCGCGGCTACCATCGCCATTTTCAAGCGCTAGAAGGGGTTCGTTTGGGGCGCCCCATTTATGACTTGTCTGGCGCTTATGTTTTATCGCCCATGAAAGACGATCAGGGCGCAGACGTCTTTCGACTGAGTACTGGCGTTGAGTTGGCCGCGCGCGACGCTGCACCCAATTTGCAGCAATTAGAAGCTGCAGAGAATGCAGCTCGGCGTGTCTTGCCCATGAAATCTGCCGTTCCAGGATCAGATTGGTTGGGTTCTCGGCCCACCACGCCTGACAGCCGCCCTGTGATTGGCGAGATGCCCAACTGCCCAGGTTTGTGGTTGGCCTTTGGACATCAACACATTGGCTTCAGCACAGGCCCAGGCACGGGTGTGCTTTTGTCTGAATTGATGTCGAGTGAGGTAACCAGCATTGACCCGCGGCCATTTGCGCCGACTCGGTATTAGAGGATCGATTCAGCTCAGCAAGGCTTCGGCAAACTCGCGCGCATCGAAAGTTTGCAGATCTTCAAGCTGTTCGCCCACGCCGATGAAGTACACAGGAATGGCTTTTTCGCGGGCAATGGCGCACAGCACGCCCCCTTTGGCGGTGCCGTCCAGTTTGGTCACTATGAGACCTGTTAAACCCAAAGCTTCGTCAAACGCCTTCACTTGTGTCAATGCGTTTTGACCCGTGTTGCCATCGATGACCAACAAGACTTCATGCGGGGCAGTTGCATCGGCTTTTTGCACCACTCGTTTGATTTTTTTCAATTCTTCCATGAGGTGCAGTTGGGTAGGCAAGCGGCCCGCTGTATCGACCAGCACCACATCTCTGCCGCGTGCTTTGCCCGCAGACACAGCATCAAAACTGACCGCAGCGGGGTCACCACCTTGTTGGCTGATAATTTCAACGGTATTGCGCTGAGCCCATACCGCTAACTGCTCGCGTGCCGCTGCCCTAAACGTATCGGCTGCGGCTAGCAAAACAGTGGCCCCTTGGTCTGCCAAGTGGTGAGTGAGTTTGCCAATAGAAGTTGTTTTGCCAGCGCCATTGACGCCGGCGACCATGATGACCATCGGCTTTTGAGTGCCGATGTGAAGTTGCTTTTGAAGGGGCAGGAGCAGATGGGCAATGGCATCAATCAGCAAGGCTTTGACCGCCGCTGGATCGGTGGCTTTGGCTGCTTTGACGCGCGCTTTAAGGTCTTGCAACAAGTGTTCTGTGGCTTTGACGCCAGTATCGGCCAATAACAAGGCCGTCTCAAGCTCTTCGTACAGTGCATCGTCAATTTGAGTGCCGGTAAAGACCGAGGCAATGCTTCCACCCGTTTTACGCAGACCCGCTTTGAGCTTGCTAAGCCAAGATTGGCGGGGTGCTTCAGCAGCCGTAGGCTGTTCAGATGCGGTGGCTGACTCGACTTGAGTTGACGAGGGGCTGGTAGGCAAGGCCTTGTCATCAACAGGGGCTGGTTTGGGGAATGATCGAAAGAATCGGAACATATTGAAGGGTGTGTTGGGCTCTATTCTATGAAAACTTAAGGCGCGCTCAAAATCCCCTGACAACGATGTAAGCTCGAGCCCATGCCTACCAAACCAATCAATCAAGCTGCTATCGGCTCACCTTCTCACGAAGTCCGCATCATTGGTGGCCAATGGAAACGCAGCAAAATCAAAGTGATTGATCGACCCGGCCTGCGGCCCACGCCAGACAGGGTGCGCGAAACACTGTTCAATTGGCTGGGCCAAGACCTGACGGGTTGGCGCTGTGTCGATGCCTTTGCGGGTACCGGTGCTTTGGGATTTGAATCTGCATCGCGGGGTGCTCAAAGTGTGTTGATGTTGGAACAAGATGCACAACTGGTGGCACAGTTGCTAGAGACACAGCAACGTTTAAAAGCTCAAACCGTGCAGGTACAAAAGGGCGACGCCATGATGGGCCTGCAACGCTTGGCCCACAGTAGCCTGGATGTGGTGTTTTTAGATCCGCCATTTGAAGGGGAGTACTTCGAGAAGGCATTGCAGGCTGCTGCCAAAGCTGTTGTGCCAGAGGGCTGGGTCTATTTGGAAGCCCCTGTCCATTGGACG
>JAJTDK010000124.1 GCA_021300495.1 Limnohabitans sp. | reverse complement strand
GATGCCAAGCTCAGCAATTGCCCACTGAACAAGGTGTTAAAACGATCGACCAAATTTGACAACTCACGAACATTGCCTGGCCACGCGTAGTCCTTCAAGGCTTCAATGAAATCGTTTGTGAATGTAATGGGTGTTTGGCCTTTGACAGCAAAATGCTCTGCAAAATGCGTTAGTAGCGCTGGTACGTCTTGCGCCCTTTGCCGTAAAGCAGGCGTATTCAGGGGCAAAACATTCAGCCTGTAATACAAGTCTTCTCGGAACCTGCCCGCTTCAATTTCCGCCTCTAAATCTCGGTGGGTGGCCGCTACAACACGTACATCAACCGCCACAGACTTAAGCCCGCCAACAGGGTCGACCGTACGCTCTTGCAAAACTCGCAAAAGCTTGACCTGCATGTCGAGAGACAAGTCACCAATTTCATCCAGAAAAATAGTGCCACCGTGGGCCAGCTCAAAACGGCCAATTCGATCGGCCATGGCACCCGTAAATGCACCCTTTCGATGTCCAAAAAGTTCACTCTCTAAGAGGTCTTTGGGAATGGCTGCGCAATTAATGGGAACAAAATTACCGCCACTTCGATCAGATTGGTCATGCAGGGCACGGGCGACCAGCTCCTTACCTGTACCGCTTTCTCCCGTAATAAGCACAGTGGCGGCAGATGAGGCAACACGCTCGATGAGGTGTCGAATGGCCTCAGCGCCAGCACTGGCGCCAATGAACGCTTTGGACGGTAATTTTTTAGCCATTGGGGCGAACAAGGATGATCAGTAAATGACTCAAGACACCAATGTATTGCAAATTCATTCAAAATTCGCTCAAATGTCGGAAAACCGTCAGGCAAAAGAACATTTTTGCAACAGAAAGCTCAAACCTGTGTCAATTTGATCTGATTCGGTTTGATTTCGAGGCCAAAGTCCTCAAGCTTCTCAAGTTAGTGCCGAATCAGAGGGTGTAGGACTTCGAGTCCCCTCTCTTACAAGGAATTGCAAATGAAACGCACTGTCATATCTGTTCTGGTTTTAAGCATGGTTGCCCTGACGGGTTGCAAGTCCATCAATCTCTCTATGCCAGTGACTTCCAAAGATGCTTCTTCGATGGTACCTCCCGTTGTAGAGAAACGCGAGACGATCACGGCCACAGGGTACGCCGTTGTGACGGTTCAGAATCATAAAAATCCTGCACAACAACGACTCATGGCCATTCGGGCCTCCAAGCTTGACGCCTACCGCAATCTGACCGAACAAGTTTACGGTCAACAATTGGATGCAAGCTCTACAGTGGCCGACATGGTCGTCACCAATGACACTTTCCGCACAAAGGTTGAGGGCGTTATTTATGGCGCCAGATTGGTCAGCATCACACCTGTCGGCGAGGATACTTACGAAACAACTTTGTCTTTAGACCGTGACGTTGTACAAGATTTGCGCATCATGTACATGGGCCAAGTCGCAGCCAAAGGACGTTAATCATGATTTGCTGCAATACACAATCAAAATCCCTTGTCTCTGGCTTGGCCATTTTGGCTTGTGTCTTTGCTTCAAGCGCCAAGGCAGAACTCAACGCACAAGAGCGTTTAGATGCCATTCGACAAAGCTTGGTTGATGCGTCCTTGCAAACACCTACGCGCGTTCAAACCACAACTTGGATTGACAGCCAAGGCAGCTTGCGCGAAAGCAGCAGTTTTAAAAATGGCATGGAAGTCAGAGGCGTTCGCGTCCTGGCTTACGATCGCGATGAAACAGGTCAAGCAAAAGCACGCTTGCAATATCCAAGGCCAGTCACAGAGCCACCGCTGCAGCGGCCAGAGCCCAACATGGTCAAAGGTGCATTGCAAAAGATCAACAAAGCCATCAACAAAGTGACCGATCTTGCAAAAGAAGTCACGCCGAAAACAGCGATGGCTCAGGCTCTAGCATGCAAAATCAAAGTTGGTGAAAAACTCAAGCACGTTATGAGCTTGGACATCCAAACTGATTCATCTTCAAATACCGTTTTCCTGTCTACTTTCTTGCCTTTGATTCAAACACAATGGGTTGGTCAGGCAAGCTCGATGGGCGGCTGGCGCATGGTCAATACATTGCCTGCGCCCTCCATGTCGAACACCATGACGCACTACGAGCGGGCCCTGATTGGAAACCGCCCAGATCAGTTGCCATGGTCTGCCAAATTGCTCGTCAAAACAGAACAACTTGAGGCCACTGGTATGGCAGGCCTGCGCGGAGAAAAAAGCCCAAACTTTTTAGTTCACATGCGCTTGCATGTCATGGGTGCAGACGGACAAAATGTGGCGTACGAAGACAACACCAGTTTTGGCTTGGAGATGGAAAAGTCTGCTTGGGGGGCCCCAAGGCTTGACCTGAGTAGCATCACGGCATTGCAAAATGAACTTCAAACCATGCGCAGTCAAGCTGAAGAGTGGTTAGCCTGCCAATCTGTTCATCCTGTCGTAACGGCAGTTGCTTCCAAGCAAGTTGAAATCAATGCTGGATCTTTAGCGGGCGTCAAAAAAGGTGACGAGTGGTTGGTGGCCAATCCAGCCAGATTCCCTGCCGAACTTATGAGCAAAGAGGGCGCCCCTCAAACACTTTTGGCCAAGGTGCAATCGGTGACACCCTTCAATTCACAGCTGGTGGTTTTGGCTGGGCCAGCCCAGTCGGCTCAGGCAGACTGGCGCGCATGGCCCACCGACACATTGGTGAAAGAGCCCAACCTCATGCCTAAACCTGTTACTGTCACGATTTCTAAACGCGCAGTCAAACCTGTTGCAAACTCAGGCCCTGCAGTCGCCATGACGCCCTATTGATTGAACAAAGCTTGCCATGACATCTTCATTCACTAAATTTCATTCATTCCAGTCTTCCTTTCATGTGGCCAATGCGTGCTGGATGATTGCACTTGCACTGGCGCTTGGATTAACCAGCACAAGTTTTGCGGCAGATGCAACAACGACCACTCCAAATCCAAGCAATGCGATAGCACCGATCATGGCGAAATTGTTCGCACTGCCTTAATGCCTTTTTCAGCCAAGGCTCCAGAAGCCATTGACAACAACCCAGCTGCCAGCGACTACCAATCTCGCAAGCATTGGGTTCGCTTTCCATGATTTCCGGCGCCGAGGCGCTGATTGCGCCCGGCCGCATCAACCCCATCTATTTGGAAGGCAAGTTATTGCCTTTGCAGGCCAGTACGGCTGCCGAATTGGGTTTGAAAGATGGGCAAGTGGTTCAAGCCTCGGTCAAATTGCAAAATGAACAACCTATGCTCATCTTGCAAGGGCGCAGTTTGCCTGCGCCTGGCATTCAAGCATCGCAAGTGGGTGAGTCCATTTGGCTCAGAGTTCAAAACGGCGCGCTGGTCCCCATCAGCTCGCAGCCCGTCGTTCCCAGAATTGCCACATTGCTTTATCGGCCAGATGTCAGCACAGAGTTGTCGCAGTTGTTTCAAAAAGGAACCCTAGACTCATTGCTCAGTACTGTTCAGCGGCCAGATTTGCAAGCCCAGTGGCGAGGCTTGCATTTGTCCATGGCACAACTGACACCGATGGCATTAAGGCAAGCAATGATGGGGGCAATGGGGGCTGAGGTCTGGCTTGCAAGAGGCCTGCAACCACCCTTTCAAGATGCCAAACAACTGTTAAGAAGAATCATTGCTGAGCTCAATCTTTCTAATTTGGAAGAAACAAATGATGGGGGCCTGATTGAAAAACTCACCAGCGCCATAGACGACATTGAAGCTAGCCAAGTTCAAGCCGTTCAAGCACAAGCACAACAAGAGATTTTGTTCAGCATGACACTTCCCTTTGCTGATGCCAATCCTGTTGAGCTCACTGTTAGAAGGGGCCCAATGCAAGAAGGTGAGCAACCTGTACTGACCATCAATGTGCATTCGAAAACAGAAGACTTAGGTCCTGTTTGGCTTAAAACACAGCTCATGAATGCCCAGCAGATCGAGCTCACAATGTGGGCAGAACAAGCAGCCGTTGTTGCACAAGCCAGGTCACGTTCTTATTTGTTGGGCGAAGAACTTCGAGCTGCTGGGCTCAATATGCGCTCATTCAATGTGGTTCACGGTGCCAGACCTGCAGAGGCCAGTGACTGGGCTCCGTCGGGCCGCGGCTTGGTTGTGGACGTTTCAGCATGAGCCGATACATGCGTCAAGCTGTTGCGCTTGCATATGGCAAGAACCCCATTCCAGTGGTCACGGCCAAAGGTGATGACGACTTGGCAATGCGCATCATTGATGAAGCACGCAAACAAGGGGTGTTCATTTCTGAAGACCCTCAATTGTTGGCGCTGCTCAGTAGGCTTGAAGTAGATCAAGAAATTCCGCAAGAGCTTTACACCGCCGTGGCAGTTGTTTTGTCTTGGGTTTACTGGCTGAAGGGCATGAGCCCCGGAGATGAAAAAGCTGAAGTGTCTGAAACCCAGCCAATGAATGAGGCTTAAACCTCTTGGTAGCCACGGCCCCGACTGAAGCGGGCTACTTGTCCAAGTCGATCGTAGACTTCCACCGGACTTCCAGAATCACCAACCCGCAAGCTGTGAAGCGCGCCTCGGATGGTATCTAATTTTCGTTCAATGAGCACTGCATTTCGACGATGCAAGTCTCTGCACTCTATAAGTAGTTCACGCAATGCATCCCATTCGGGCATTTTTTGCAGGTCCTCTGCGGGCGGGCAAATGTCTGTCAGCTCTGCCAACAAATCGTTTTTACCAGGCTGCAAAGACTCAAACCGATCCAGATCTTGGCTCTTTAGAGCATCAAACTCCAAAGCCAACATCTGGATCAGCTGGGTACAAACCGAAAGTGCTCGCTCACTCACGAATCATTTGCTCGATGGCGTGGAAGCTTTCAGCAATTTTTCGTGGGTTCAATGGGTATTGACCATCTTGAATTGCTTGCTTAATTGACTCAACCTTCACGCGGTCAAAATCTGGCTCGGCCATTGCGCGCGAAGCAACATTGCTCAGGTGCAGTTCGTCTGCACCTGGTGCACGGGCGCTTGGCGTGGCAGGCGAAGCTGGGTCGCTTGAAACATTACCTTGAGGTCCGCTTTTGCGGTTGGCTTTGTCCAATGCGTTGCGCAACGACGCGTCAGACTGAGCGCGTTGTGCGGAGTTTGAAATTGCATCGGTCATACGAAGCTCACTTTCTTGTATCTTTTCACATCAACCCACAAAAGAAGGTTGGACATGCTCAGTATCGACAGCTCATTCTAGAACTTGAATGGTTTTTTTAAAAATATGAGGGTTTAAATGCAAAAAACACCCTATTTTGAATGTCCTATAGCCCTTTTGCACTGTTCAGGCCCGTTACGACCCCCGAAACTTGCCGCCCAGACTCTGGATTTTTGAGCCTCACCTGCTCGCCCAATCGCCCATCTTGCATGGCTTCCATTCGAATTGAAATTTGAAACTCTTTGCCATTGCCCACAGAAAACATGACCGATTGGCCCTGCTTAACCATCACAGCACGCCGAATGTCAGAGATTCTCAAAGCTTGTCCCGCTGCAATATCTCGAGTGAGCTCGGCGTTCTGGGCATCTTTCAATGAACTTAGTAACTGTGTATCGGCATTTCCAGGGGAAGCTTGAACCTCTTCCAGCATATCGGGCTGCAAAATTGCGCCTCTTTGGATCAATCGTCTTGCTACCACCACTGTTTTAGGAACAACTCCCGGATTTTGGGTGGTGGCCCCATTTGAATTGTTAGTCGTGCCATTTGAACTGTTAGCCGCCACAAAACTACTATTGGGTATTTTCACTTGTAAATAGAGTTGCCAAGTAGGCTCAGCACACCTGACTCGAACCGTTTCTTTGGACTGAAAAGGGTGATCAACATTCAAGGGCTTTGCGCAAGACTGAACTTTCAGGCGCTCATCCAGTGGTGCAATAGTGACTTCTTTAGAATTAATACTGTGCGTTTGTGACAACCATTGTTTAACTTGTTCGGCCATGGTTTCAGCTGGCGATGCCGATTTTGCATGAGCAGCCGAAGTCATGGCAGAAATGAACAGCCAAAAAACCGTCACAAGATTTGCATCATGCCTTGGGCAGGTGTAGAGGTTTTGACACTTGTTTTGAACATACCGGAGTTCATGCAATAAAGATGCCATCATCATGAGAATTGAGTCAAATTTACCAAATGCCCCAATTGGCAATGCGCCCAGCAGCACGGTGGCTTTGTCGCGCCCTGGTTTCTCAAAAGCCATGGAACAGGCTCAACAAACTGCAACGCCAAGCGTTCGCAGTATCAAGCCGGGCGACACCCTGACGGGCATTGTCAGAGAGCAAGCCCAAATCAGTGGGATCAAATTGACACCCTCTGAAGAGTTTAGATGGACTCAGGCCTTGGCAAATGACAATGGCATTCAAAACGCGAATGCCATTTTCCCTGGGCAAAAGATTCAACTGCAAAACATGCTGAGTCAGTGGCAAGCCGGACAAACTCAACCACAAGGCATGGCACAAAACGTAAGCAATGCCAGCAACACCACAGCAGCCAAAACCAACGAGGCCATTCCAACGATCGTTGTCACGGCAGCTCGGCCAACCAACAGCTTACACAAACCCAATTACATCAATGCAGTGGCCCATCCGGTTTTGAGCAAGACGCTAGACAGAGCGGTGGCCCGTGGCTTCATCCCCAAAGTTGAGCAGCAAGACGTTTACAACAAGGTCTTGCAAGTTGCCAACAAACACAAGTTTTCGCCAGATGATTTTGCACGCTTAACCCTCATGGAAAGCGACGGCATGAATCCACAGGCTACCAACACCCGATGCCACGGCATTATTCAGTTTTGCGATGGGCCTGCCCGAGGCGCTGCCGAGGTAGGCTTTGGCAACTCACCCAAGTCCATCTTGGGCCTTAGCGTTTACCAACAACTCCACTTGGTCGACACCTACTTTGACAAGGTGGGTTTAAAGAAAGAAGGCTCGGTCCCTTTGGATGAGCTCTATTTGGCCGTCTTACAACCTGCAGCTAGAAGCGAGAAGCGTCCTGAAGAACCCTTGGGCATTCCTGGCAAGCAAGCTAAATACCTGTACGAAGGGCGCGACCCCCAAGCCCCCATGACCCGAGTTTCCATTACCCAAGGCTTGCTGCAAAACGCTGCAGATCGTTTGGGCTTCAAGAGTTTAAAACCTCAACCCATAGGCCTCCAGTCAAGCGCAACAACAGGCCTAAGCGGCACTGTGGCGAGCGATCCCGTGAGCGTAGCCATTAACAATGCGTTAAATCCAACTTCAGAGTCTCATGCAAGTGCCTGAATGACCTCATAAGCCCTTGTTTTCATTCGCAACCGCAAGCAAGGCCCGTCAAATTTCCATCGCATATCGGCAAGAAAAGCATGGCACGGCTCTTGCAATCGAACTCTTTGCAAAGAACTTTAATTCTTTGGGCTGTCGGATATTTGGCATTAAGAGTTTTGCGAAAGGAAGCACATCATGAACATGCTCGACAACGCGCTGGGTGTACACGCTCAAGCCTTGGGATTGCGCAGCAAGCGCATGGAATTGCTTGCGCGCAACATTGCCAATGCCGATACCCCTCACTACAAAGCCAAAGACCTCGATTTCGCATCGGTCTTGAAACAAACACAAGATGCCACTTTAAACACCACCAACAATCAGCATATGCGTTTGCCCATGGAAGAGAACCCGAGCGGCGAAAAATACCGAGTGCCATTCAATGCCGCGTTTGACGGCAACACGGTTGAGATGAACGTCGAGCAAGCCAAGTTTGGTCAGGTGGCTGCCGACTACCAAACCACTTTGAATATTCTTGAAAACCGCGTCAGCGGTATTCGCCGTGCATTGCGTGGAGATTAATAAACATGGCACTTGATCACATTTTTAACATCGCGGGTTCTGCGCTCAATG
>JAJTDK010000055.1 GCA_021300495.1 Limnohabitans sp. | reverse complement strand
AGCAGATTGCTGGCCTTGTTTCGGTACAGCCCAATGGTCTTGAGGTATTTTTCAAGCCCTTCTTGCCCTAAAGCCAAAATGGCCGCTGGGGTGTTGGCCACTGGAAAGAGTTTGCGGGTGGCTTTGTTCACACTCACATCGGTGGCTTGAGCCGAAAGTAGCACAGCCGTTACCAGTTCAAACACCGAGGTGTAAGCCAACTCGGTGGTGGGCAGGGGGTTGGCTTCTTTCAGGGTGTGAAAAAAGAGTTCGATGTTGTGTGCGTTCATGAGAGAAAATGTGAGAATTGACCATCCGTGTTTGAGAGAAGATACACCATGTCCTTGCAATTTGCCGATCGTTTAAACAATGTCGAAACTTCAGCCATTCGGGAGTTGTTCAAACTTCTGGGCAAGCCCGGCATTATCAGTTTTGCCGGTGGCTTTCCCGACAGCGCCATGTTTGACGTGGAAGGCATTCGCGAGGCCTCCTCTTTGGCCTTGTCCCAAGAGCCCGGTGCCGCGCTTCAGTATGGCGCCACAGAAGGCTATGGCCCATTGCGCGAGCAATTGGCGCACTTTATGTCTCAAAAGGGCGTCACAGAATTAAGTTCAGAGCAACTCATTGTCACCACGGGCAGCCAACAAGCACTCGACCTCATTGGCAAAACCATGATCAGCCCCGGTGACAAAGTCATTGTGGAAGGCCCCACTTTTTTAGCCACCATCCAGTGCTTTAGGTTGTATGGTGCAGAGCTCATTTCTGCGCCAGTCGATGGTCATGGGGTTGACACCGATGTTTTGGAAAAACTGATAGCCGAGCACCGCCCCAAATTTGTGTATGTCATCCCCACCTTTGGCAACCCTACAGGTGCGTTGCTTAACTTAGAGCGCCGCAAAAAGTTGCTCGAGCTTGCCGTCAAATACAAAACCCTCATGGTGGAAGACGATCCCTACGGCGATTTGTATTTCAACGACGCACCACCTCCCAGTTTGCTGGCCTTGAGTGCGCAAGTGCCTGGTAGTCGCGATTGGTTGGTGCACTGCGGCTCATTGTCAAAAGTCTTAAGCCCAGGTCTGCGTGTGGGTTGGATGATTGCACCGTCAGAACTTTTAAGCCGCGCAGTCATGTGCAAGCAATTCAGCGATGCGCATACCAGTACCTTTGCGCAAGCCACTGCCGCTCAATATCTCAAGGCAGGGCGCATGCCAGCCACCTTAGACAAAGTGCGCCAGGTTTATGCATTGCGCGCTCAAACCATGTGCAACGCACTGCGCCATAATTTAGGCGATGCCATTTCGTTTGTTCAACCCCAAGGCGGTTTGTTTGTGTGGGCCAGTCTCACGGGTGCAGGCGGCAAAGGCGAAGACAAAATTTTGGAAGGTGTTGATCGCTTGAAGCAAGCCATGGACACATCTGTGTCTGCTTTGGCTTGAACTCAATGAACCTTCATGGCGTTGACATTCAAGTTGAAGGAAACGGCACCGAAACCCTGGTCATGTTGCATGGCTGGCCCGATACCTTAGCCCTTTGGAATGACACTGTTGAAGCGCTGAGTGACACCTACCAATGCGTGCGTTTTACATTGCCCGCATTTGATGCTCAAGCACCCATGCAAGCCAAATCCTTGGTTGAGATGGTGAGTTTCATCCATGAAGTGGTGAGTGCTGTCAGCCCTCACAAACCCGTCACCCTGGTCTTGCACGATTGGGGCTGTATTTTTGGTTATGAATATGCAGCGCTGCACCCAGCTCGAGTGAAGCGCATGGTGGCCGTTGATGTGGGCGATCACAATTCGCATGCACTTCTTTCCTCGTGGACTGCCAAAGCCAAATGGGGCGTTTTCAGCTATCAAATTTGGTTGGCAGTGGCTTGGCAAATAGCGCGCTGGTTTAAATCGCCAGGCAAGTCAGTGGCCAACCGAATGACGCGTTACATGGCCAAAGCTTTAAGGTGCCCCAGTCCGCTGGCCGACATGCACAGTGGCATGAACTCCCCTTATGCCATGAAGTGGATGGGCTCTTTAGGCGGCTTTGACAAAGCAGCCAATGTACTCGAGCGATTGCCTTCGGCCCGTCCCATGCTTTACGTCTATGGCCGCCGCAAGCCATTCATGTTTCATTCCCCTGAATGGCTTGAAAAAATTGCAGCACATCCTGGTTCGCGCGTAGAAGAATTTGACACGGGCCATTGGGTAATGAGTGCCAAGCCCGAACTGTTTACAGCTTTGCTTCAAGAATGGTTAGCAGCAACATGACATCGCCGCGCAATGAATCGCAACTCACGCCAGCGTCCAACACGCGCAGAGATATTTTGAAGTGGGCGGCCTTGGCTTCGGCGCCTGTGTCGTTCAGTCTGTCGATGGCGCAATCACCTTTAAGGCACAACCCTTTTACATTGGGCGTAGCCAGTGGATCGCCCAATCACCATTCGGTGGTGTTGTGGACCCGACTCATGTCAGATACAGCCAGCGGCAACGCGCAATTTGCCGCAAGCGATGTGTCTGTCAAATGGGAAGTAGCTGACGATGAAGGCTTCAAAGTCAATCGCCGCACTGGCCAAGTGGCGTTGGCGCATTCAGTGCATTTAGAGCTTGATCAACTGCAAAGTGATCGGTGGTACTTCTATCGCTTTCAAATCGGTGATGCGCAAAGCACGGTGGGCAGAACCAGAACGCTGCCACACCCTGAAGCCATGGTGCAAAAACTTCGCGTGGCCTACGCGTCATGCCAGCGCTGGGAGCATGGCTATTTCAGCGCCTACGACCACATGTGCCAAGAAAACTTAGACATGGTGCTGTTCTTGGGTGATTACATTTATGAATATGCGGGAGCCGCCAATGCTGTTCGATTGCCCTCGGGCGGCTGGGTGAACAGTCTGTCGGACTACCGCGACCGATACGCCCTGCACAGAAGTGAAAAAAGCTTGCAGGCCATGCACGCGCAATGCCCTTGGTTGATCACGTGGGACGACCATGAAGTGTCCAATGACTACGCATCATTAGAGCGCGGTATGAGTGGTAACACCGGCTTTGATTTTCCAGCGCAAAGGGCCAGAGCCTATCAGGCCTTTTACGAGCACATGCCACTGCGAGCCAGCGCCTTAACGCGCGCCATCGACGGTTTGTCAAAAGGTGCTGAAATGCGAATCTATGGGCAAGTGGCATACGGCAAATTAGCCAACATTTATTTGCTAGACGATCGCCAATACCGTGACCGCCAAGTCTGCAACAAAGGTTTTGGTTTTGGCTCAGGCTGGCTTGACCCCGATCAGTGTGAAGCTTGGTTGGACCCCCAACGGACATTGTTGGGTACCGCCCAAGAGCAATGGCTGGATCAAGCCTTTTCAAACGCACGATCAGACCAACGGCCTTGGAATGTGGTGGCGCAGCAAACCATCTTTGGCAGGCGTGACTACAAACTCGGTGAAGGACGCTCACTTTGGAATGACGGCTGGGATGGCTATTCATCCGCCCGTCAACGCATGACTGCTTCAATGCAAGGGCATGCGTTAAAAAATCCGGTTTTGTTAGGCGGTGATGTGCACGAAAACTGGGTGGGCCATGTCATGGCAGATGCCTACAAAGACGACAGCGCCAAAATTGGTGTTGAGTTCTGTGGCGCAAGCATTTCAGCGCGCTCAGCCGGCAATTCTAGGTTGGCCGCTCGTTTGGCTGAAAACCCACATTTCCTATTTGCAGACAGCGAGCGCAAAGGTTATGGCGTGGTGGAGTTCACGGCCAAGCAAATTCAAACTGAGCTAAGGGTGGTTGACGATGTGCGTCAGCCCACAACCAAAATAGAAACCTTGGCCAAGTTTACAGTGGAGGCGGGAATGTCGCAGGTGCAACGGACAGCCTGAGCATTGAGAGCGTCAAGCTTGTTTCAGTTGAAGACTTCTAGCAAACGGTCTAGTCCGCCGTCTTCAATGGCCACCATGGCCTGCTCGCGCACCTTGGGCTTGGCGTGATAGGCCACAGACAATCCTGCCACGCCCATCATGGGCAAGTCGTTGGCGCCATCGCCCATGGCGATGGCTTGAGAGGCTGTGATGCCCATTTGCTGGCAAGTTTGCAAAAGCATCTTGCGCTTTTCTTCACCATCGCAAATGTCGCCCCAGTCTTGGTCCACCATACGGCCTGTCAATTCTCCATTCACCACTTCCAACACATTGGAGCGCGTCCAGTTGATGTTGAGCCTGTCCTTCACATGGTCTGTGAAAAATGTAAATCCACCTGAGACCAGCAGCACTTTCATGCTGGCAGCTTGACAGGCCTTTACCAAATTTTCTGCACCAGGATTAAGTTGCAGGCGATGGTTCAATACCTCTTCCATGTGCGCCACCGTCACGCCTTTTAAAAGTGCCACACGTCTGCGCAAGCTGTCTTTGTAATCGGCAATTTCACCGCGCATAGCCGCTTCTGTAATGGCGGCTACTTCGGCTTTGCGGCCTGCTGCGTCTGCAATTTCGTCGATGCACTCAATGTTGATGAGTGTGGAGTCCATGTCGAAGGCAATGAGTTTGAAATCGCTTAATTTCAAAGGCGGCGTAAAGCCCTTCACGGTCATACCTTGAAAAGTAGGGGCGCTGCGCTCGTTGCTCATGCTTGTTTATCCTTCAACGGTCTCAATTTTAGGCTGACCCAAAGAGCGCAAAATGTCGCGCACCATTTGCGCACGGGCTTTGGGGTCTGGCAGTTCGCGCTCAATGCGAAGTTTGTCATTGCCAGCCAATTGAATGTGCTTGTTCTTTTGAATCAGCTCAATGATGCGCATGGGCTCAATGGGTGGGTTGGGCTTGAAGCTGATTTGAATCATGCCGGGCGCAGCGTCTACCTTCACCACACCATAAGGCAAGCTTAGTACCCTTAAGCGGTGCACATCCATGAGCGTTTGGGCCTGCTGTGGTAGCTTGCCAAATCGATCCACAATTTCTTCTAACAAGCCGTCAATCTGATCGGATGTTTTGGCGGTTGCCAATTTCTTGTAGAACGACAAACGCAAATGCACATCGCCGCAGTAGTCGTTTGGCAGCAGGGCAGGGGCATGCAAATTGATGTCGGTAGCGGCCGACAAAGGGCTGAGCAAATCGGGTTCTTTGCCTAATTTCAAACAGCGCACGGCTTCGTTCAACATTTCGTTGTACAGCTGAAAGCCGACTTCCAGCATGTTGCCGCTTTGGTTTTCGCCTAGCACTTCACCGGCACCCCGAATTTCCAAATCGTGCATGGCCAAATAAAAGCCGCTGCCCAATTCTTCCATTTGCTGAATGGCGTCCAAGCGCTGCGCAGCATTTTTGGTGAGTGCGTCAATTTCTGGCACCATCAAATAGGCATAGGCTTGGTGATGGCTTCGGCCCACACGACCGCGCAACTGGTGCAGTTGTGCCAAACCAAATTTATCGGCGCGCGAAATCACAATGGTGTTGGCAGTGGGTACATCGATGCCTGTTTCAATGATGGTGGAGCACAACAAAATGTTGTAGCGCTGCGCCACAAAATCGCGCATCACTTTTTCCAAATCACGCTCGGGCATTTGGCCGTGCGCCACGGCAATGCGTGCTTCAGGCAATAGTTCTTCCAGCTTTTGCCGACGGTTTTCAATGGTCTCCACTTCGTTGTGCAAGAAGTAAACTTGGCCTCCGCGCTTGAGTTCACGCAGCACAGCTTCGCGAATCACACCAATGCCTTCGTTGCGCACAAAGGTTTTAATGGCCAAACGCCGCTGGGGTGCTGTGGCAATGACGCTTAGGTCACGTATGCCTTCTAGCGCCATGCCCAATGTCCGTGGAATGGGTGTCGCTGTGAGCGTGAGCACATCCACTTCGGCCCGCATGGCTTTCATGGCTTCTTTGTGGCGCACACCAAAGCGGTGTTCTTCGTCAATCACCAGCAAGCCCAAGTTTTTAAATTGAGTTGATTGACTCAGCAATTTGTGTGTGCCCACCACAATGTCTACGGTGCCATCGGCCAAACCTTTGAGGGCTTCATTCACTTCTTTGGTAGAGCGAAAGCGAGAGACCTCAGCCACCTTGACAGGCCACTTCGAAAACCGATCTTTCAAAGTTTGAAAGTGTTGCTCCGCAAGCAGCGTGGTCGGAGCCAAGATGGCCACTTGTTTGCCACCAGTGACCGCAACGAATGCGGCTCGCAATGCCACTTCTGTTTTGCCAAAGCCCACATCGCCGCACACCAATCTGTCCATGGGGCGCGGGCTGATCATGTCTTGAATGACGGCATGAATGGCTGCGTTTTGGTCGGCTGTTTCGCTAAAGCCAAAATCGTTGGCAAACACTTCGTAGTCTTGCGGACTGTATCTAAAGGCATGGCCTTGGCGAGCAGCGCGCCTGGCATAAATGTTCAACAACTCTGCTGCAGAATCGCGTACTTGCTCGGCCGCTTTGCGTTTGGCTTTTTCCCATTGGCCACTGCCAAGTCGGTGCAGTGGTGCTTCATCGGCGCTTACACCGGTGTAGCGACCAATCAGTTGCAGTTGGCTGACAGGCACATACAGCGTGGCCTTGTCGGCATATTCCAAATGCAAAAACTCTTGCAGCGCAGGTGTGCCGTCGGAATTCTTCTCGCCCAAATCCATGTTCACCAAACCACGGTAGCGGCCAATGCCATGTGCGTTGTGCACCACGGGGTCGCCTACGTTGAGTTCTGACAAATCTTTGATCAGTGCTTCAACATCGCTCACTTGCTCTTGTTTCTTGCGCCTGCGTGTGGTGACGCCTGCTGCAAACAATTCAGTCTCAGTGACCAAATCGATGCCGGCTTCGAACCAATGGAAGCCAGAATTTAAAGCAGCTGTAGCGATGCCAATTTTTTCATCGCTGGTTTGAAACTCTTGCAAGTTATCAAACGCCGGTGGGTTGACACCGCCTGCACGCAAAAAGTCCAGCAGGCTTTCTCGGCGGCCAGCACTCTCGGCCAATATCAACACACGATGTGGCGTGCTCCGAATGTACGCTTGCAGTTTGGCCAAAGGCTCTTCTGCGCCACGTACCACCGTGAGGTCGGGCAGAGCTTGTGCCAAGGTGTTGTCGGCGTTGCTGTCTTGGCTGTCACCCACATTGTCTTTGGCTCCAGGGCGCAAAGCCAATTGCGCATGCTGGTGGGTGCCGGTATAAAACTGTTCGGCCGATAAGAACAATGCTTCAGGCGGCAAAGCAGGGCGCTCAGGGTCGCCTTGCACCAAGCGATAGCGGTCTTTGGTGTCTTGCCAAAAACGTTGGAACGCGGGCTCTAAATCGCCATGCAAGACCAGCGTGGCTGGTGTTGAGCCGCCAGCGCCCAAATAGTCAAACACCGTGGCGGTTTCTTCAAAGAACAGCGGCAAATAATATTCAATGCCTGATGTGGCCACGCCATTCCCGATGTCTTTGTAAATGCGACTTTTGGTGGGATCGCCATCTAGCAGTTCACGCCACCGACTGCGAAACTTGGCACGCGCCGCTTCGTCCATGGGAAATTCGCGGCCCGGCAACAAGCGCACTTCGGGCACGGGGTACAAACTGCGCTGCGTGTCTGGGTCGAAGGTGCGAATGGAGTCAATTTCGTTGTCAAACAAATCAACGCGGTAGGGTACTTGCGAGCCCATGGGAAAGAGATCAATCAAGCCGCCGCGCACTGCATATTCGCCAGGGCTCACCACTTGGCTCACATGGCTGTAGCCGGCCAAAGTCAGTTGAGCTTTGAGCTTGGCTTCGTCCAGCTTTTGCTTGGTCTTGAATTGAAACGTGTAGCCTGCCAAAAATGAGGGCGGGGCCAAACGGTACAAAGCGGTGGTGGCCGGAATGAACACCAAGTCAGCGCCTTCTGCTTTGTCGCGCTGGCTAATGCGCCACAGGGTGGCCAAGCGTTCGCTGATGAGGTCTTGGTGGGGCGAAAACGTGTCGTAAGGCAGCGTTTCCCAGTCGGGAAAAATGGCGCATCGAAGGCCCGGTGCAAAGAAAGCCACCTCGTCCATCAGGCGCTGGGTGTCGGCAGCGTCAGAGGTGACCACGGCAGTGAGGCGGCCTTGGGCTTTTTCGCGTTCGGCCAGTTGGGCCAATAGCACAGCGTCTGCCGATCCCATGGGACGGGGCAGGGTGAAGCGTTTTCCTAAGCTAAGCGCGGGTAATTGCATGAACTCCAATAGTATAGTTGGCGTATTGGCAATCCTAAGTAGACCCACTTTGAACCCCTCTGACCCTACTGATCTTTCTGACCTTTTTGCAGCAGTCAGCCTTCAAGACGCAGAAATTACTTCACCTGTGGCCAGGTGTTTTGCATTGGTGCCTTGCGCGGGTTCCGGTTCACGTGCTGGAACTGTCATGCCCAAACAGTACGAGTTGATTGCGGGTCAAAGCATGGTGATGCACACCTTGAATGCCCTTCTGTCTGTCAGCAGGCTTGAAAAAATTGTGGTGGTGGTGTCGCCCACCGATTCGCATGTGTGGCCCGTTGAGACCATTCGCCCGATCAAATGCGGGGGTGCTACCCGAGCCGAGTCGGTGTTCAACGGCTTAACCCAATTGCTAGCTGAGGGTGAAAAAAATTCTGAAGGCGTTCAACCGAGTGACTGGATTTTGGTACACGATGCAGCGCGTTGTCTCATTACCGATTTAGAAATCAACCGCTTGATTGATGCGTGCTTGGACGACGAAGTCGGGGGCTTGTTGGCCCTGCCTTTGCCAGATACATTGAAGGTTGCGGTCAATGGTCGCATCAGTGAAACATTGCCAAGGCAAGATAAGTGGTTGGCGCAAACACCCCAAATGTTCAGAGCTGGAGCTTTGCATGCGGCACTGCTTTCCAAAGTTTCTGAAAACTTTGACGGTATCACCGATGAAGCCAGCGCCATGGAGATGGCAGGGTTTGCGCCCAAGTTGGTGGTGGGCAGTCCGCACAATTTCAAAGTGACTTATCCGCCAGATTTTGCATTGGCAGAAGATTTGCTCAGGAGCAGAACATGAACATTCGAGTAGGCGAGGGTTGGGACACACATGCCTTGGTAGAGGGTCGTCCTTTGATGCTGGGCGGCGTGCAAATTCCCCACGACAAAGGCTTGTTAGGTCACTCCGACGCAGATGTGTTGTTGCATGCCATTACCGATGCGTTGCTCGGAGCTGCAGGCTTGGGCGACATTGGCCAGCACTTTCCAGACACCGATGCCACTTACAAAGGCGCTGACTCCGTCGTGCTTTTGAAAAAAGCTTACGAGCATGTCAAACATTTAGGCTGGCACTTGGGCAATGTCGATTGCACCATCATTGCGCAAGCGCCGAAGTTGTCACCGCATCGCTCAGACATTCGGTCTTCTATTGCAAAAGCTTTAGGCGTGCCAGAATCATTTGTGAATGTGAAAGCCAAAACGGCTGAAAAAATGGGCCCCGTGGGTGAGGGCCTGAGCATGGAAGCCAGGGCTGTGGTTTTAATTCACAAGCCCTAACGCTGAGTCAATGGCCACCTTTTGAGGTGGTTTTTTTACTGAGCGGCCCAGCCGCCGTCCATGTTCCAGGCCACGCCTCGAATGTTGTTGCCAGCGGCAGAGCAGAAGAACACAGCCAAGTCACCCAACTCTTCAGGCGTGGTGAATTGCATGGAAGGCTCTTTCTCGCCCAACAACAATTCAGTGGCCGCTTGGTTGGTGAGGCCCAAGGTTTGTGCTTTGGCGTCCACTTGTTTTTGGACCAAAGGTGTGAGCACCCAGCCTGGACAAATGGCGTTGCACGTGATGCCAGACTTGGCGTTTTCCAATGCAGTGACTTTGGTCAAGCCCACAATGCCGTGCTTGGCCGCCACATAGGCTGACTTTTCGGCAGAGCCCACCAAGCCATGTACCGATGCCACATTGATGATGCGGCCCCAGTTGGCCTTTTGCATGGCAGGCAACACAGCGCGTGAAGCATGAAAAGCACTAGACAGATTGATGGCAATGATGGCATCCCAACGTTCAATCGGAAAATTTTCGATGCGGGCCACATGCTGAATGCCAGCGTTGTTGACCAAAATATCGACGCTGCCAAATTTCTCTTGGGCAAACTTCACCATGGCTTCAATTTCGGGGGGCTTGCTCATGTCGGCACCGTGATAGGCCACTTTGGCACCTAACGCCGCAATTTCTGCCTCAGGTCCGGCATGGTCGCCAAAACCATTCAAAACAATGTTGGCGCCTTGCTTTGCCAAGGCCTTGGCGATGCCTAAGCCAATGCCGCTGGTTGAGCCGGTCACGAGTGCAGTTTTGCCTTTCAGCATGGTGGTTCTCCGAATGAATTACGATGTGCAAAGCTGAATTATGGCGCGTCAATGCCACAGAGAACTGACGGCCCCACTCTAAATTTAGAATTGAACCTACTTATGTTCGAGCCCATCCTTGATTTTGTTGCTTGCCCCGACCCGCAGGGCACCCACCGCATGGCCTACTGGTCTTGGGGCGAAAAATCGGCCGCGCATGTGGTGTTTTGTGTCCACGGCTTAACCCGCCAAGGCCGCGATTTTGATTTGCTTGCCCAAGCCTTGGTGGCAGCTGCCAAAGATGCTGGGTTGCCCGCTATCAGAGTCATTTGCCCAGATGTCGTGGGGCGCGGCAAAAGCGATTGGCTGCAAGACCCCTTGGGTTATCAATTTCCTCAATATGCAGCTGACATGGCGGTGCTGCTGCAAAGCTTGAACACACAGCGAGCGATTGAACGCCTTGATTGGGTGGGCACCAGCATGGGTGGTGTGATCGGTATGTTGTTGTCAGCACAAAAATTACCAGTGCCTGTGCAACATTTGATTTTGAACGACATCGGACCGCCCGTATCGTGGAAGTCCATTTTGAACATGAAGACCTATGTGGGCGAGGTGGGCAAGTTTCAAACGGTGCAAGAAGCGGCCAATGCCATGTGGCAAATTTCCAAATCTTTTGGGCCGCATACGTCTGAAGAGTGGTTGGCTTTGTCTCAAAACATGGTGCGACGTTTGGAAGACGGCACATATTGTTTGCATTACGATCCGCAACTCAGAGTACCTATTCGCGCGCTTACTGAAGAGCAAGCCAAGGCCGGTGAAGCCACGTTGTGGCAAATTTACGATTTGATTCAGTGCCCCACATTGCTCATTCGCGGTGCTGAATCAGAGTTGCTAAGCGCCGCCGCTGCCCTAGAAATGACCCAACGCGGTGCCCGCGCCCAACTCGCCACTTTGCCAGGTGTG
The DNA here is from genome assembly GCA_021300495.1 of Limnohabitans sp. Classification (GTDB taxonomy): domain Bacteria; phylum Pseudomonadota; class Gammaproteobacteria; order Burkholderiales; family Burkholderiaceae_C; genus Limnohabitans_A. The sequence goes on along the minus strand of JAJTDK010000055.1, from coordinate 2,570 downwards.
GGCCATGCGCCCACCCTGACGCACCAAGATCAAATTGACATCGTTCTGCAGTTTTTAGGTTTGACTGCATGAGTGCAGAGCTTGAAGATGTGCTGGTTCGCGCAAGAGCGTTTGCCGAGCCCTTCTTGTCGAGTGAATATCTAGACACCGGCGAGAATATGCTCGAGCATGCCGATGCCGTAGCCTCTATTTTGGACACCATGAGCAGCGGCAATGATGTGAAGGCTGCCAGTTATTTGGTGTATGCCTGCCCACACTTAAACCGGCCCCGAGAAGTGATTGCCAAAACATTTGGCGATGAGTTTGCATCCTTGGCGGTTGAGACCAACAAGTTGGTGGAAGTGCAACGTATCTCACGCTCAGCCGCATTGTCTGCACAACTTCAAGACGATCCGCGAGCGCAGACAGAAAACGTGCGCAAAATGCTGTTGGCTTTTAGCAAAGATTTGCGCGTGATCATGTTGCGATTGGCTTCGCGTTTGCAAACGCTTCGGTATTTTGCAAGTGTCAAAAAAGAAGTGCCCGCAGTATTGGCCAAAGAGTCTTTGCAGGTGTTTGCACCTTTGGCCAATCGCTTGGGTATCTGGGAAATCAAATGGGAGTTGGAAGATTTATCCTTTCGCTTTTTAGAGCCCAATACCTACAAACAAATTGCCAAACTACTGCATGAAAAGCGTGCCGAGCGCGAACACAACATGCATGATTTGCAGCAGCAGTTGCAAATTGAATTGGCTGAACAAAACGTCCATGCCTCAGTGCAGGGTCGGCCTAAACACATCTACAGCATTGTGAAAAAAATGCGCGGCAAGTCGCTTGATTTTTCTCAGGTGTTTGACATTCGTGCCATGCGCGTCATTGTGTCCAACGTAGCCGATTGTTACGAGGCGCTCAGTTGGGTTCACTCGCGCTATGTGCCTATCGCTTCTGAGTTTGACGACTACATTGCCAAACCCAAGTCCAATGGCTATCAGTCTTTGCACACCGTGGTTCGGGACGACCAGGCTCGGCCTATTGAAATTCAAATTCGAACGCAAGCTATGCACGACCATGCAGAGCATGGGGTGGCCGCGCACTGGGCTTACAAAGAAGCGGGCGCCAAAGGCTATGTGGGCGTGAGTGCCAACAGCGACTACGACGCCAAGATTGCTGTCCTGCGGCAGTTGCTGGCTTGGGAAAGAGAGATGTCGACAGAAGCTTCTGGCCTTTTAAGTCAGGCGGGAGTTGATGCTTCCAAAACTGCGGGCAAAGAAGCTGACGCCTTGTTTGAAGATCGCATTTACGTACTCACCCCCAATGCAGCCATTGTGGAATTGCCCAAAGGCGCCACCCCCATCGATTTTGCATACACCGTTCACACCAATTTGGGCCACAGATGCCGCGGCGCCAAAGCCGATGGTGTGATGATTCCTTTGAACACGCCATTGCAAAACGGGCAGACCGTCGAAATTTCAACTGTCAAAGAAGGGGCCCCCTCACGCGATTGGATGAACGCTGAGTTGGGCTTCTTGGTCAGCCATCGCGCGCGCTCTAAAGTCAAGGCTTGGTTCAATGCCCAAATAACGCACGAGAGCATTGCCAAAGGCCGAGAGGCTGTTGAAAAGCTTTTGCAGCGCGAAGGAAAAACCGCCGTTAAATTAGAAGACTTGGCTTCAGACTTGGGATTCAAATCTGCAGAGGCACTGTTTGAAATTGTGGGCAAAGACGAATATTCGCTTCGCAACATTGAAGTGTTTTTGCGCCCGCCTGAACCGGTCATGCAGCCCGATGATTTTGTGCTGCTTAAAAAATCTCGCGCTGTACCACCCAAATCGCAGTCGGGTGTTTTGGTGGTCGGAGTCGATTCTTTGTTAACTCAATTGTCTAAATGCTGCCGACCTGCACCGCCTGATCCCATCAGTGGCTATGTGACGCGAGGCAAGGGGGTAAGCATTCACAGAGACGACTGCCGCAACTTTCAGTCCCTGGTGGCCAGAAATGGCGAGCGAGTCATCGAAGTGCGTTGGGGCATTCAAAAACCTGGCGAAACTTTGTTGTATCCGGTCGAGGTTTCTATTGAAGCCTCCGACAGGCAGGGTTTACTCAGAGATATTTCAGAAGTTTTCGCCAAGGAAAAAATGAACGTGGTGGGGGTTCAGAGCCAGTCGGTCAAGGGCACAGCCTGGATGACCTTTACGGTGGAGGTGTCTGATGCTTCACTCTTAAAGAAAGTATTGCAGACTGTGAAATCGGTGGCTGGTGTGGGCAGGGTGAGGCGGAATTAGGGGCTGCGGTATGCTCAAAGGGGGCAATTTTTGATGCTACAATGCGGGCTGAATTTGTAGGCGCGTAGCTCAGCTGGTTAGAGCACCACCTTGACATGGTGGGGGTCGTTGGTTCGAGTCCAATCGCGCCTACCAACATCTTCAGTTAAATCAAGCATCTCTTTGAAGATGCTTTTTTTTTCGCCAAAACAATTTGGGTCAGATCAACATTAATTTCCAATCAGTGGGGGCAGAGGCTAATGGGGGCTGACGATTTGTGGTACCCCACCATGAGGAAGCCCCCATTAGCCTCTGCCCCCACTGATTGAC
>JAJTDK010000054.1 GCA_021300495.1 Limnohabitans sp. | reverse complement strand
GGCTAACGCCTTCGCGCGCCATTTGAAAGCGCCAACGCACATGCAATGCGCAAGCTGCAAATAAAATGACACACAAAATGGTTTGGGCCAGTGCAAGCCCACTGGACCACCCTTTGTCTCCCCAAGCACGTACCACGCCCTCGGTGAAATAAAGCCAAATCATGAGGCTGACCCACCGGTAGGTGTACATGCGATTTTTCAACAAGCCGGCCAATGGCCAGCACAAGGGCAGTACTTTCAGGGCCCACCAAGAGCCGCCTTCTCGCAAAGGCGCTAGCCACAATTCCCAGAGAAGGCCCACCAAGATAAGTCCTAAAAGGCTGGCGACAGCAACCCATCGCGTCAATTCAATGGTCTTTGGTGTCAAAAATGGAGTTTGAGGTGCAGAGTCGTTCATGGCGATGGCATCATACCGGTCATGAAGCCGATTGAATCACTCCGCGCCACTTTGAACGAGATGTTGAAGTTTCCATGGCGCCAAATGTTGCGCACTTTGTGGCGTCGTTTCCGTGAAGTCCGACTCGGTACGACCGCCAGTTCCCTGACTTTCACCACCGTTTTAGCCCTGGTGCCCCTGTTTACGCTCGGTTTGGCCATTTTTACGGCCTTTCCCATCTTCTCCCAAGTCCAAGAGCAGTTGCAACGCTGGCTGATTGAAAGCTTGGTGCCTGAGAGCATTTCCCGTCAGGTATTGGGGTCTTTGACCCAGTTTTCACGCAAGGCCAGCCGGCTCGGTTTGGTGGGTTTGATCGCAGTCGTAGTGGCCTCTTTGGCCTTGCTGGTCACGATTGACCGTACTTTGGGTCAAATTTGGCGAGTCAGCCGTCAACGACCGTGGGCCCAACGCGTCCTCATTTACTGGGCTGGTATCACGCTAGGGCCGCTGCTTTTAGGCGGAAGTTTGGCAATCTCATCCTATTTGTTCACGGGCTATCTTTCAGGTTTGGGAGATTGGTTGCCTGTATCAGTTCGAAATTTATTGGACCTGGTTGAGTTTTGTTTGCTGGTGGCCTGCGTGACTGGCTTGTACTACTACTTGCCCAACACTCGCGTGGATTGGCGTCATGCTTTGATTGGTGGCGTAGCGGTTGCGGTGGGCTTAGAGTTGGCCAAAAAAGTGTTGGCTCTTTATTTGGCGCAAATACCTACTTACTCGGCCATCTATGGCGCTTTTTCTGCCGTGCCCATTTTATTGGTCTGGATTTATGTGGCCTGGGTGGTGGTGTTGTTGGGTGCAGTGGTCACGGCCAGCTTGCCTGAAATTGGTCGACAAGCCAAACGACACGCAGATGGCCCGGGCTGGTCTTTCAGGTTGGCCTTGGAAGTCTTGAGGTGCTTGTCGCTTGCTCGATCAAGCTCGCCTGAAGGTCTTCGCATGTCGCAGTTGGCCGATGAACTCCACATTGAGCAGCGCCATGCACAGATCGTCTTGGATACTTTGGAAGAACTCAAGTGGGTAGGCCGCTTGGAGCAGTCCAACAGCAACTCAGAAAGTGCGTGGGTGCTGTTGGTGGACATGTCAAGCACTCAGCTTGAGCCATTGGTGCAAAAACTTTGTTTGCATCCCTCTGAGGCCACCGAGTTGCTTTGGCAAAAAACCCAATTGACCCGCCTCATGCTGGTCGATGTGATCAAAACTTGATCTTGCCCGTCCACATGTCTTTGTGCATGTGGCTCCTTAAAAAAACGAATCAATGCGAGTTGGTTTGAAACGGGGCTTTTAAAAATCCCCTAAACCTGGCTCGGCCGCCTCTGGTTGGCAATTCGCTGAGTGAATAGTTCGGGAACCGATTCAAAAATCGACCGATCGCAATCCTGCCTTCAAGTCGAGCCAAACTCAAGCCTGCACATTGGTGTACGCCAAATCCAAAAGAGAGATGCTTATTTTGCACACGCCTTAAATCAAGTTTTTCGGGATCGTTAAATTGAAGAGGGTCGCGGTTGGCTGCGCCAATGCACAGCGTGACCAGCGCACCTTCGGGCAACTTGACGTTGCCAATTTGAGTTGCTTTGACGGCACGTCGATTGCTCAGTTGATTGGATGCTTCAAAGCGCAAAAATTCATCGATGGCCACATTGAGGATATGCGCAGTTTGCTCAGTTTGCGAACTTGCTTGCACGCTCATGAGGTCGGACCTTAATTGAGCATGTTGCGCAGGATGTTCGATCAAACTGATCAATGAATTGCCAATTAAATTGGTCGTCGTCTCATGACCTGCATTTAAAAGGAAAATACAGTTTTGGAGCAGCTCAATTTCACTCAAGCTATCGGAGTTTTGTAATCTTGAGGGCATGTCTTTGTCGCCCAAAATCAAGCGCGTTAAAACGTCTTGATCAGGATTGCCGGGGTGTTTGCGGCGATCGGCCACCAGGTCGCGCAAATAGCTCAGAAACTCATTGACGCTGCGATGTCCGAGTTCTTCTTGAGCAGGTGTGAGACGAGGTTCTAAGGCCCCCAAGATGGCCAATGACCAGCCCCTCAATGGGCCTCGATCTGCATGCGGCACATTGAGCAAGTTGCCAATGACTTCGACTGGAATGGCGGAGGCAAAATCTTCAATCAAATCGCCTTTTTTTTGGTCTTCTATTTTGTCTAGAAGGCTGTCCACCAATTGGATCAAACCAGTTTCCATGGCATCAATAGCGCGGCGCGTCAGTGCCCCCATGATGAGTTTGCGCACGCGCGTGTGCCTAGGTGCATCGTTGAACACCAAGCTGTTGGTGTGATGTTCGTAAAGGGGCGCGTCTTGTCCAAGTAATGCGTAGGGTGCTTGGTTAAATGGGGCGTGGTTGTATTTGGGTGAAAACTCAACGCGCTTGTCAGAGCTGAAGGTTGACGCATCTCGGTAAACCGCGACCAGATCTTCATGCCGGGTTAAAAAGTAAGAGCCATCGGGCATGTGTTTGATGGGCTCGTGCTGGCGCAGGTAAGCATAGACAGGATAGGGATTGGCCAAAAAATCTGCGGGCAAATTTCGCAAATCAAACAAGCTGCAAATCTCTTGCACACGCTGCGTTGAGAGCACAGGTGTGATGAGTGAAGACGCGATGCGCAAAGTGCTCATCACTTTTTACAAAAAGCAATCATGGCGCTCAATGTTTCTTCGGGCGCTTCAACCATGAGTTGATGCCCTGCATTGACCATGGCCACGTGGCCGTCATGCGCCAATTTGATCAAGCTCTGTGCAGCTTTGGGTTGTGTCATTTGATCTTTTTTGCCCAACAAGAACAAGGTGGGGCAGGTGACTTTGCGCATTGAAACTTCGCCTTGGTCATAGCTGTCGCAAGCCTTGAAGCCCTTGTTGAAAATATTCTCATCAGAGTTGCTGACCAGAATTCTGCGCATCAGGGCTTTGCTGCCGCCTAGCAGCCATGTGCCTGGGCCCAGTGCGCTGGGTGGAGGCGCCAAGGTAGAGTGAGAAAACACATTGACCATCTGAATGGCTTTTTGCGCATCGTTCAAGGAACTGTCAAGCAAGGCGGGTGAGACCCGCATCGGGTAGGCGGTACCCACCATCATCAATTGAGAAACCCGGCTTGGATTTTCGGCAGTGGCATGAAGTGCTATGAGCGAGCCAAAACTGTGCCCGATCAATAGGGCTTTTGAAACACCAGCGGCATCAAGCAGCGCGATGATGCTTTGCGCAGCCTCTTGCACAGACGCAGGCGCTTTGCCTCCGCTTCTGCCGTGACCTGGCAAGTCCACAGCCAGCACGTTCCAGCCATGGTTGGCAAAGTAACGCGTTTGCAAAATCCAAACGCTGTGATCGTTGAGTACGCCATGGATGAACACAGCTGTGGGCTTGGCGGGATCAAACAACTTGCCACCCGTATAAACATAAAGTGGCGCAGCTTGCACGTTGTAAATCATACGGCACCTCCACTTTGAAGGGCCGCTTTTTCGGCGGCCTTGAGCGCGCGTTTTAAATCGTCAATCAAATCATCGGGATCTTCTAAGCCAATGGACAAACGCACCGTACCGGGGCCAATGCCAGAAGCCTTGAGAGTTTCATCGTCAACCCTGAAGTGCGTCGTGCTAGCGGGATGAATGACCAAAGAACGGCAATCGCCCACATTGGCCAAGTGACTGAAAACTTGCAACGCTTCGATGAAGGCCTTGCCTTGCTCGCGCGTGCCTTGGATGTCAAAACTGAACACAGAGCCTGCCCCGCGTGGCAATAATTTTTGGGCCAGTGCGTGGCTGGGATGTGTCTCTAGCATGGGGTGGCCCACACGGCTCACCATGGGGTGTGCCGCCAAGAAGTTCACCACCTTTTCGGTGTTGCTCACATGACGAGCCATGCGAAGTGGCAGTGTTTCGATACCTTGCAAAATGAGCCATGCGGTATGGGGGCTCATGCAAGCGCCAAAGTCGCGCAGACCCTCCCGGCGGGCGCGCAATAAAAATGCCCCCACCGTGCTTTCTTCGTCGAACACCATGTTGTGAAAGCCTTCGTAGGCTTGCGTGAGTTCAGCAAATTTTCCTTGTGTGTGAGGGCCTGACCAATCAAAGCTGCCGCCATCAACGACCAAGCCGCCAATCACGGTGCCATGGCCCGATAAAAATTTGGTGGCTGAGTGCACGATCAAGTCTGCGCCATGTTCAAAGGGCTTCATCAACCAGGGCGAGGTGAGGGTGGCATCGACCAACAAAGGTACGCCGGCGGCGTGCGCAATTTGACTGACCGCAGGCAGGTCCAGAACGTCCATACCTGGGTTGCCCACAGTTTCACCAAAAAACAATTTGGTATTGGGTTTGACGGCCGCTTGCCATGCTTGTAAATCACCGGGTTTGACAAAGGTGGTTTCAATGCCGAACCGACTCAGGGTGTAGTGCAGTAAATTGTGCGAGCCGCCGTAGAGGGCGGAGGATGCCACAATGTGTGAGCCTGCCCCCATGATGGTGGTGACTGCCAAATGAAGGGCTGCTTGCCCACTGGCAGTGGCAATCGCGCCAATACCGCCTTCTAAGGCAGAAATTCGTTGTTCGAGCACTGCATTGGTGGGATTGCTGATGCGGCTATATACATGGCCCGCGCGTTCGAGATTGAAGAGTGATGCTGCTTGATCGCTTGATTCAAAAACAAAAGAGGTGGTGAGATGAATAGGGACGGCCCGCGCTCCGGTGCTGGGGTCGGGTGCGGCACCTGCGTGCAACGCAAGGGTGTCAAATCCGGGGTCTGAGTAACCTGGCATAAAGAGTCTCCAACGAATGATTAGCAAGTTTCAGGCAAGTGGCTAAGGGTAAGCTTTGACTGTTCTTTGCCAACATTGTGGGCTATATTTCACCTTCAATAGGAGACAGCCATGAAAGTCAGTGACATCCTTCGCGTCAAGGGCCACAGCTTGATCACCGTCACGCCAGACGAGACTCTGGCAACAAGCATTCAAATCATGTCCGAAAAAGACATTGGCTCCTTGGTGGTCATGGAACACGGCGATCTGGTGGGCATGCTCACATTTCGTGAGGTGATGCAAGCCTTGGCGAAAAACGGCGGCTCTATTGGCAATATCTCCGTTCGCAAAGCCATGGACGATGCGCCCATCACTTGCACCAGTGAAACCGACATGGACGAGGTGCGGCGCATGATGCTCAACAACCATGCGCGCTACATGCCCGTCATAGACAAACGCATGTTGATGGGCGTCATTAGCTTCTACGACGTCGCCAAAGCAGTGGTTGACAGTCAGAATTTTGAAAACAAAATGCTCAAAGCCTATATTCGCGATTGGCCAGAGGGCGAAGAGAAAGATCAGAAAGAGGCGCCCACCCTCTGAGATAATAGAGGCCTATGAGCGGCAATACCTTCGGCACCCTATTTTCGGTCACCAATTTTGGTGAATCCCACGGCCCAGCCATTGGCTGCGTGATCGACGGTTGTCCACCCGGCATGCCGCTGTCTGAGGCGGACATCCAGCCCGATCTTGATCGCCGCCGGCCGGGTACTTCTAAATTTGTCACTCAGCGCAACGAACCCGACACGGTTCAAATTTTGTCGGGCGTGTACCAAGGTCTCACAACGGGTACGCCCATTGCACTGCTCATTCAAAACACCGACCAGCGCAGCAAAGATTACGGCGACATTGTCCAAACATTTCGTCCTGGCCATGCCGACTATACGTATTGGCGCAAATACGGCCTGCGTGATCCCCGAGGTGGCGGCCGTTCATCCGCACGTTTAACAGCGCCCATGGTGGCGGCAGGTGCTGTTGCCAAAAAATGGCTGGCCATCAAGCACGGCACCACATTCAAAGGCTGCATGACGCAAATAGGCGAGCTGCCCATTGGTTTTGAAAGTTGGGAACACGTTCATCACAATCCCTTTTTCGCACCCATAGCCGACGTCACTGCCCTTGAGGATTACATGAATGTTTTGCGCAAGTCGGGCGATTCATGTGGCGCACGTTTGCGTGTTGTTGCTCAGGGCATGCCCATCGGTTTGGGCCAACCTTTGTTTGACAAACTTGATGCCGATATTGCCTATGCCATGATGGGCATCAATGCTGTCAAGGGTGTTGAAATTGGAGCTGGCTTTGCGTCTACCACTCAAAAAGGCAGTGAGCATGGCGACCCCATCACTCACAATGGCTTCATGGGTAACAATTCGGGCGGTGTGTTGGGTGGTATCAGTACGGGTCAAGACCTTGAGGTGTCTATTGCCGTCAAGCCCACCAGCTCTATTCTGATTCCCCGTCCTTCCATCGACATTCAAGGCAACGCTGTTGAGGTGCTCACCAAGGGCCGACATGACCCCTGCGTGGGCATTCGCGCAACGCCCATTGCCGAAGCGATGTTGGCCTTGGTGGTCATTGACCATGTGTTGCAACACAGAGCCCAGTGCGGCGACGTTGTTCAGCCTGCCAATACTTAAAGGGCTGAGATGCCCAACACCTCAGCGGTCCAACGCCGCCAATTGATTCCGTTTGCGGCTGTTTCGGCCAGCTACTTTGCGCACATCGGATTTTTCAATCCCTACTTGCCACTCTGGTTGAAAGAATTGGGTTTTGGTTTGGTGGCCATCAGCATTCTGACCTCTGTGCAGGCGGCTACTCGCTTGTTTGCCCCCTATGCGTGGGGTTGGCTCAGCGACCACACAGGCGAGCGGGTCAGTTTGCTTCGCTATGGTGCCACCGCTGCCATGCTGAGCGCATGCATTTTGTTTTTTGAACTAGGCCCCATCGGTTTAGGCTTGGTGCTGTTGGTCATGTTCACCCACACCAGTGCCATGATGCCCATGAGCGAAGCAGCCATGGCTCATTTGGTCAGTCAGGGCGGTGCCTTTGATGCCAAAAGATATGGTCGTGTGCGTTTGTTTGGATCGATTGGATTTTTGTTCACGGTATTTTTGGCGGGTGCCTGGTTTGAATATTTCGGCATGCACCATTTTCCGGGTTGGACCGTCCTGAGTTTGGCGGCTGTCGCGGCCAGTGTTTGGATGCTGCCTAATTTGAAAGAGGCTGTGCCATTGAACGATACCAAGGTGGCTGTCTGGCCCGTACTGCGTCAAAAACCTGTTATGTGGTTTTTCATTGCGGCGTTTTTTCATGTGTTGTCGCACATGGGTGTGTATGTGTTTTTCTCCTTGTATTTAGACTCGTTGGGTTACAGCAAAGTTTGGATTGGCATGCTGTGGGCAGTGTCAGTCATTGTTGAAATTGGCTGGTTTTTCACACAAGCCAAATGGATGCCTAAGCTGCCCTTGACCGCCTGGCTGGTGGTTTGTTCGGTGGCCATGGTCTTGCGCATGGGCATGACTGCGCAGTGGGCCAATGTGCTGTGGGTATTGCTGCTTGCGCAAGCCATTCATGCGCTCACATTTGCTGCTCACCATACCGCGTGCATTGCCCTTTTGTCGCATCATTTTCCAGGTCGCTTGAGGGGCCGCGGTCAAGCGCTTTACACCGTCGTTGCTTATGGCTTTCCTGGTGTACTGGGTGGCTTGGCGGGTGGCTTGTTAAGTGACCGATTTGGTTTACAAAGTGTCTATTGGCTTTCCTTGATTGCAGCACTGATTGCCACGGCCGCGGCCTATCGCGTTTGGCGTTTGCAGCATCCAACAGGTTCTGGGCAACTGTCCCATTGAAGCCATTCCTGAAAAGGTCTACTCAAAGTTTGTCATGACTCTGCTACAACAACCCATTCACATAGCGCCCGAACTCTTGCGATGCTTGCCACCTCAAGTTGCGACTTCTTTGCTGAAGGGGCGTCAAATTCAGTTGCCAGGACCCATGGTTTGGCATGAGTGGGGTCATGAATCATTAGACAAAGGCGCTTCAACCCTGGTGTTGCTTCATGGGGGCAGTGGCAGTTGGACGCATTGGATTCGCAGTGTGGCGCCACTTGTGGCAGATGGCTTTCATGTTCTGGCTGTCGATTTACCGGGCTTTGGAGACTCGGCTTTGCCTGAAAATGGTGGCGATGTAGATGCATTGATTGAACCATTGCATGCGGCTTGGCAAATGCTGCGTGCTTCTGACAATGTCAGTTTCATTGGCTTCTCTTTTGGCGGCATGACTGCAGCACTGTGGCTGGCTGCATATCCTCAGGATGCGAAAAACCTGATCTTGGTGGGATCGCCTGGCTTAGGGATTAAATCGCCCCACAGAGTCCCATTGAAGGGCTGGCGGCACTTGCCAACAGAAGACATGCAAATTGAAGCTCACAGGCATAACTTGTTGGGCTTGATGCTTCACGAAGAGCGCAATCTTGATGAATTGGCCATGACAGTGCACCGCTTGAATGTGGCACGCGACCGAATGCCGCGCAGGCGTCTATCGGGCACACCCATCGTGGCGGACGCTCTGCCGCACATTGCTTGTCCTGTGCATGTCATTTATGGGGAGTGGGATGCGCTTTACAAAGGGTGCATGTCTGAAGTGGAGAAAATCATCAAAAAAGTCACGCCCCACCTGGCCTCGTGGCAGTTGGTTTCAGGCTCTGGGCATTGGGTGCAGTTTGAAGCACCAGAGGCTTTTCACCTTGCTTTGAAAAAGACCTTGTAGGGGGCTGAGCTCAGGCCTTGTCTTGGGCTGCAGACACTGCGGCCCTTAGTCCCATTAAATAACTGTCGACACCAAAGCCTGCAATTTGGCCTTTGGCAATTTCTGCAATGACCGAATGGTGCCGGAATGCTTCGCGCGCATGGATGTTTGACATGTGCACTTCGATGATGGGGCACTTCAAAATGGCCAAGGCATCGCGAATGCCATAGCTGTAGTGTGTCCATGCGCCTGCGTTGATCAGGACGGCGTCTGCCCCATCGGTATGAGCTTGGTGAATTTTTTCAACCATTGCGCCTTCAAAGTTGGTTTGAAAGCACTCCACGCTGGCGCCCAATTCTTGGCCAAGCTTTTTCACTTGCGCATCTATTTCGGCCAAGGTCACAGTGCCGTATTGGGCTGGGTCACGCTTGCCAAACATGTTCAAGTTGATGCCGTTCAAACACAAAATCTTCATGATCGTCCTCTGAGGTGGGGCTGACAAAGATCCCTTGTGAAAACATGGAATCTGAGCCCTAGGCACCGATTTTCCAATATTTGAGGCAATATCGCGCTTTTATTCTAAAAACTTTTACCATGGCCGCTACATTGAAAATCGATTTCGTTTCTGACATTGCCTGTCCTTGGTGTGCGGTGGGCTTGGGTGCGCTGGAGCAAGCCTTAGGCAGACTTCAGGGTGAAGTCGCAGCAGACTTGCATTTTCAGCCCTTTGAGTTGAACCCCAATATGGCGCCAGGGGGGCAGGATTTGGGTGAGCACCTGACTGCCAAGTACGGTTCAACCCCAGAGCAGCAAGCGCAGATTCGAGCCAATATTGCGGCCCGAGGCGAAGAGGTGGGCTTTCAATTCAATCCAGGCGGTAGAGGGCGTGTTTACAACACCTTCAATGCGCACCGTTTGCTGCATTGGGCTGGCGTCAAAGGGTCTGAAGGCAGTCAGCATGCTCTAAAGCGCGCATTGCTTGAGGCGTATCAGGGCCGGGCTGAACGTGTCGAATCTGATGAAGTTTTGTTGGCAGTTGTAGCCTCAGTAGGCTTGGATGTTGCTGAGGCGAAAGGTATTTTGGCTTCTGACACTTATGCGCAAGAAGTACGGCAGATAGAGCAGCATTACCAACAAGCAGGCATTCATTCTGTGCCTGCCGTCATCATCAATGACAAGCATCTGATTTCGGGAGGTCAACCTGCAGAAGTCTTTGAGCAAGCGCTCAGAAGAATTGCGGCTGGTGAAGTTTGAGCCATGCCTGCATTGACCATTTACTTTGATGGCAGTTGTCCGCTGTGCCGACGTGAAATTGCCTTTTACAAAGGCAATCCAGATGCGGCTCAATTGGTTTGGCACGATGTGAGCGTTAATTTTCAGGCTAACGATGATTCAAGTCTGGGCGATGGACTGAGTTGCCAGCGAGCCATGGCCTTCTTCCATGTGCGTGATGCGCAGGGCAATTTGTTTGAAGGCGGTGCTGCATTTGCTCGTTTGTGGTTGGAGTTGCGAGGATGGCGCTTGGCAGGTCGAGTTTTTTCGGTGTGGCCATTCAGTTGGGCCATTAACGTGGGTTACAAAATGTTCTTGCCCATTCGGCCCACTGTGCAAAAGTATTTGCTCAAATGGGATGCGCGTCATTCATGAGCCAATATCAAGCTTTGGTGTTGGGTGCAAGTGGCGCCATCGGAAGCGCCTTCGTTTCACACTTTCAAAATGATGCGGCCTGCTCGCTGGTTGTTAGTTTGTCGCGCCAAAGCGATTTGCATTTTGATTTGGAAAATGAAGACGGCATGGCGCATTGCGCTGCTCAATTGAAAAATGCGACGGGCCCCTTTGGCGCATGCCAATTCAAATGGATCATTGATGCAACGGGTGCTTTGACCATTGAGGGGCAAGGTCCTGAAAAGCGCCTGGAGGCCTTGAATGCCAAGCAACTTTTAAAACAGTTTGAAGTGAATGCCGTAGGGCCAGCTTTGCTCATGAAGCTACCGAGCCGCCAAGGCCGCTAGAAATATGTTTTTACAAACGGCAGCGATTGAGGCTTCTCGAAAAAAACCATTGTGTGTTTTTGCTGCTTTACAGCCAGGTACGGTTCAATCGAAATTGTCTTCTAGTTTCGTGGCAGCAGAGAGCGCCATGCTGCCAGAAGAATCAGTTTCAAAAATAATGGCTGTCATGTCAGAATTAAAGCCAAGCGGCCGCGCACAGTTTGTCGACCATGCTGGGCAGGTTATTCCGTGGTGATGACTCTAATCATGAAGGGAAAAATATGAACGAAGATCCAAGATGTTGTGGCACCGGTACTTGCATCATTGACCCTGAGGGTTTCTGTTGGTGTGGTCAGCAATGGAATGGCGAAAAAATGGCCATGCCTAAGTTAGAAGTCCCGCCAGATGATGGTCAAGTAACTCAATCTAAGCAAGGGCCTTCATCGGCAGATACCCAATGATGAAGACGCTCAAGAAGAGCTTGATAAAGCTGTTGTGGGTGGCTTTTGGCTTGGTAGGCAGCTTTCAAGTGTGCGCCAGTGAATTGTCTGAACTGCTCAAAAGACCTGATCATGTTTTGCTAATGCGGCACGCCGTTGCGCCTGGCATTGGCGACCCTGCAGGTTACAAACTTCAAGATTGCAAGTCGCAGCGAAATCTAGACGCCACAGGCCGTGCGCAAGCGCAAAAAACAGGTCAGTGGTTGAGGGCGCAGGGGGTGAGCGATGCCTTCGTCTTTACGAGTGCTTGGTGTCGTTGCAAAGAGACTGCAGAAAATTTGGCATTCGGCTTGCCTGTGTTGGAGCCGTCTTTGAATTCTTTTTTTGACGACATGCGGCAAGGGTCCCAAAGCAATTTGAATTTGCAAAAATTCATTGGCAACCAGTTGAAGATCAAAGGCGACAAGGCCTTGATTCTGGTCACTCACCATGTGAACATTGCAGCGTTCACGGGTGAAAATGTAGGATCTGGCGATATGGTGTTGGCCAAAGTCAACGCAGCCGGCAAAATGATTTCATTCAAAATTTACCCAAGTCCTTGATGGCATGCAGTCTGCACGGCTTTGACACTTAGCCAAGCAGCGGACTGAGGTGCACCTTGCGATTGCATGAAAGTCTCCTTTATCGTTGGAGTGCTTTTTCAATGGTGTGCCTTGGCACTTTACTTTTCGGAATTTTGAATGACTGGTTTTTACCGCCAGCATGTTCATTGAGAGCATCTTGAAACCAAGTTCTCACATCTTCCTCAAGGCCAATGCCATGCATGAAGTTGTAGATGGCTTTTTTCAATCCCAATCCCAAGAGATCGTGATCGACGCCCGTGGGGTCAATGAAACCTATGTCGTTTTTGCCAAAACTCACAGGGGGCAAAGGAATCAGTTCAATGCCATATTCTTTGGGATTTAAACCGACTGGCGAGTGAACGGTGCAAGCAAAGCGGTGGAAGAAGCCACTTTGAATGCAGCCGTTTTCAAAGAGTTGGCGAACATACTCAAGGGCGTCCACTGTGTCTTGCACAGTTTGAGTTGGAAAGCCATACATGAGGTAGGCGTGTACCAAGATGCCAGCTTCAGAAAAGCCTTTAGTCACTTGCGCTACTTGTTCAACAGATACTCCTTTTTTCATCAACGTGAGAAGTCGGTCTGAGGCCACTTCAAGCCCACCCGACATGGCGATGCAACCACTCTCTGCCAGCAACTCTGCCAGTTCTGGTGTGAAGGTTTTTTCAAACCGAATATTGCCCCACCACGAGATGTGGACGTTTCGGCGAATAAGCTCTTCAGCCAACGCTTTGAGAGCCTTGGGCGGTGCAGCTTCATCCACAAAATGGAAACCAGTCTGCCCAGTTTCTTTCACAATCTGTTCAATGCGGTCGACTAGCAAAGACGCTGAAGCTGTCTCGTAGCGCGAAATGTAGTCAAGGCTCACATCGCAGAAACTGCATTTTTTCCAATAACAACCGTGTGCCACAGTGAGCTTGTTCCAGCGGCCATCACTCCACAAGCGGTGCATCGGGTTGAGCATGTCCAACAAGGACAAATAGTCTTGCAACGGCAGGCCATCCCATGTGGCGGTTCCCACTTCTTCAAAAGGCACTTCGGGCTCAGACCAATTGATGAGTTGAACGCGCTTAGCGTTGTCTGTTGTATTGCTACTTTGACTTTCATCGATCGATTTGCGAATGAAGGTTCTGACCAAACGAGATGCTGATCGTTTGCCCTCTAAGTGCTCCAACAATGCCAGCAGTGGCCGTTCCCCTGAATCGAGTGTGACGTAATCAACGTAATCAAAAACGCGGGGCTCGGTCAGTTCGCGCAGTTCGGTGTTCACAAAGCCGCCGCCCAGCGCAATCTGAATGTGGGGATGGTGATGTTTGATGCACTGTGCAATTCTGAATGCGGCATAAACCGCGCCGGGGAAGGGTACTGAGAGCAGAACCAATGTGGGTTGGTGCTTTTGAATTGCGCCAAGCGTCAGAGCTTTGAGCTTTTCATCCATCAAGGTGAGAGGCGCAGCGAGAGCCTCCGCCAAGGGATCAAAGGTGGCTTGACTGCCAGCCAGTGATTCGCCATAGCGCACAAACTCAAACCTTGAGTCGACAGCATCACGCAGCACATCGGCCAAATCGTTCAAATACAAAGTGGCCAAGTGGCGCGCACGATCTTGTTGTCCTAAAGCACCAAAAGCCCAAGAAAGTGGGTCGCCCGATTCACTGTCGTCATAGGCATCCAATGCTGCAAAGCGTGGACCTTCTGGTAAAAAACCGCGACCTGCAATGCGATGGCTCAGCGTACTGTCCTTGCCTTGTAAAAAAGCAATGGTAGGTTCAATGGTGTGAAGGTAGCGCGCAAAGAAATCGAGAAAGAAATTGACACTGGCACTGCGCTCAGCTTCTGGCAATAGCAGTGCTCGTGACTTGACTTCTTCTAAACCTTGCGCTGTGAACAAACTTAAGACGAGTTGGAGTGCCAAATCTTCTTGAACAGCAGAGACCCCACGGGAACGCAAAAAGCCCGTCAGGTAGGCCGTAGACGGGTAGGGGGTGTTGAGTTGCGTCATCGGCGGGATGACGCTTAAGACTCGAATCGGATTGGGTTTCATTCAACCCGTGACTTTACAGCCACTTTTGCATGAATTGCGCTTGTCCCGCTGCAGCAGCAAGTTCGTATTGGGTAAACCCAAAGCGTTTGTAGCTGGACAAAGCCTGAGCGTTGCCACTGAGAACCTCGAGAGTGAGCTTGCAGCATCCGCGCTCTCGGGCGTAATCTTCTGCTGCATTTAGCAGGGCTTGTCCAATGCCTTGTCCCCGATGGCCGGACAAAACGGCAATGTCGTGCACATTGAGCAGGGGCTTGGCCTTGAAGGTGGAGTAGCCTTCAAAGCAGTTGATCAGGCCTACCGGTTTAGCTTCAAGCCAGGCAATGAAGCTGGCAGCGCCTGCAATGCGGGCCATGTCGGTGCACAAGCGCGCCGCATTTTCTGGATTCAGGGCCTCACCACCACCCATCGGGTCTTGGGCGTAGGCGTCTAACAAGAAGACCAAAGCCTGCGCATCTTGCGCGTCCAAATAATCGACGCGCTTGATTTGCAAAGCGCTCATGATGCGTAGTCGCTCATGGGTACGCAGCTGCAGAACAGGTTGCGGTCGCCGTACACATTGTCAACGCGGCCCACTTGTGGCCAATATTTGACGCTGCTTAAGGGACGACCCGCTTGCGCGGCGCCCACCTCACGTGAATAAGGACGATTCCAATCTGCGGCCATCAAACTGGCGGCAGTGTGAGGTGCATGCTTCAGAGGATTGTTATCTTGCGGCCAAACGCCGTTTTCAATGAGGCGCACCTCTTCACGTATGGCAATCATGGCATCAATGAAACGGTCAATCTCTTCAAGGGTTTCGCTTTCAGTAGGCTCCACCATGAGGGTGTTGACCACGGGAAAAGACAGGGTAGGTGCGTGAAACCCGTAGTCCATCAAACGCTTGGCCACGTCTTCGGCCATCACGCCGCTGGTTTCTTTCAGGCCGCGCAAATCCAAAATGCACTCATGGGCCACATGGCCGGATTTGCCATTTTCACCAGCGCTGGCGTACAGCGTGGGGTAGTGATCGGTCAAGCGATGGCTGATGTAGTTGGCTGCCAGAATGGCTGCTTCGGTGGCGTGCTTCAACCCTTCGGCGCCCATCATGCGGCAATACATCCAGCTGATGGGCAATACGGCCGCATTGCCCAAAGGGGCGGCTGACACGGCGCCCACACCATTCACCTTCAAGCCGCCTGTGGCGTGACCTGGCAAGAAAGGCACCAAGTCTTCCACCACACAAACAGGGCCAACACCTGGGCCGCCACCGCCATGAGGAATACAAAAAGTTTTGTGCAAATTAAGGTGACTGACATCGCCACCAAATTCACCGGGGGCGGCCACGCCCACCAAGGCATTCATGTTGGCACCGTCTACATACACACGGCCGCCATGCTGATGTACCAATTCGCACAGTGCTTTGACTTGCGTTTCAAACACGCCATGCGTGCTGGGGTAGGTGATCATGGCTGCGGCCAAGTTGGCGCTGTGCTCTTCACACTTGGCTTTGAGGTCAACCATGTCGACGTTGCCTTGCGCATCGCAGGCGGTGACCACCACTTGCATGCCCACCATTTGCGCGCTGGCAGGGTTGGTGCCGTGTGCGCTAGATGGAATGATGCAAATGTTGCGATGGCCTTGGCCCTTGGCCTCGTGAAAAGCCTTGATGACCAAGAGACCTGCGTATTCACCTTGTGAGCCCGCGTTGGGTTGCAAGCTGATGCCTGCGTAGCCCGTAGCTTGGCACAACCACTCGCGCAGTTGTTCATCGAGCAGTGCATAGCCCTTGAGCTGGTCAGCGGGAGCAAAGGGGTGCATGTTGGCAAACTCGGGCCAGGTGATGGGGATCATCTCGCTGGTGGCATTGAGCTTCATGGTGCAAGAGCCCAGCGGAATCATGCTTCTGTCGAGCGCCAAATCTTTGTCGCTCAATTGGCGGATATAACGCAGCATGCCGGTTTCGGAATGGTAGCGATTGAAGACTGGATGTGTGAGGAATGTGCTGGTACGGCGCAGGCCAGCAGGAATGAGGGTGTCGCGACCTTTTTCAAAAGGCGTCCAGTCGGGCAAGGCTTGGCCGCCTTCTGCAAAGCTAGACCAGAGTGCTTCGATGTCCTCGCGTGATGTGGTTTCGTCCAAAGACACGCCAATGCTGTCGGCGCTTAATTTGCGCAGGTTCAAACCTTTGAGTACGGCTTTTTGTAGGATGGCATCGGTGCGTGCGCCGGTGCTAATTTGCAAAGTGTCAAACGCCGATTTGTGTGCCAGTTGGCAACCGAGTTGCTCTAAGCCTTCTGACAAGATGGCGGTAAAGCTGGCCACGCGTTGGGCAATGCGCTTCAAACCTACAGGGCCGTGATAGACCGTGTACATGCTGGCTACCACCGCGGGCAAAACTTGCGCCGTGCAGATGTTGGAGGTGGCTTTTTCGCGGCGAATGTGTTGCTCGCGGGTTTGCAAAGCCAAACGATAGGCCGGGTTGCCATGGGCGTCCACACTGACACCCACCAAACGGCCTGGCATAGAGCGCTTGTAGTCATCGCGGCAGGCCAAGTAAGCGGCGTGTGGGCCGCCGGCGCCCATGGGCATACCGAGGCGTTGCGTGGTGCCCACCACAATGTCGGCGTCCATTTCACCGGGGGGTGTGAGCAGTGTCAATGCTAGCAAATCTGCGGCCACAATGAAGGCTGCTTGAGCAGCGTGAGCTTTTGCAATGACATCTTTCAAATCGTGCGTCATGCCTGAAGTAGCAGGGTACTGCGCCACCGCTGCAAAATAATCATGTTGTTGCATGAGCTCGGGGACAATGCCCACTATCACCTTCAAGCCTAAAGGCGCTGCACGCGTTTGAATCACTTCAATGGTTTGCGGATGACAGTCACTGGCCACAATGATGTTGTTGCTTTTTGATTTGACCGAGCGCTTGGCCAAGGTCATGGCCTCGGCAGCAGCAGTAGCTTCGTCCAACATGGAAGCGTTGGCAATGGGCATGGCCGTCAAATCGCAAATCATGGTTTGGAAATTAACCAAAGCTTCCATTCGGCCTTGGCTGATTTCGGCTTGGTAGGGTGTGTAGGCGGTGTACCAAGCGGGGTTTTCCAAGATGTTACGCAAAATCACGCCGGGTGTGTGAGTGCCGTAATAACCTTGGCCAATGAAGCTCTTGAGTACTTTGTTTTGCTGCGCCATGGCTTTGAGCTCAGCCAACGCATCGGCCTCTGTCACGGGCGCAGGCAACTTCATGGCCTGACTGCGTGCAATGGAGGCGGGCACGATGCTGTCAATGAGCGCGCGGCGTGAAGCCTCGCCGATGACCGACAACATGTGTTTTTCATCCGCTTCAGTGATGCCAATGTGGCGTGCAATGAACTCACTCTCGTTTTCGAGTTGGGTTAAGGGGGCGGCAGAGGACATCAGCATGGTTTGACTTTCAGACTCAAAGTTTGGTCAAAAAATTAAAAAGCAAAAAACTTCAAACAAATTTCAATGAGACGCTGCAAACGCTGAGTAAGCAGTTTCGTCGAGCAAAGCATCCACTTGCGATGCATCAGACAACTTGACCTTGAAGAACCAACCAGCACCCAGAGGGTCGGTATTGGCCAAAGCGGGATCTGCACGCAATGCTTCATTCACTTCCGTAATTTCGCCACTGATCGGCATGTAAACATCGGCAGCAGCCTTCACAGACTCCACCACACCTGCCACAGCCTTTTGTTCAAAACTGCTTCCCACTTCAGGCAGTTCAACAAACACCACATCACCCAACGCATCTTGCGCATGGTGCGTGATGCCCACCGTGGCCACATCGCCATTCACCAAAATCCACTCATGCTCTTCCGTGTACTTCAAACTCATTTTTCTCTCCTTGTTTAATTGGGGTCAGATCACAATTGTTTTGAATTGTTTCAATTTCTTTTCCACGTTTCACCCGCGGTAATAACGATTAGGGACAAAAGGCATAGCGCTGACAGTCATGGGTACGGCTTTACCTCGGACCATGGCATTCACCACGGTGCCTAAGCTGGCACTTGCAACATCAACATAGCCCATGGCCACAGGCACATTGGCGCTTGGCCCTAGTAAACCGCTAGACACCTCGCCAATTTTGACGCCTTGTGTATTTTGTAATTCCACATGTTCACGCACTGGCACTCGCTCTTGTGCAATGAGTCCGACACGCTTGCGGGTGAGGGAACGGCTGCCATCCAATTGCCCCAACACAATGTCTGCGCCGGGAAACCCACCTGCGCGCGCACCCCCTGTACGACGAACTTTTTGAATGGCCCAATTGAGACCCGCTTCAATGGGGGTGGTGCTGGTGTCAATGTCGTTGCCATACAAACACAAGCCAGCTTCAAGTCGCAAAGAGTTGCGTGCACCTAAGCCAATTGGCTTGACTTCTGCTTGAGCTAACAACGCACGCGCAAATAAATCTGCTTGATCGTTGTGCACAGAAATTTCAAAGCCATCTTCTCCGGTGTAGCCGGAGCGCGTGATGAACAGATCAGCACTTTGCCAATCAAATGATGCACCCGTCATGAAGACCAATTTTTCGACCCCAGGCACCATGCGCGATAAAACATCAACGGCCTTGGGCCCTTGCAAAGCCAAGAGTGCCCGTTCAGGCATGGGAATGACTTGGCACTTGGCGCCAATGCGCCCTTGTATGTGTGCAATGTCGTTCACTTTGCAAGCACCATTCACAATGACAAAAATGTCTGCTCCGCGGTTGACAAACATCAAGTCGTCAATGATGTTGCCTTCATCCGTTAGCAATAAACCGTAGCGCTGTTTTCCAACTGGCAAGTCGATGACATCAACAGGCATCAGGGATTCAAATGCTGATGCAGCATCGGTGCCCACCAATCGCAGTTGCCCCATGTGCGAAACATCAAACAAGCCAGCCTCAGAGCGTGTATGAATGTGTTCAGCCATCAAACCCATAGGGTATTGAACTGGCATGCTGTAGCCTGCAAAGGGCACCATGCGCGCGCCCAATTCAAGATGCAGCGCATTGAGAGGTGTATTTAGCAAAGCAGTGGTGTCAGCGGACAAATGATTTCTCCAAGGGCAATGAAAAACCATGATCTAAATCATGGGTTGCCCTCGCTGTCCGCTTTACCTGAGCGATTCGCCGGGTGAGCCCTTCAACAGAAAGAATCACTGCGGGTTGCGCCTTCGGTGGAAGGTTCGACCTGATGGCCCGCCCTCTCTCTCCAGTGAGGAAGCGTTCATGGCCAAACCACGAACGTTTATCAGTCCTTTGTACCTGAGCGTTCAGAAGCATTTCAGCTTCCTGCGCCTTCGGCGGCGGCCCGTTTTGAAAACAGACCACGCTCTCCTGACCGTTCAAATTATAAACAGGTCTTTAAGGCTGTAGACACTTTTTACATGCCTGAGTAATTTGGGCCCCCGCCACCCTCTGGCGTCACCCAGACGATGTTTTGCGTGGGGTCTTTGATGTCGCAGGTTTTGCAATGCACACAATTTTGTGCATTGATTTGCAGTCGATCGGATTGGTCTTCGTTTTTCACATACTCGTAAACGCCTGCAGGGCAGTAACGCGCCTCAGGTCCAGCAAACTTGGCCAAGTTGATGCCCACGGGCACGCTGGCATCCTTCAAGGTGAGGTGAGCGGGCTGGTTTTCTTCGTGGTTGGTGTTGCTGATGAACACGCTGGACAAGCGGTCAAAGGTGAGCTTGCCATCGGGCTTTGGATACTGAATGGGCTTGCACTCAGCCGCGGGCTTTAAATAGGTGTGGTCGGCCGCAGTGCGGCGGATGGTCCATGGCACATGGCCGCGCAGCAAGAACTGCTCTACGCCAGTCATGAGGGTGCCCACAGTGCGGCCCTTTTTAAACCATTGCTTGAAGTTGCGGGCTTTGTTCAACTCGGTGTGCAACCAGCTGTTTTCGAAAGCCGCGGGATAAGCGCTGAGTTCGTCGTGTTGACGACCCGCTTGCAGTGCGTCGTAAGCTGCCTCAGCCGCCAACATGCCTGTTTTAATGGCCGCGTGGCTGCCTTTGATGCGGCTGGCATTGAGGTAGCCAGCTTCGCAGCCAATGAGTGCGCCGCCAGGGAACACTGTTTTGGGCAATGACAAAATGCCGCCAGCCGTTATTGCACGTGCACCGTAGGAAATGCGCTTGGCTGGTGCAATGCCTTTGGCTTCGTCGCCTTCAAAGTACCAGCGAATATTGGGGTGTGTCTTGAAGCGTTGGAATTCTTCAAAAGGGCTGAGCCAAGGGTTGGTGTAATCCAAGCCCACCACAAAACCAACGACCACTTTGTTGTCTTCCATGTGGTACAGGAAGGAGCCGCCGTAGGTTTTTTCATCCAACGGCCAGCCTGCGCTGTGCAAAGCCAAGCCGGCTTTGTGACGGGCGGGGTCGATTTCCCACAATTCTTTGATACCGATGCCGTAGCTTTGAGGATCCTTGCCTGCGTCAAGCTTGAAGCGGGAGATGACTTGCTTACCCAAATGGCCACGTGCACCTTCTGCAAACACAGTGTACTTGGCGTGCAGTTCCATGCCCAATTGGAAGTTTTCGGTGGGCTCGCCATCTTTGCCAACGCCCATGTTGCCGGTAGCCACACCTTTGACGGCGCCGTTGTCGTTGTACAAAACTTCGGCGGCTGTAAAGCCTGGAAAAATTTCAACGCCCAAAGCCTCAGCTTGCTCCCCAAGCCAGCGCGTGAAATTTCCCAAGCTGATGATGTAGTTGCCATCGTTGTGAAAGCAAGGGGGCAAGGTGAAATTGGGCACGCGAGTGGCGCCCGTTTCGGTGGTCATCAAGAAAATATCTTCTGTGACGGGTTGATTCAGAGGGGCACCCATTTCTTTCCATTTTGGAAAGAGTTCTGTTAAGGCGATGGGGTCCATGATGGCGCCCGACAAAATGTGTGCACCAGGTTCTGAGCCTTTTTCTAAAACCACCACAGAAACGTCATTGCCTTTTTCTAGCGCCAACTGTTTCAAGCGAATGGCCGCGGACAAGCCTGCAGGGCCGCCGCCCACCACGACCACGTCGTATTCCATCGATTCGCGGGGACCGTGTGTGTTCAAAATCTCTTCGGGTGTCATGGGGAGACTCGCATTAAGTTAGGGATCGAATAGCCAAATATCGGCATCGTGGCCCATTTTAAGCGTGGAACAGGCAGAATCGAAACATGGGCAGAGGGTGAATTCTCGCCATTTGCTTGCGGCAAATCAGAGACAAAGACACATGAAATTTGAAATACCTGAAATCAAGAAAAAAGTTCACGAAATGATCATTCCCATTCGCTGGGGAGACATGGATGCAATGGGGCATGTGAACAACACCGTTTATTTTCGGTATCTAGAAACAGTCCGGATCGATTATTTTCAATCGATTGGCTGTGAACCCAACCCTCAAGGCCAAGGGCCGGTCATCGTGAATGCGTTTTGTAATTTCTACAAACAACTTGAATATCCTGGCAATGTGCTGGCCAAGATGTATGTGAGTGACCCTGCGCGTACCACTTTTGAAAGCTGGTGCACCCTAGAGCTTGAAAATCAGCCAGGTGTCATTTATGCGGCAGGGGGTGCCACCACCATCTGGGTAGATTTCCCACTTCAAAAAGCGGTGTCTTTGCCCGACCACATCAGGGCCTTGGTCACACTCTGAATTCGTTCAAATGAATGGGTTCAATTACTTTTGTTTGGGCACGCGACCCATTAAATAAAATTCTGGGTTGGGCATCATGTTGCTGAAACTGGCCATGCGGTTAGACAAGCCAAAGAAAGCCGTAATGGCGGCTATGTCCCAAATATCTTCATCGTCCAAACCATGTGCGTGCAATGGTGCAAAGTCGGCTTCTTCTATTTGGTCGCTGTGTAAGCAAACTTTCATGGCGAAGTCGAGCATGGCGCGTTGACGCGGTGAAATATCGGCCTTGCGATAGTTCACGGCCACTTGATCCGCGATCAAAGGCTTTTTTTCATAAATGCGCAAAATGGCACCATGCGCCACCACACAGTACAAACAATGGTTGGCCGCACTGGTGGTGGTCACAATCATTTCCCGATCGCCTTTGGTC
>JAJTDK010000053.1 GCA_021300495.1 Limnohabitans sp. | reverse complement strand
GATCCTTTTGTAGATCTGGTTTGGCATCAAACGCTGAAGGCCTCAAACCCATGCCCCACCCAACATGAAGCGCTTCAAAGGCTTCTAAACTGATTAATACCGATCTGTCTAAGGGCGTGCCAGTGGGTTTTAAGATGCCCACCAATTTAAATGGATGGTCCGTATGAACTGTCTCTTCAATCGCTTTGTATCCATGCGTCAATGCAAATGTGTCATTGAGTTTTAATTTTTTAGATTTAGCTACCTCAGCACCAATGACCACTTGCATCAAAGCACCAGCATTGACCTGCGGGTCCTCAAAGGCTTGACCCACTTGAAACGACAAGTCCTTGCCAGAAGATTTGTAGTGCTTAAAAAACTCAATGGATGTTCCCATGACAGGAAAGCCATCAAATGAGTCGCCCAGCTGAATGGGTATGGTCCAGGCCACAGCCGGCAATTGATTGATTCTTTGCAAATCTGTGTAAGACATATTTTGGGTAGGCGCACCCAGTTGAAACACGCTGTACAAAAGCAAGTCCGTCTGGCTTCCTCGAGGCCCCACCACTAAATCAACGCCACTTAATGCATTAGAAAAGCTCTGCTTGGCATCTGTGCGGATTTGCTGCACACCCAACAAAATAATGACCGATAGGCAAACAGACACCGCCACAAGGCAGAGTGAGTACTTGCGAGACCAAGCACTCTTCCAAGCCAAATTAAGCCAAAACATGTTGAGGCTCCCGGCGCGGCATTAAAAAAACGCGGTCAAATTTAGATGCTATTCGCATGTCATGGCTGACTGTGATCACACTGGTGTTTTGGGCACTGGCTGTTGACAACAACAGATTCAAAAAATCTATTTTGTTTTCTTCATCTAACGCAGAGGTAGGCTCGTCGGCCACAATCAATGAGGGGCAACCTAGCAGCGCTCTGGCTGCGGCCACTCGTTGCTGCTCGCCAACAGACAAAAGGTTGGCCCTCCGTTGACGCAAGGCCGGCTCCAAATGTAGTGCGTCACAAAGCCTGTCTACATGTGCCTGAACACTGCCAAAAAGTTCCGTTGATTTCTTGAACCGCCTGTCAAACAACTTACTGGGCAATTCAATGTTTTCTTGAACAGTTAAAAATGGCAATAAATTGAACTGCTGAAATATAAGGCCTAGATGTTCGCCTCTGAACCGATCGCGATCTGAAGGCGACAGCAAATTCATTGCAGTTCCCAATACCTTGCAAGTTCCATGTTGCGGTACTTGAATGCCTGTGATCAAGCTGAGCAAGCTTGTTTTCCCACAACCACTTGGGCCACCAATGAACAAAGTTTCACCTTGCTGCAAAGTTAACTCAGCAATGGCAAACAAGGGCTTGGGTTGTTGAGCCCACGAAAACTCAATGTTCTGCAACTCAAGTGCGGCTAATGTCATGGCGAAAAAGATGGCTTACTGGAACGCACCGTTGCAGCTTTTTGGGCGCCCTGCGACACCCATTCCAACTTCAACTGGTTTGAACGGATGTGCGATTTGAAAAATGGAAAACCAAATTTAGTCAAAGCTTGTGGGTTGGCACACTTGTATTTAAAAGCATAGTTCAAATCACTGTGCGCTTTGCCTTTGATGCCCTGAAACATGTCCGACTCAGCCTTAACTTCAAGTTGCTGGCACTTTGCCTCGACTGGCAATTCAATGAAATAACTGGCGTTTTGCAAAGATTTCTGCAACTGGTTCATGGCATCTGTTTGGGCCGCCGTTTTGGGCAAATGTTCAAAACCGAGTAAGGCTTCCATGGGCATGGTCCACTGGCCTTGCAGGACATCGCCGTTCAAAATGAGTTGGAGCGAACCCTTGCCATGTGAGTGCTGCGCAAATGTGGGAACAGCCAGTAAAAGGCTCAAAAAGATGGCCAATGATGTTTTGAGGGTATGTGTCATGGTGTCTCTTGAAGGGCCTAGGGTGTTAACAATGTGACCGGTACAAACTGTAAACGATGTCTCCAGTATGTACCCATTCAAATTAGTGGGCACACCAGACTTCAGTAATTGTCTACCGACATAGGGGAATGCCAGGGTATGGCGATAGCGGCTGAGCGCCTAGGTCTTCACAGTGATGGCAGCAAAGCTGAAGTGACCGTTGCTGAAAGTGATGGCCATGTTACGCACCAGTTTGACGGACTGGTGGTTTGCGCCGGCGTTCAGAGCCGCAGCTTTGCCGCGCAGCTGGGCGACAGGGTCAACATCTACCCAGTGAAAGGTTATTCCATCACCGTCAACCTGCCCGACGCACAAAGCCAGTCGTCGGCACCTATCGTGAGTCTGCTAGACGACGAGACCAAGCTGGTGACCAGCCGCTTGGGAGTGGATCGTTTTCGCGTTGCCGGTACCGCCGAATTCAATGGCTACAACAAAGACATTCGCGCCGACCGCATCCGGCCGCTTATCTCCTGGGTGAACCAGTGCTTCCCAGGCATCAACACTCGCCAGGTTGTGCCCTGGGCCGGACTGCGTCCCATGATGCCCAACATGATGCCGCGAGTAGGCCGAGGTAAATTAGCCAACGTGTTTTACAACACCGGGCACGGCCATTTGGGCTGGACGCTATCTGCGGTGACGGCGGATATGGTGGGGGGTGTGGTTCATGGCGCCTTGATCACAGCGTAATGAGCAGTCGTCAGAATAAAAGCCACTGACTTTAAAAATCAGTGGCTTTTCAATTTGGTGGGCCCACCAGGAAACGTTTACAGTTTGTACCGGTCACACTGCTAACACACTTGACCCCAATGGATTCGGCCCGAGTTCCCTCAAACACCAGCCACCAATCCGTCGCTGCGCGCAATCAAAGCTATGAAGCGTGAAAAATTTACTGAGCCACTCAAGATAACACCACCTCGTGCCGATCCTATGGATATGAAAGCTGAACAATTTATAGAGTTTGCCAACGATTTTGCAAAAGCCAGTGCTAAAACATCTAGCGATGAAATTCAGCAAGCCTATGAAGACAACTTAAATTACCTAGCTCGCCCAGGAGATCAAGTTGTTGTGATCCGAAAACCTTGGCCCATTGGCCACTGGGGTCAGGTCGTGGCATTTCGTGAATTTAATCCCTGCTATTTCCGCGTAGAAGTTGAAATTGAAGGGAAGCTCTTACACATTCCTGCCAGTGCGTTGGCTCGGCAGGTGGGTGCGCCTGACTGCGAAAAGGCCGAACTCAAATACATCTATTTATTGATGAAGATCAATGGTTTGAAGATCGCATCGGATTGATTTACCCCGCCCTGCTCAGCAGGCAGCTCTACACCAAGATCACCCCGGGCAATCATGATGGCGTCTGACATCGCGACGATGGAGTCCAGTTGGTCAATTGCCATTCTCAACACTGGCGAGGGCTGATCCATTTCTTTTCAACATGACGAAAATAGATCTTCTACTGAATTTGCAGAACATAGCGATCTTGAATTTGAAGATCTTCCAGAAGAGTTTGCAGCTGAAATACTGAAATCGATATTGCAATAAAAGCAAAACCCCCGTCATTGTTAAGAGACGATCAGTGATTCGGCAATTCATCACCTGCTGCTGCAGGCACGTTTGGCACTAAGTTTAAATAGCGATCAAAGTCGCTCCGGCTTCCCTTAGCAGCCTCTTGCTTTAAATAGTCCAAAGTCATCACTGAAGCCATCTTCTCTGACACTGCAGCCGCAATGAATTGGTTGACTGAAATTTCATCACGCTCGGCAAGTTCCCGTATTTTTTGATGAACAGAATTGGGAAGTCGAACAGTTAATGCTGTCATGATTTACTCCTAAGCAATGTCAAAAATTCTGCCGGCCTGATGGCATTGACCTTCAGTTCCGGGGCGCGCTTAAAGTCTTTTACGTTGTGCGTAATGATGTACTGACTACCTGAAGCTACAGCACACTCCAAAACCATATCGTCATCTGGATCACGTAAAAATGGTCGCCACAAAAAGTGTACGTCTTGTAAGTGCGCAATCGAAGCCAAGTAACGTAAAAAGTCATTCGCATTTTCCGCACTGGCTCCTGGCGGCAAATGTTCAGCCCTAGTCAACACAGATTGCCACTCCGTATAAAGAGCGACTGACAGCGCAATTTCAAACTGTTTGCTAGGCAGCATTGAGAGCAAACAAAAGCTTGCCCCGTTACCTGGGACCAAAGGATTATGAGCAGCTTCAATAAAAAAAATCTATACAAATCAATAGGTTACAAGCGGTCTACAGAGGTGTGGAAGCAAATGTGGAAGCAACTCCAATAAATGTACGACCAAGCAACGGACTGAAGATCAGGGGTTCTCTGGCAACAACTTAGGCCAAAGCGCATGCCTACTTTTTGTAACTCACGGCAGGTTTTATTGCACGGTCGATGACTAAAACCAAGCAGCTTAGTTAAACATACCGGCGGTACTGGAAGACAGAGTCAAGACCACTGAGCGTAATAAGCAGTCTCTTACCTAGGGAAAATGCGTGATGAAATAGGCTTGGCGACATAGTCGGTTTGAAATTTACATTCCGACGTGTTTGCTGAGCTGAGTTGCTTGCAAAGGTCAGAGATGCTTTGTGGTGTTGGCTTTTGACCTTTTTCAACCCAGTTCAAAAGTGCATCGAAAAGAGGTGGGTAGTGTGCATCACCCCAATAGCTGTGCTCACTAGAATTCACAAAAACTTGAACAAGCTGATCGGCTTTGCCAGATGCTGTCATTTTTTGACGCAAAACGCTTTGGCCTTCAACCATCACAGTAGCGTCACCGATGCCGTGTCCGCTGACAACAGGCACATCAAATTTGCCTTGGTAATCAACATCGGCTGCAAATCTTGCCACGGCTTGCGGATCTGCTTGGAAACGTGGAATGGATGCGTTCAATTTAACATCGTCAGATGAGCCGCTGTACTTCACATTGGCATTGCCAAATGGACTGACACCGCCATTTTTTGCAACAACATCTTGCAGTGCAAATGTGCCCCAGCTCAAGTGACTCATGACAGAGCGCTCTGGAATTTTGAGAACATCCACAATGGTTTTGAGCTTTTGAGCTTGTGCGGGCGTACGTTGAGCGGCAGGTGTACCCGTGCCCAGACATTCATTGGCTCTTTGCGCCAATTCTGCGCTGGTCATTTTGAAATCTGCTGGCAAACCAATGGCCAGTGAGTAGTTGGACTCGGTAGGGCGTGGATGGTTGTTGCAGAGGTGTTGGTAAAGAGCCCGCAAATCTAGGCGGAAGTCATAAGTGGTGGGGCCTGCAACCACACCGCTGGTTAGCAGAATACCGTCCCATGATTTGGGAAACAATTCGCCGGCACGGGTGGCCACCATGGCGCCCCATGATTGGCCATGCAGCAATGTTTTACGGGGCTTGGCCACGTGGTCTACAAAAATGCGTCGAACGCGTTCTGAATCTTCTGCAGCCGTAGTAACAGCAAAGCCACCCTGGCGAAAGACCGAGCCCGCCCACGCATGTCCTTCGCGAACCGTAATGGCCCAACGCTTAATGTCTTCGTCATTGCGTGATGTTTTGGGTGTACCAAGGCTAGGGCCGCCGTGCGCATGAACAACCAATACACCACTCCATTTGGCGGGCATGACGATTAAGTAGTGAGATGACGCGGAGTCTTGTCCGCGCATGCAAGTTGCGCCTGCAGGAACACCCGCAGGGCAAGCTTGTGCAAGGGGTGCTTTTTCTGGCGGCAGTTGAGGGGTATTGACGCAAGCGGTCAAAGTTAAGCAAGCAAGGCTGGTGGCCAATAGGCGTTGAGAGGTGCTGAATTGAATTGACAAAACAAATACTTTCTTACAACGTGGGAGGTTTCATGACGCGAACTAGCTTGCCGTCTTCCAAAGACATTAATCGATTAGCTACAAAGCTATTTTGTGAGTCGGGTTCTAAAGCTGCAATAACAAGACCTGCAAGTGGCTGCTTGAGTGACACATAAAACGCACCGACAGATGGAACCACACGACTTGCTGTAGTACTAACTTTGAGCATTCGAATGGCGTTTTGTGCGTCAGAGATAGCCCCACGGGCATCTTGTCTGCTTCCGCTGTCTTCATTGGCAATGACGTAAGTTTCTGTGTCCCACGCCTGTGCAACATCATCGGCAGTCAATGTTTTGACTTGAACGCCTAAATTACGCAAGCGTTGAATTGCAATGGTTTGGTCTGCAGCTACAAGATACCCGCAAGGGCGAGTTCTTTCGCGTTCAATTTTCAATTGGTGTGCAGAACGCCAGTCGACATCGATGGAACGTGCTTCACCCGTCTTGGCGTCTAAAAAGTTCAACGCTCGCCGCTCGGGCGTGTGTTTGACAACAACTGAAATGTTGCCAGAGCATGCAAGATTGGACGTGGTGCGCCCAGCCACTTCTTGCATTTGAATTAAGTTTTGCCCGTCTTTGGCAGCCGCTTCAATGATGGCTGTAGCAGCAATCACATGAGATTCAACGCGGCGGGCGAAGTTGGCTTTGCCAATGCCAACGCCTCGAGTTTCTAAAAGGAGACTGACTGCATTTCGCAACCCCCCCACGTTTCGACCCGTGTCTACGTTAACACCCCCCATCGATACGGTGAGATCTTTTGCGCTTGCAGAGGAAGTGTGATAGTCGTCAACACGATGGCCCTTGGTCTCCAGTGCTTGACGCGCGGTGCTTAAGTAACGTGATTGAACAGACTGAACGGTTGGGCTTAAGTTGCCAACTGTGGCCGCCTGCAGCAAAGCATCGCTGTGCATCACCGCACCAAACTTGGCAACCCATCGGCCTGCCACGGTGAATTCATGAAGATCTAGAACCAGTTGGGGGTTATATTTATGGAGAGCTGCAGCAATGGCTTGACTCTCAGGGAGACGCAACAACAAGTGATCCCTGTTGATGTCAATGCCGTTGATCGTTTCCCGTTTGAACAACTCTGTGGCATCGGGGTTTGTGTTTGGCATGATCAGCACATTGACTCGGTCGAGTAACTGAGCTTTTTCTTCTAGCAGCATTTTGGCAAGAACCAATGTGGCCTCACCGCCAGCGGGTTCATTGCCATGCTGCTGTGCCATGAGCATCAAAGTTGGCAGGCTGGCATTAAACCCACGGGGACTGGTTAAAACCAACAAGTAAAGTGGGCGGCCTTGCTGCGACTTGCCGATAGCCTCAATCTTGGCGTTGATATGCCGCTGTGCCAAAGCGTTGATCAAATTGACGGCTTCAGCATAAGACGTGAAATTTTCTCGACCCGCCGCAAATGCAGGGGTCGAGAAATTTGAAGTTGTCGTGAACTGCCGCGAAATAAAATCGGGTTCAGCCGCAACCTTGGTAGGATCAAATTGTGCAAAAACTGGGTGGCAAACCGCTAACAGTGCTGCAGCAAATATTGATCCGTACGCTTTCATAAAGTCTACCTTAGAAGTTTTGACGAATACCTAAGCCAATAGCGCGGACTTGAACATTTGTTTTGCTGGAGTCAACGCTGTCTTTATCGATGAAGGCCTGAAGGTCTGTTTGCTTCGACAAGAAATACTGATAACTCAATTGATTTTTCTTGCGAACACCAGTGAGCGACGATTGAACATCACGTTGGAAGTTATTCAACACAAACTTGTGCTTGCCCATGGTGTAAGAGGTTCCCAACTGAGTATATTCAACGTCTTTGCGAGTAGTGCTAGTGTTTTTGTAAGTGTCAGTTCCACTGATGGCATAAACATCCCATTCTTTTTGAATTTGGAAGTTGATACCCAACTGCCATTTTTCATTGAAGTCGTTGTTGATCAAGCCACCTACCCGCGTGTCTTTGCTGTAACCGATAGCGGCCTTGACTGCACCTGATTGGTAGTCAACGCCAAGGTCCGTAGATTTGGCAGCATCTTCAGGTTGTGCAACTGTCCCAGCACCACGAAAATAAACGCGTGCCCTAACAATGAAATCACCCATTTTGGGACTTGCATAGCCAATGCTGTCAGATGTGCGATTGCGAGCGTTTTGCATAGAGGTACTGGTGGCCGTAGCTCCAGCATCATTGGGTGCAAAATGGCTCAGTGAAGTGATTTGTGAGTAGATGGGCGAGCCTGTTGGATTGGCAGAGTCAAGGCGCCCCATGGCCATGGTACCCCACGCGCCGCGCAAGGCGACATAGCTGTTTCTGAATGTGGGTGTAGTTGTAATGCCGCTGTCAGCGCTGATACCCATTTCAAGACCATAGAGGGCTGCCATGCCGCCGCCCAAATCTTCAGTACCTCTAAAACCAAGTCTTGATGCGTTGTCACGCAGCTCATTGACCTTGTTGGTGGTGCCAGTTTCTACCTGATTAGCAGACATGACCATGCGGCCATAAACATTGACGCCTTGCGCTTGGCTTTGTGCAGCCAAGAGCGTGAGGCCTGCTGCCGCAATCAGAGATAGTTTGGTTTTTAATTTCATGAGAAAGTTCCTTAGAGCTAGGTAGGTTATGAATAGAATATCAGGGTTTGACTGAAATGGAATTGGGGTTTGTCTGGTCGGAAGCCCCAGGCGCAATGGGCGGATGTTCCTTTAGCGTTTTCTCAAAGGCCATGATCATTTTTCGCATAGGACCGCGCACCCAGCCGTCTTCCATGGCTGCATCGGTCTCTTCTTTGGGATCGCGTTTGATGTTAAAAAGCCAAGGCGTTTCAAGGTGCTTGGTACCCGAGTTGGGCTCACTTTCAAAAACAAAGTGCAATTTCCAGTGACGCCACTTCACAGCGCGCAACTCGGTTTTGATATAAAAAAGAAAACCTTCGCGCGCAGATTTTTCAACAAGACCTTTCCACCAACTCAATTGGCTAAGCCCATCAATGGGCCTGTCAGTGGGAGTTTTTACACCGGCAACTTCAATCAGGGTGGTAAACAAGTCGGTGACATGCACGATGTCGTCGCTCACGCGAGCTTTGTCAATGTGGCCAGGCCATTTAACAATCAGAGGCACGCGCAATCCGCCTTCCATGGCGGTGTGGTAAGTGCCCGACCAAGGGCCAGCGGTGCCGCGCCATGGGCGTCTAAACTCCGGACCGTTGTCGCTGGCAAAAATGAACAAGGTGTTGTTTTCAATGCCAAGGGCCTTGACAGCATCCATCAGCTCCCCAACGCGATAGTCCATCTCCATCATGGAATCTGCAAATTCGCCAACGCCACTTTTTCCAGCAAAGTCGGGGTGTGCAAGGGTAGGGAAATGCAAATGCGTGAGGGGCACATACAGAAAAAATGGTTTGTCGCCATTTGCTTTTCGACGCATGAAGTCAATCGATTTTTCGGTAAGCTCACTGTCAATCAAACGGCGTTTTTCTAGGTCGTATTCGGCAACGTCTTTTGCGGGCTGGCCCGCAAAGCCCTCCATCACTTGCGGAATGTCAACCACAGTTTGATCAAAGCCTGGTGATTGCGTAAACAGCGTCTCGTTGCTTGTACGTGGAATGCCATACCACTCATCAAAACCACGGTCATTTGGGTAACGGCCTGGGCGATCGCCCAAATGCCATTTGCCAAACATGGCCGTGTCATAACCTGCTTGTTTCAGAACTTGAGGCAGTGTTATTTCCCAAGGGTGAATTCCTTGCGGCAGGCCTGCAGGTACAGACTGAAGCGCGCCAGTGCGGATGGGGTGTCGACCCGTCATCAGTGCAGACCGCGTGGGGACGCAGTCGCTTTCGACATTGAAGTTAAGGCACTTGAGACCTTCATCGGCCAGCGAGTCGATGCGTGGCGTGGGTGCGCCGCGCAGGGCCCCGCCACCGTAGCAACCTAGCTCGCCCCAGCCTAAGTTGTCGGCCAATACAAGGACGATGTTGGGCTGTCTTTCTGAGGATGACATCTTCATTCCATAGCGATCTTGCGATCCTTGATTAGTTTGGCCCACCGCTCTCGGTCTTGCGTCATGCGTTGTTGAAATGCGTCAGGCGTCATGGCCACAGTTTCCATGGCAAGACCAAAGAGTTGTTGCTTTAGCGCAGCGTCATTCAAAGACTCATCGACAGCACGACGCAGTTGTGAAATGACGGGTGCTGCTGTTCCTTCCACCGCAAAAAGCGCTGACCACTGAGGAACATCAATGTCTCCCGCGCCACTTTCACTCAGGGTGGGGGTATCTGGCAAGATGGCAGAGCGGCGCTTGGTGCTCACTGCCAAGGCCACTAATTTGCCCGATTTAATGTGGGGCAAAACAGCCGCTGCACCCAGAACGGCCACGTTAACTTGGCCCGAAATCACATCATTCACAGCTTGGCCGCCCCCTTTGTAGGGAATGTGAAGCAGGTTGATGCCTAAGTTTTGCGCAAACAACTCACCCACCAAGTGCTGAATAGAGCCTTGCCCCGAGCTGGCATAAGACACTTGATCTGGCTTACCTTTGGCGCGGGCTTGCAGGTCTTGAATGGTTTTTAAGCCTGAGGAAGGTGACGTGACCACCACGATGGGTTGAAACGTCAGAACAGAAACTGGCGTGAATGTTTTGGTCAGGTCCCAAGGCATGGTTCTGAACAGCGGCAACAAAGACACCGAATCTGAGGCCACCAAAAAAGTGTGTTGATCTTTTGCTGTGCGGAGTGTTGTTTCAACGCCTAAAGAACCATTGGCACCTGGCTTGTTGTCCACCAAAACGGCTTGCCCCAGTCGCTTTCTGACACTTTCGCCTACCAATCTGGCCACCACATCATTGGAGCCACCGGCTGGAAATGGAACTACCAAGCTGATGGACTTGCTGGGCCAGTCTTGTGCCAAAGCTCCTTGGGCCGCAAGTGCAACACCAACTGCTGTTGCAAGCAAAATTCTATTGAGTTGTCTTTTTGATAGAGCAGGCATGGTTCACACTATTTATTAATGACAGATTTATTTTAGGGGGAGTACATCAGCAAATTATCAAAAATTAATGCGGTAACATAAGAATAAACTGAACTCACTGAGTATTTACATGCTTAATCCTCGTCTAGATCAATTGCGGGTTAAACAATTGCGATTTTTGAGCCTGTTGGCAACGCAGGGTTCCTTATCGGCCACTGCAGAGCAGCTCTCGATGACTCAGTCGGCAGCCAGCATGATGCTCAAAGAGATTGAGTCTTTGTTTGACGTCAAACTTTTTAGAAGACAGGGGCGCGGCATGGCTCTCACCAATGAAGGCACGGCGCTGATGCCACGGTGGCAGACTGTGCTGGGTGAAGTTGGCGCAATGGGGTCAACATTGCAGGGCGCTGTTCAACGCGTTGTTCGCATAGGCGCATTTCCTCACACAGCTGCCACAGTCCTGCCAGAAATCGTCAAAAAATTAATCAGTGGCAAAACAGTTTGGCGTCCTCGCATTGTTGATGGAAGGGCCGATTATTTGTTGCAAATGCTGCTTCAAGGTGAAATTGATATTTTGATTGGTCGATTACCTAGCCATGTCGTCGATGCGCCTTACTTTGAAGATCTGTCGCAACGATTACTTTACGAGGCCCCCTTGTCAGTAGTCTCATCCAGCAAGCATCCTTTGGCCTCAAAGAAAAAACTTGATTTTGCAGAACTGGCAAAATGGCAATGGATACTGCCTGACATGCAATCAACTACCCGAGTCGGTTTGATGGAAGCTTTTTTGAGAAGAGGCATGACCCCCCCCATACCGGCAGTTGAATCACCATCATTTTTCTACAGCTTATCTGTCGTCGCTCAGACAGATCTCTTAACCTGTTGCGCGCAATCGGCAGCACTTCAAAGTAGTCATGCAACTTCAGTCCTTCCAGTGATTGTTAGCCACGAACCTTTGCACGTTTCAATGGTTTGGCGAAAGTCTTCAGTCGAGGCTCAACGTGTTGCAGAGTTCCTTCTCTAAATGTCGTGCTTTGGTTTTATAGGGGTTTTTATGGAGCCCAATAAACGAAAATCCATTTAAGAAATATTTTCCTCATAAAGATCAACGACAGCGAAATGCAATTCCCATGCTTGCCATCCCCTGAACAAGTTGTCTAAATTACCTTTAAAAATAATTGAAAGAACGCTATGACTTTTAAACCGGTTTCAAAATCAGACGGGTATGTAGCCTTCCTCATGGTTGGCAAGAGCGCCATTTGATGGGTTGCGGCCAGGCGATTGAATGGCGTTAATTGTTTTCTGGGCCTTGCCAATTCGGCGCAGTGACACTTAATTTAGTTGAGTCATCTTTGCAAGTTTAGATCAGTCATAAAAGCTTTTGGACTCATGGACAACGAGTTCAGACCGCATGAGTCGATGTGACTCCGATGCAGTTCATGCCTAGGAAATTTTTTAAGGAAATCTCTAGTTTTAAATTGTCCCCTTGACAGAGGAGTTTACGTCCTTACTAAGGGTAAAGCCTCAATACCAAACAGAAGAAAAATGTTTAGCATTAACTCTTGTATTTGTTTATAAATCATAACCAAGAGGCCCTTATGTTAAAGATGACCCCACGTCGTGCAGTGTTGGCTTTTATGAGTTTTGCCGCCTTTACTGGCGCAGCACTTGCTCAAAACGTCACACTGAGATTTCACCAAATGCTGCCAGCGCAGGCCACAATTCCAGCCAAGGCTATCGTGCCATGGGCCAAAAAAGTTGAAGCTGAATCGGGCGGCCGAATCAAAGTGCAGATTTTCAACACCATGCAATTGGGAGGCACACCCCCTCAATTGTTTGACCAAGCCAAGGACGGTGTGGTCGACCTTACTTGGACGGTCTTGGGATACACGCCTGGACGCTTTCCAAAGACTGAAGTTTTTGAAGTCCCATTTTTAACCACCACAGGCGAGGCTTCCTCCAAGGCATTGTGGGAGTACGTTCAGAAAAATGCACAGGACGAGTTCAAGGATGTGAAACTGATCGCTGTTCACACACACGGCCCAGGTCTTTTTCACACCAAAACACCAGTCACGGGACTCGAAAGCCTGCAAGGCATGAAAATCCGTGGCGGCTCCCGCATCATTAACAACATGCTGACCAAATTGGGTGCCACACCTGTAGGCATGCCCGTTCCAGCTGTTACAGAGGCTCTGTCCAAAGGCGTGATTCAAGGGACGACAATCCCATGGGAAGTCGGTCCATCTTTAAAGGTCCACGAGTTAGTCAAAAACCACACCACCTTCTTTGGTCCGAATGGCTTGTACAACTCAACTTTTGCAGTGTCGATGAACAAAGCCTCTTATGACAAGCTACCAGCCGACTTGAAGCAAATCATCGACAAAAATTCCGGACTGGAGACTGCTGCCGCCTTTGGCCGCGCCATGGATGAAGGCGATAAGGCTGGCCGTGCGATTGCAGAAAAAGCAGGCAATAACATCGTTGCATTGGACATGGCTGAAACTCTGCGCTGGCGCCGTACTGCCAGCGTCGTGGCTGATGACTGGATCAAGGAAGTTGGTGCCAAAGGCATTGATGGCAACAAATTGTTGTCTGAAGCGCGCGAACTGATTGCGAAGCACAGCAAGTAACTTCAAGCCGCTAATAAGAGGCTTACAACACACCCGCCGCTGGTCGGCGGGTTTTTTCTATCTACGTTGGCTTGGGCTGCACAGATTAGGGAGTCATTGTTCATGATGGCAAATATTCATCGAATGGCACGCTGGAGCGCTTTGTTGGGCGGCGCGCTACTCACGCTGCTAACGCTGTTGGTAGTTCTAAGCGTCATTGGAAGAAGTCTTAGTGGTATGGGCCTTGGGCCTGTGCCAGGAGACTACGAATTGGTAGAGGTAGGCGTAGGTATTGCCATTTTCTTTTTCATGCCTTGGTGCTATTTGCAGGGTGGGCACGCTACTGTCGACTTGCTGTATTCATTCATGTCTAACGGTTTGCAGCGCTTTATTCGCCTGCTCAGCGATGTGCTGATGTTGGCTGTTTGGCTCCTCTTGACCTGGCGTTTATGGGAAGGATTGATGGACAAACTGACCAACCAAGAGACCACCTTCATTCTTCAGATTCCACTTTGGTGGGGTTTTGCGGTTTGCATGATTGGCGCAATTTTGGGTTGTATCACTTACTTTGGACATATTTTGATGCAGCTGGGATTGGTGCAGGACGATGAAAGTCTGCACGCTTCTGGACCCATTGGCCACTGAACTTAGTAAAAATATTCATGAACTCTATAGAACTCGCACTTTGGTCCTTTCCAGTATTGTTGATATTGATCTTTGTCCGAATTCCGATCGGCTTGTCGATGATGCTCTGCGGATTGGGCGGCGCATACTTTATCTTTGGCAGTTTTACACCCATCATCAATCAGCTCAAACAAGTCACTTACAGCACTTTCTCCAATTACTCTCTGTCGGTCATTCCCTTGTTTTTGCTAATGGGACAGTTTGCTGCATTGGGTGGGTTGTCAAAGGCTTTGTTCAAGGCTGCAGAGGTTTGGATTGGTCACCTCAAGGGAGGCGTTGCCATGGCTGCTATTGGTGCATGTGCTGGCTTCGGATCCATTTGCGGCTCTTCTTTAGCTACGGCAGCCACCATGGGCCAAGTGGCTCTGCCCGAACTAAAACGGGCTGGTTATGCTGGCGGTATTTCAACAGCTTGTCTCGCTGCAGGTGGCACACTGGGCATCTTGATTCCACCATCAGTGGTTCTGGTCATTTATGCCATTCTGACTGAACAAAATATTGCCAAGCTGTTTCTGGCTGCATTCGTTCCTGGAATTCTTGCCGCAGTGGGTTATGTGATTGTGATCGCAATTTACGCACGCTTGCGTCCACACGAAATGGGCTCTCTACCTCCCGCTCCCATGAAGGAACGCTGGCAGGCTACTGTTCGTGTTTGGCCTGTTTTGGTAATTTTCTTGCTGGTGGTCGGTGGAATTTATGGCGGCCTTTTCACACCCACAGAAGGTGCAGCTGTTGGTGCATTTGGTACTGGTATCGCAGCATGGCTTAACGGCGGTTTGAACCGGCAGACTTTAAGTAGCGCTTTGCTGGGAACCGCTGTGGCTACAGCCATGATTTTCATGATCGTTTTGGGTGCGAGTGTGTACAACACCTTTTTGGCTTTGTCGCAATTACCCCAAGAGGCTGCTGCTGCAGTGGCGTCCTGGGGCGTTAGCCCTCTGCTGGTGATGACTGCTATTTTGGTTCTTTATGTCATCTTAGGGTGCTTCATGGATTCGCTTTCCATGATTTTGCTGACCATCCCTGTTTTCTTTCCCATTGTGTCGGGATTAGATTTTGGATTACCACCCGATGAGCTGGCCATTTGGTTTGGTATTCTGGTGCTGATTGTCGTAGAGGTTGGTTTGATCACGCCACCCGTTGGGATGAACTTGTTTGTGATCAATTCGCTTGCCAGAGATACACCCATCACGCAAACTTACCGAGCCATCATGCCCTTTGTGTTCAGCGATCTCTTGCGCACTGCACTGCTTGTGGCCTTCCCTTCAATTACGCTTTTTGTTTTGAGATTTTGAAAACAAACCGAGGAAGAGGAAGCGTTTTCTTATTAAAGTTTGACAATGA
>JAJTDK010000123.1 GCA_021300495.1 Limnohabitans sp. | reverse complement strand
CATTGCTGTGTGGCGTTTCATCCACATCTGGCGATGCAGTTTCAAATGGAATTCGCAGCCTAGTCAGCAATTCTTTGCGGTAACGAGAAGTCGAGCCCAAGATCAGAGGGCGGCCTGAAGAGGCCAATGTGGTTTGTGGATTGTCTTTGGACATCCCTCAATTCTCTTACACTGAAGGCATGGATAAAAAAATTGATTTGAATCGCCTCAACGTCAAGGCTTTTGCAAGAGAGGGCCTCGGTTTGCAAGGGCAAATGAGTCTGGCTCAGTTTGGCAGATTGGCTGAATTGGCTTTAAGCCCTGTTGAGTCCTCTTTGCAAGATTCAGAACCGCCGACCGAGGTTTCATGGGACATTCAAGCAGAGTTGGTGCCAATTTCGGGTGCCGATTCTCAAATTTGGATGTATTTGAAAGCCGAAGTAGATTTGCCCATGCAATGCCAAAGGTGTATGGGCCCGGTTCAATTGCTTGTGAAAGCCAACGCCACCTTTCGGTTTGTCACAGATGAAGCGACGGCAGAAGCAGAAGACGACGAATCCGAGGAGGATTTGCTGGTTTTGACACCTGAATTGAACGTTTTGGAACTCATTGAAGACGAGCTCATCATGTCTGCCCCCATTGTGCCGAAGCATGAAAAATGCCCCAATTTGGTGCCAATGTCGGCTGTTGATGAAGCCTTTGAAGAGGCTTTGGAGGCCCGACCGAACCCTTTTGCAACACTGGCCCAATTGAAGAATAAACCAAATTAAAGCGCTGGATTGACCGAAAAGTTTGGGCTATAATCAGCGGCTTCGTGCCTGTCAGGGCGCAACGCTGCTTCCAACGCATCCAAGGAGCCATCATGGCTGTTCAACAAAATAAAAAGTCACCTTCTAAGCGTGGCATGCACCGTTCGCACAACGCGCTGAACGTGCCAGGTATCGCCGTCGAGCCAACGACTGGCGAAACTCATTTGCGTCACCATATTAGCCCCAACGGTTTTTACCGTGGCCGCCAAGTTCTGAAGAACAAATCAGAAGCCTAATTGACGCTTGAAATACAGGCCCGATGCTACATTCAAGGTAGCCTCGGGCCTTTGTATTTCTGTCTATTGACATCATGTCATCCAAAGAATTTTTCACCCTTGCTGTAGATTGCATGGGGGGAGATCACGGGCCACACATTACGCTGCCCGCTTGTCGTCATTTTTTAGACGCCCACCCTAACGCGCGCTTGCAATTGGTCGGTCAAGCAGACGCACTGGCTTCATTTCAGCACGAGCGAGCGGTCATCGTTGAAGCCACTGAGGTGGTTGGGATGGACGATTCTGTTGAGGTGGCCCTGCGCAGGAAAAAAGACTCATCCATGCGTGTCGCCATCGAGTTGGTGAAGGCGGGCCAGGCCGATGCCGCTGTATCGGCTGGGAATACGGGCGCATTGATGGCCATTGCGCGTTATGTTCTTAAAACCATGGATGGCATTGATCGGCCTGCCATTGCGGGCCAAATGCCTAATTTCAAGGGTGGTGGTACCACCATGCTGGATTTGGGTGCCAATGTCGATTGCACGCCAGAGCACCTTTTGCAGTTTGCTGTCATGGGGTCGGCTTTGGTTTCTGTCTTGCAAGACAATGCGATCTGCTGGTAACTCCGGCGATTTGAACTTTTATGGCAATGTTGAAGGAAACGATATTTTCAAGGGAACTGTCGATATTGTGGTGTGCGATGGTTTCGTTGGAAATGTGGCCCTGAAGGCGAGTGAAGGCTTGGCCACCATGATGGGTGGATTTCTGAAATCTGAATTTTCTCTCAACATCTTCACCAAAATCGCTGCTATCGTTGCTTATCCTGTTCTAAATTCGTTTAAAAACAGAGTTGATCATCGCCGTTACAACGGCGCTGCGCTGTTGGGTCTGCGAGGCTTGGTTTTTAAAAGCCATGGTTCGGCAGATGAACTGGCGTTCGGCGTCGCCTTAAACCGAGCGTATGATGCTGCAAGACATCAACTGCTTAGTCGCGTTGCTGCTCGAATTGCACATGCAGCCCCTTTGTTAAATGCACAAGGGCTTGCTGAAAATTCAGCCAACTCGGCCGCTATCGAATGACCATTTATTCTCGTATTTCTGGCACAGGCAGCTTTTTGCCGCCAAGAAGACTGACCAATGCCG
The DNA here is from genome assembly GCA_021300495.1 of Limnohabitans sp. GTDB lineage: Bacteria > Pseudomonadota > Gammaproteobacteria > Burkholderiales > Burkholderiaceae_C > Limnohabitans_A. The sequence continues at coordinate 3,007 of JAJTDK010000123.1, read as the reverse complement.
ACCTTGTGGCTGAATTAGCGGCCCAAGGCGTCGAAAGTTCTGACGATTGGATTGTTGAAAGAACAGGTATTCGCGCCCGTCATTTTGCAGACCCAGGCGTAGGCAGCAGTGATTTAGGGTTGCAAGCAGCGCAGCGTGCCATTCAGGCCGCTGGGTGCCAGCCATCTGACATTGATCTGATCATTGTGGCCACCTCAACCCCTGACATGGTGTTTCCCTCCACAGCCGCCTTGCTTCAAAGTAAATTAGGCATTGTGGGTTGCCCCGTTTTTGATGTGCAAGCGGTTTGCAGTGGCTTCATTTATGCCATGACGGTGGCTGACGCCATGATCAAAACCGGTACGGCCAAACGAGCCTTGGTGATTGGTGCAGAAGTCTTTAGCCGTATCCTTGATTTTAAAGACCGTACCACCTGCGTGTTGTTTGGCGATGGTGCTGGCGCCGTTGTGTTGGAGGCTTCTAGCACGCCAGGTATTTTGGCAACCGACATTCACGCCGACGGCAAATATTCAGATCTTTTGTGCGTACCGGGACACGTTTCTGGCGGTGCCATTTTGGGTGATCCCGTTTTGAAAATGGATGGACAGGCCGTCTTCAAACTGGCTGTTGGCGTTCTTGAAGAAACAGCCCTTGCATCTTTGAGTAAAGCTGGTTTGAGCGCCGCTGACATTGATTGGTTGGTGCCCCACCAGGCCAATATTCGAATTATGCAAAGTACTGCGCGAAAACTCAAAATGCCAATGGAAAAAGTCATTGTCACAGTCGACCAACATGGCAACACTTCTGCTGCCTCAATTCCTTTGGCGCTTGATCACGGAGTGCGTTCTGGACAAATTACCAAAGGTCAAACCCTCATGCTTGAAGGCGTTGGGGGTGGATTTACTTGGGGCTCGGTCCTCTTAAAATATTGATTCACTGCGCATTGAAATCATGAGTTCATTTGCTTTCGTTTTTCCAGGTCAAGGCTCCCAATCGGTGGGCATGTTGGACGCTTGGGGTGATCATCCAGCTGTTGTGGAAACTTTAAAAGAAGCTTCTGATGCCATGGGCGAAGACTTGGGAGTGCTGATTCATCACGGCCCCAAAGAGGCCTTGGGCTTAACGACCAATACGCAGCCTGTCATGTTGGTTTCTGCCATAGCAGCCTATCGAGCTTGGTTGGCAGAAGGCGGAGCTCAACCAGCCGTGGTTGCTGGCCACTCATTGGGTGAGTATTCAGCTCTTGTGGCCGCCGGTGTTTTGACATTGGCCCAAGCCGCGCCCCTGGTTCGATTCCGTGCTGCCGCCATGCAAGATGCAGTGGCTGTAGGGGTGGGTGCTATGGCTGCTATTTTGGGAATGGATGCGGCGAAAGTCATTGAAGGGTGTGCTCAAGCAAAAGCCAGCTTCTCTTCTGACAGCGGTGAAGTCGTCGAGGCTGTGAATTTCAACGATCCTGCTCAAACTGTGATTGCGGGTAGCAAAGCTGCCGTTGAAAAAGCCTGTGAAGTTTTAAAAGCCATGGGCGCCAAGCGTGCTTTGAACTTGCCTGTGTCAGCGCCTTTTCATTCCAGCCTCATGAAGCCTGCGGCCGAAAAGCTGAAAGAAAAATTGGCGGACACCCCATTTGCAGCGCCCCAAATTAAAGTCGTCAACAACATCGATGTTGCCATTGAGACCGACGCCGATCTCATTCGCGATGCCCTGTATCGACAAGCCTTTGGCCCAGTGCGTTGGGTGGAATGCGTTCAAGCCATCAAGGCCCAAGGCATCTCTATGGTTCTTGAATGTGGCCCAGGCAAAGTTTTGGCAGGCATGGTCAAACGAATTGATGCTGACATGACGGGCCTGCCCGTTTTTGACCCTGCCTCATTGGCAGAAGCCAAAGGAGCATTGGCATGACAGCGACACAATTCAAAGGCCAAGTTGCACTGGTCACGGGGGCTTCTAGGGGCATTGGCGCTGCCATTGCGCTGGAGTTGGCCAAACAAGGCTTGACAGTCATTGGCACGGCCACCACTGATGAAGGTGCCGCCCGTATTTCAGATGCGCTGGCTGCCTATTCAGGTTGTCGTGGTGCTAATTTGAATGTCAATGACGCTGCTGCAGGCGAAGCCCTGATCGATGAGATCGTCAAATCACAGGGCGGCTTGCATGTTTTGGTGAACAACGCAGGGATTACCCGTGACACTTTGGCCATGCGCATGAAAGACGACGATTGGGATGCAGTTTTGGACACCAATTTGAAGGCTGTTTTTCGCATGAGCCGCGCTGTGATGAGGCCCATGATGAAACAGCGTTATGGCCGAATTATCAGTATCACCAGCGTCGTAGGCGCTGCTGGCAACCCAGGGCAGGCCAATTACGCTGCTGCCAAGGCCGGTGTGGCTGGCATGACCCGCGCTTTGGCCCGAGAACTGGGCAGTCGCAACATCACAGTCAATTGTGTGGCGCCAGGCTTCATTGCCACAGACATGACGGCCGCTTTGCCAGAAGCGCAGCACCAAGCCCTGATGGCTCAAATACCATTGGGAAAACTAGGTTTACCAGAGGACATTGCCCATGCAGTGTCCTATTTGGCCAGTCCGCTGGCAGCTTACGTGACGGGTCAGGAATTGCATGTCAATGGCGGCATGCATATGTCCTGATAAAATCTCCTTTTTTACAACCCTCAGAGGGAATCCATGAGCGATATCGAAGCACGTGTCAAAAAAATCATTGCTGAGCAACTCGGCGTTGAAGAGTCACAAGTCACACCCGAGAAAGCATTCGTTGCTGACCTGGGCGCAGACTCCCTGGACACCGTAGAACTGGTGATGGCTTTAGAAGATGAATTTGGCATTGAAATTCCAGATGAAGACGCTGAAAAGATCACCACCGTCAAAGCAGCCATTGACTACGCCCAAAGCAAAAAGGCTTGATCTGAGATGACCCGTCGCCGCGTTGTTGTTACGGGCCTGGGATGTATCAGCCCCGTTGGAAACACGGTGGCAGAGGCATGGGCCAATCTCTTAGCAGGCCAGTCGGG